>JAMDBX010000023.1 GCA_023487645.1 Patescibacteria group bacterium | reverse complement strand
TCTTAATGAAAAACTTCTTAAGTTTAAAAACATGCTTTAAATCCTTAAATGTTTCCTTTCTTTAAACTTAACACTGATGATTTAGGTCCTAACAGAGAAAATTTTTTGGTAATACCAACCCTTTAAAGGGAAAATTATCTGCTTTCATTTACATCTGCAGGTGGGTCAGTATTTTGACCCCTTGACAACTATGTTTCAAACAGAGTATGGTATAATATAGTTAGTGCTTAGGATAAGAGAAAAAGTTTAGGGAAGAAATTTACTCCTCTGTTAAGGTTAAGGCTAATTAATTAAAACGCCTGATTACCCCGACGCACTTTCCCTGGATTTTGACATCAGTGGCATAAATGGGGGACATGGCGGCATTGGCTGGTTCTAATCTGATCCGGTCTTTTTCCTTGAAAAATCTTTTTAAGGTGGCTAAGCCATTATCCAAAAGCGCCACCACGATATCGCCATCCCGGGCAGTATTTTGTTCTTCAATGATGACATAATCACCGTCCAAAATCCCATCTTCAATCATAGAGTTGCCTTTAACCTGCAAAACATAAGAACGCTTTTTGCCGGAAATCATATTGGGAGCAACTTTAACAGTGGCATCAGGATCAGTAAAAGGCAGAATTGGTGAACCGGCGGCAATAAAGCCCAGAACCGGCAGTTCAATCCCTTTCAAAGAAGAAGAGATTTTTTGGTCTAAAACTTCAATGCCCCGGACTGCCCCTTCAAATCTTTTAATCACGCCTTTTTGGGCTAAAGCCTGCAGGTGTTCGTGAACCGTAGCCAAGGAGGAAACGCCAATGGCTTCGGCAATTTCTCCTAAGGTAGGCGAGTAGCTGTATTTATCAATGTATTGCTTGATAAAATCCAGGATTTGCTTTTGGCGGCGGTAAAGGGTTATTGGCATATAATCAAATTACCAAGAAAACCCGAAGGTGTCAATACTGCAGTTTAAGGTCTGTGCCCGATGATGAGGTTGCTAAGAAGCAAATTGTTGGTGTTTTTCTTGGAAACTTTGGAAATATCCAGTTTTGGCTCATCAATGGGAGCTGTCCAAAGGGTAAATAAGGCACCGAAGATTGAATCCTCAAAGATTTGTTTAATTTTAGGACTAAGTTTGACCCTGCTCATCTGCTCTTACTCAGTTGAAGGGTAGGTCCAAGAAATTTTAGGCAGATATATATTTAAATTTTGATCTCCTGGTTATTCTTGGTAATCTCTGGCAGGAAATCCTATCAGGTATTTTCCTACCCTCAAACCTGAGCTTGAACGTATTCTAAACTTTGAAAATAAGAAGAAGAATAAAATAATGTAATAATTATGTCAGAACATATATTGGTGGTTGCGGGAGTGCAGCAGGGCAGGGATCATTTTTGAATCAAGGTGATTGATTTTATCAATCAGGCTAAAGTCTTTTGGATCGGAAAATGGGATCTGTATGCGTTCCCCGATATCTTTATTCCAGAATCTGAACCATCTTTTTTCCGGCATGCCCAGGCTGGCAAATAAATGCGGGAAAAATTTATCTCCGATGATGTATATAACATCATCCCGGATTTCCTGAACTTGCGGGGAAAGTAAATTATGGTGACCGGAATCTAGAAGATGGAATTCTTCCTTCACGATCTCCCTTTGTATGCGATCAAGCTTTATTTCTCCCCTATCGTCAAGTTCCAGTATTAACCAGGCATTTTGCCGGGCGCTTTCAGTGGCTGTATAAAGGGTGCCAAAGCTTATAGGGTAATCTGCCATTTTCTGAAGCGCTTCCTCGGTTACTTCTATATTCATATCTTGATCCAGCCATTGACCGATTTCTTTCGGTGTGGCATCCGGAGGTAACTTCGATCTTTTACTTAACCTGCGGGCTTCTGATTTGGCATCGGTCAGCAGCGCATAAACAGTGACATTCTTTGGATTCTCGGAACAAAGATGTTTTATGAGAGTGAAGCCCCGGTTGGATCCTAAGTAAGAATAACCGTTTGATGTTCTTGAGGTAACATCTGAAACGCCGGAAGCGGTCATGGCGGGGAAATCAAGTGCCGTAATGCCAATATGGTTTCTGTCTATGGTCGGCATCAGACTGCCTGGTTGCATTCCGTTTTTGGCTATTTCAACGGCCGGGAATCCAACATTGGTGATGATGTCAAAATCATCAGGAGACCACCTGCCCAGTTCTTTGGATTCTACCAGATTAGATCCTTCTGCTGTCCGGATCATATTGATAAAAAGCAGCCGGTAATAAACGAGCACTTGCCGAGAGTTTCTTGAACCGGGATAGGGTACAATCCAGTCTTGATTATCGACTTCTTCCATAGATGGTTCCATAAGAGCGTAGATAAAATTGTTCATGAACTGATTTAAGGTATCGGTTTTTCCCCAGGCTGGGGCGCCGATAGAAACAACAAAGTTCATTTTTCCGCGGGGAGGTGTTTGGACCCGGTTAAAGAGATCCTGAAAGAGTTCGGTAAATTGCGGGTCAGATCTTCCTTCCTTATTAGTAAAAGGTTTCAAGTAGTTCAGGATTTCTGCTCCCGGAGACATATCCCATATAGCATACATGGCCGGTGTTTGCTCCGGGCGGAAGCCATAGTTCATATTTTTGCTTTTGCTAATTGTACTTCTACCAAAGTTCCTTTGCCAGGATGTGATTTAATTTTAATTGAGCCTCGGTGTTTTTCAATAATACTTTTACACAAGAATAATCCCAGCCCCATTCCTTTAGAGGTGTCGTCCTCCTTTTTGTAGTAGCCTTCAAAGACCTTTGGTAAATCTTTTTTGCTAATTCCTTTACCCTGATCAATAACCCGCAAAACATAATTATGAGGTTTGGAGTCCAGGCGGATGGTGATCTGGGTATCCGGTGAGGAAAATTTAGCCGCATTCTCCAAAAGATTGTTAAGAACTTGTAATAGTTTGTCAAAATCCCCAATAATTTTATCATTTGGATTGTTAAGGAGATCTTCAAATATAATTTTTCTGTCCGGGTAGTTTAATTTAATTTTTTGAATTGCCATGTAGATAATTTCTTTCAAAGAACATTCCCTAAAAACGTACTGCAGTTCTCCTGACTTAATACGCTCGATTTCCAAAAGTTCTTTAATTAAAAGAGTCAGATGATAACTTTCCGCATGCAGAAATTTAATCCATTTTGCTTCTGTGTTATTTCTTCCACTGCTTTTGGTATTTAGAAGCTGAGTGTAGCCAAAAATAGTGGCTACAGGGGTACGTAGCTCGTGTGCTGCCAAAGAAATAAACAAATCTCTGTTTTTCAAAGCTTTCCTTGTCTCATCATAAAGCTGCGTCTTTCTGATTGCCATAGAGGCCATGGAGGCAAACAGGCTTAAGATTTTTAGCTTATCATTATTAAAATGCTTCTCTTTACATGATAATACAGTTAAGACTCCAATAGACTTCTTGTGGTATGACAAAGGAATAATCATGGTAGATTTCATCCCTGCAGCTTCTAGCTGGGGATGAATTTTAACCATCTTTTCTATTTTAGTGATTAAAGGTTTATGGCTTGTATAAGCTTGATATACAAAACCTTTTTTACGTTGTTTAAAAGAATATAAGACAGCAGATGTAGCATATACTCTTTTAAGCTTTTTTCCTTGCTTTAAGAATATAGAAGCATCATCAGCCTGCACTAATTTTTTGGCCTCTTTGCCTACTATTGCATAAGTTTCCTCCGGGGTTAGCGGTTCCAGAAGCTTTAATCCTGATTTATAGATTTCCTCAAGAATATTTTCCATGGAGTGCTCGCTGAAGGAATAATAATAACAGGTCTTGAGGTTATTGCAATACAAAAACCTAATCTTCTTACATATTTCTTACTGAATTCTTATAGGATTTTGTAGTATCTCTCTTTATTGTTGTTTCATAAGGAACCTAGCCCAAGTGGTTAGGTTTTTATTATGCCGGAAGGCGAACTAAGAGAATTACCAAAGTTAGGGATTGATTTTGATGGGACGATGGTGAATGTCATCGGTCCTTTTGTGCTTTGGTTGCGGTCAACTTATCCCAATAAGTTTACTAAAGCCCAGTATTTAAATAAAAATCCTGATGCCTCAGACCAGAAACAGCGTGATTACTCGGAGGTCAGGAGAGTTTTCATGACGGATCCTAAACGCATACCGGACCTGTCTTTTTACCGGGGAGTTTTGCAAGCTCTGCCGTTATTGAAGAGAGATTTCTCCGAAATCTATATCAATTCTTTAAGGTGGACGGACCCGGATCCCGAAAAAGACCAAGAATCTTCCATAAGAGGACTTTTAAGAGAGAATCATAGCTCTGAATATATCTCGGGAATTCTTTTAAGGAAAACCAGGGATGACAGAAAATGGGAGGTTAAGCTGGAGAATACACAAGAGTTCGGTATCAGCTATATGGTGGAAGATGATTCAAAGATAGCGCTGCGTCTTGCAAAATACCTGGAAGGAATTGTTTTGATTAGGAGACCCTGGAATAAACACGAACCTAATAATCCGGGCTATGACCTTGCTAACCGCGAAAATTTAATAATATGCAGGGGGCTTTGGGATTTTGCGATGGGGGTTTATTTAGCCGGTTCTGTGGAAGAGTTTTTTGTAGAACATGCAGAAGGTTTAAAAGATCCCGTAAATCTTTATACTGTTTACCAGGCGCCGGTTCCCGCAGAAACGTGGATATCCCTCACCGTATCCAGAGAGTTAGTTTCCTCATCTTCTTAGTTTAGATATCTTGTAGTATTAATCAATTTTTTGTTACATGAATTGTTAAAAACAAAGGGTTGACAAGATCTAAAAAAGGGCTTATAAAAGAAATTGTAAGGTTTTTTTGAATTTTTCCTGCCCCGATATCAATGAATTCTCAATCTTTAAATATTAATAATCAAAATTATTCAGACCAGCTGTTTAGAGCTGGTTTTTTATTGGAAAAAACATTTAAATTCTAGGGAAAGGGGGTGAAAAAAATGGGAAAAATAATTTCAGGTTTATTAGGTTTGGTAATGGTAGTGGCAGTAGTTTCCGGCACAGCTTATGCTGTATTTTCAGATCAAGTACAAGTAAGTGGTGTAACTTTGTCTACCGGTAATGCTGATTTACAAATTTGGGATGGAGATGGATGGCAAGAGAGTCTGTCATCAGCACTATTTACCGGTAACACTTACCCGGGTTGGCAGCAAGGTCAATATTTTGCTTTGCAAAATAATAGCGCTTCAAACATCGGATTGGATGTTACCGCTAGATTGACCAGTGCACCGTCCGGTAACTGGGGATTGCTCAGCCCGATAGTCCAGGTAGCAGTGGTTCAGTATGATAGTCAAGCTGCTGCATTGGCTGCTGTTGCCGCCAACAACCCCGGTCTTGGTGGAGTAGATGCTAGTACAGGATGGCAGACTTTAGCCGCATGGAATGCAAGTCCGATAGCTATTAGTACTAATTTGTTGAAGGGTGCACAGGGTGATTTTGTGATTTGGGGAAAGATTCCCTCAGATGCAGGTAACTCTATTGCAAACCAGTCGCTTACGACTGATTGGGTGTTAATCGGTACTCAGCATTAATAAAGGTTTGAGTGCTTACTGATGGCATAAGGCAACTTGTGCTGTCAGATAAGGATTTAACTTTTTATGAAGAAAACTTTAAAAAAGATTAATTTAGTATGGAAGAAAGTTGAAAAACCTGCAAAAATTGCCGGGAAGATTTTAGAGTGGGGAGTTTTTGCTGTTTTGGTTTTAATCTTTACCGTAGTGTTATCACCGCTTCTGCCGACTAAAAAATATGTTTCTACTTATATTGTGTCTTCCGGTTCAATGGAGCCAACAATCAAAACCGGCTCAATCGCTTTTATTCAGCCGATAAAAGCAGATCAGGTTAAAGAAGGAGATATTGTTACTTTTACCCAACCAACAGATTCGACAAAAATTATCCTGCACCGGATTTTTAAAGCAGAAAACCAGAATGGAAATTTAAGTTTTCAAACCAAGGGTGACTATAATAATGGCCCGGATATGTGGAACGTCCCTTCCACTTTAATGCAGGGGAAATATATTGCAGCCGTTCCTTATTTAGGGTATCCGGCCATGCTAATGAAAACTCCAAAAGGTTTTGCTATAATAGTCGGCATTCCTGCCCTGCTCCTGCTCTTCCTGCAAATTAAAAAAATAAAGGAGGGTATTGAAGAAGAAGTCCAGAAAAGAACTGAGAGAGCTTTAAAGAAAGCAAAGCCTGTTAAAACTGACCTTTTAAGTATTTTGATGGCGGTAACCTTACTTTCTATACTTACTGGTTACAGCAGTATGAAATCAGTATCAGCTCTTTTTGTGTCTAAGGTAATGGTCAGCGGAGTTTCCATTTCCGTTAAGGATTTTGTGCCTCCGCCGGTCCCAGCCTTACTTTTGCCAGAGAATAATTCCAGCAGAAACACTAATGGGATGGTGATGGATTGGACTGATGTTTCTGATTATAAAGATATGCACAATCCGGTTTATTATATTTACCAAAGCGCTTACGATCCAGATTTTAAATCTGTTGCTTATACTTCCGCGCATCTTGCTGTTTCCCAAATTCCCGCTCCAGGAACTCCTAATGGAATTTATTATTGGCATGTTAAGGCTTGCGACTCCATCGATAATTGTTCGGCCTGGTCAGATGCATGGAAGGTAACTGTGGACAATACTCCTGCACCTTCACTTACCCCCACAGCTACACCAAGTGCTACCCCAACTCCAACACCTTCCCCCACACCATCCCCTTCTCCTAGCGTGGTTATCAATGAAGTGATGTGGATGGGGTCGACTAAATCTGTGGCTGATGAATGGCTGGAGCTTCGTAATATGACTGATCATGAAATTGATCTTTCTAGCTGGCAAATTGAAAATGCAGTTTCCGGAGAGGGTGGCCATTTAGAAATTCCTGCACATAAAGTTATTCCGGCAAATGGATATTTCCTAATTTCCAACTACGAAGATGATGAGACTCATTCAGCTTTAAATGGGAGTTTACATATAGATTACCAGACAACAAGCATAAATTTTGAAAATGATTATAGGGAAAATGGGGCTTTGATTCTTAAAGACAAAGATAAAAATGTGATAGATTCAACCCCGGATCCAGTTTCTGGTAATTGGCCGGTGGGAAATGATGCTGGTTCAACCGGTTTGCATCAGTCCATGGAAAGAAATAATATTCCCGGAGATGGGAGGTTGGTCAGTAGTTGGCATGCCTGCACTGATTCAGCTTGCCAAAGCACGGATTACTGGACTGTGAGTGGGGATAATTATGGAACTCCCAGGGCTTTAAATCATTCTGACAATGATCCAAGTACGACACCAACACCAACTCCTACTCCCACGCCCGCCCCAACACCAACTCCGACACCATCGACAACAATCAATCCGGTTCCTGAATCGTCACCGTCAGCAAATTTAGGTTCCTCATCCGAGCCGGAACCTGAAGCATCTTTATCTCCGGCTCCTTCGTCTGCTCCTGAACCAAGCATGACACCGGTTCCTTCAGCGAGTCCGTCACCAACGCCGTCAGCAGAACCTGCCTCGAGTCCGGAGCCCTCTCCCACCCCTTCACCGTCACCTGTAACTGGATCTGTTTCAACTCCGGAGCCATCGCCGTCTGCAACTCCTGCCCCCAAACGAAAATGAAAAAAATACTTAAAGTTTTAATATTGGTTTTGATAGGTTTTTCCTTTTTTCCGGCTTTGGCAAGGGCAGCAGACTTGAATATCGATTGCAATTCTTCTGACTGCACCAAAACCGGGCTGGAACCTATTTTCAGTACTGCTCTTGATGGAGTCTGGCATCCTGGAAGGATTATTACCAAGACGATTAATTTGAAAAATTCGGGAGCAGATACTAGTGAAATGGCTATTAAGGGAACAAGGGTGGGTGAGGCTGGTGCTTTAGAGCAAGTGATGAATGTCAGTTTGTCGGCGCCGGAAGGGCCGGTAATCTGGGCCGGCAGTTTGGCTGATTTTTATGCCCAGGACGTAATCAGGATGGGTGTTTTTGAGCCGGGTAAGGATTTGGATTATAACTTTACAGTCGGTATGGACTACGGGGCGGGTAACGATTACCAGAATTTGCAGGCAACTATGGATCTTTCCGTAGGTTTTTGGACTGAACCACCTTCCAGCCCCACTCCGTCTCCGGCCTCAACTTCCAACGGCAACGGGAGTAGAGATGTATTGGGGGCAGGAGTCAGTGCTCCTTCTTGTAATGATGCCAAGCCGGCAACTCCTAATCTACTTTCAGCTGTAGTTACCGGTCCGAACCAGGTTACTTTAAACTGGTCTAAAGCTGATGGTAGTGTCAGCTATTACCTGGTGGCTTATGGGCTGGAATCCGGGAAGATGCTTTATGGCAATCCTAATGTGGGGGGTGCAGATACCACTTCTTATACGGTTAATGATTTATCCGGCGGAACAACTTATTATTTTAAAGTCAGGGCCGGTAACGGTTGCACCCCGGGAGAGCTTTCCAACGAATTATCAGCCACCCCAGGAGGCCAGGCAGTAACCGGTACTCCGGCAGGCTTTTTGCCGGGTGTTTTAGGAGTGACAAACGAAGAAGCAGTGCCTTCGTCAGAGCCGGAGAGTTCCCAATCAGGTATTTTAGGTGCTGAAACATCACCAAAACCGAAAGAGGCTGTAATAGTGGGAGGTTTTATGGGTAAACTGGGTTGGTTTGTTTTAGGACCTGTGGCATTATTTGTTTTTCTTTTCGGACGCAAGCTTTTAGGTAAAAGATTTCCGTTTTAGCTACTGTATTTTCGGGTCTTCTTCGTGTTAAAATTGGCATTAACGATACAATGTTTAAATCGTTTATGTCATCCTGAGCGAGCGAAGTGAGCCGAAGGGACTCTGTCATGTTTCGAGATTGCTTCGTCACTTCGTTTCTCGCAATGACTGGAAAATATGGCAAATTTCAAAATTATTTCCGATTTTAAGCCTACCGGCGATCAGCCGCAGGCAATAGACAAGCTGGCAACTGGCATTAATGCCGGAAAAGAAAACCAGGTTCTGTTAGGTGTAACCGGTTCCGGTAAAACCTTTTCCATGGCTAATGTTATTCAAAAAGTACAAAGGCCGACTTTAATTATTTCCCACAATAAAACTTTGGCCGGACAACTGGCCCAAGAATTTAGATCCATTTTTCCCAACAATGCCGTGGAATATTTTGTGTCTTATTACGATTATTATCAACCGGAGGCGTATATTCCCCAATCCGATACTTACATTGAGAAGGAAACGCAAATTAATGAGGAAATTGAAAAATTAAGGCTGTCAACTACTGCCTCTTTGTTGAGTCGCCGGGATGTCGTGGTGGTGGCCTCGGTTTCCTGCATCTATAACTTGGGTTCTCCCGTCGAATACGGCCAGGCGATTTTGGAAATCGGCCGCGGTATGAAGGCCGGTATGCAGCAGGTAATGAAAATCCTGCAAAAGATGTATTATGACCGGAATGATATTGAGTTCAAGCGGGGTACTTACCGGGTCCGCGGTGATACTTTGGATATTTTTCCTTCTTATATGGATCAAGGTTACAGGTTACAGTTTTTAGGTGACAGAGTAGAAAAAATAAGCCAACTGGAAGTTGTAACAGGAAATACTACGGAAACACAAGGCACGCAGACTGTTTATCCAGCTAAGCATTACATTACTCCGGAGCAAAGGATTGTGCCCGGGATAAAACAAATTGAGATTGATTTGGAAAACCGGCTTAAGCAGCTAAAATCCAGCGGAAAGTTAGTGGAAGCGCAAAGGTTAGAACAAAGGACTCATTATGATTTGGAAATGATCCGGCAGTTTGGTTATTGTAACGGAATTGAGAATTACTCGCGCTATTTTGACGGCCGGGAGCCGGGCGACGCACCATTTACCTTAATGGATTACTTTCCCAAGGATTTCCTGCTGATTGTTGATGAGTCACACATTACCATTCCGCAAATTAGGGGGATGTATAATGGAGACCGTTCCCGTAAAGAAACTTTGATTGATTTTGGTTTCCGGCTGCCGTCGGCTTTGGATAACCGGCCGCTTAAGTTCGACGAATTCCAACGAAGAATTAACCAGGTTGTTTATGTGTCCGCCACGCCGGATGAGTACGAATTGTCGTTGACTGGTCAAGACGGAGTGGTCGAGCAATTGGTCAGGCCCACCGGGATTTTGGATCCGGAAATTTCTGTGAGACCAATTCAGGGACAAATTGAGGATTTGATTGGGGAAATTAAAATCCGGGTGGAAAAGGGTGAGCGGACTTTGGTGACCACTTTAACCAAAAGGACAGCAGAAGATTTAGCAGAATATATGCATGATAAAGGAATTAAAGTGCACTATCTTCATTCTGATGTGGCCACTTTGGAAAGAGGAGATATTTTGCAGTCGTTACGGCTGGGGGAGTATGACGTGATTGTGGGAATTAACCTTTTGCGGGAAGGATTGGATTTGCCGGAAGTTTCTTTGGTGGCTATTTTGGATGCGGATAAGGAAGGATTTTTAAGATCGAGAACTTCTTTAATTCAGACCATGGGACGGGCTGCAAGGCATGTTAAAGGGCAGGTAATCATGTATGCGGATAATGTGACCAAGTCCATGAAAGCAGCCATGGATGAGGTAGAAAGAAGAAGGAAATATCAGCAGGAATATAACAAAAAACATAACATTACCCCCAAAAGTATTGAAAAAGCTTTGCGGGAAAGATTGATTGAAAAAGTAGAGGAGTTGGAGGAAGAATTAGGTAAAAAAGATTTGACCATTGATGATATTCCGGTAAAAGAACGGAAAAAGATGCTGGAAAACCTGGAGGCTCAAATGAAGCAAGCAGCAGAAATTTTGGACTTTGAAGAAGCAGCCAGAATAAGGGATCAAATTAAAGAACTGACCATCTAACCCCTTTAAAAGTCTTGCAAAATAGTTTAAAATAGGTGCTTACTTTTCGGGAAAAATTCGTCCCCAAAATTTTTTATGGCTATAGATAAGATTACTATTAAAGGTGCTCGTGAGCATAATTTAAAAAATATTGACTTGGAAATTCCTAAAAACAAGCTGGTGGTTTTGGTGGGCATTTCCGGTTCAGGTAAATCTTCTTTAGCTTTTGATACATTGTATGCGGAAGGCCAAAGGCGGTATGTGGAATCTTTATCTTCCTATGCCCGGCAATTTTTAGGCGTAATGGATAAGCCGGATGTGGATATGATTGAAGGCTTGTCTCCGGCCATTTCCATTGATCAAAAAGGCGTTTCTCACAACCCCCGTTCTACAGTTGGTACTACCACGGAGATCTATGATTATATGAGGCTATTGTTTGCCCGGGTTGGTCACCCCCATTGTCCGGTTTGCGGCCGGGAAGTTTCCAAAATGTCAGTGGAACAGATTGCAGAAAAGGTGACGCAACTTCGTCATCCTGAACTCGTTTCAGGATCTGATAAAGAGATTCCGAAACAAGTTCGGAATGACAAAAGAGGTCGGAGGATAATGATTTTGGCTCCGGTGGTTAAAGACCGAAAAGGGGAATATAGCCAAATGTTTGAGGATTTTAGGAAAAAAGGATTTTCCAAAGTTAGGGTTGACGGGCAAGTCAGGGATTTATCAGATGATTTTGTTTTGATTAAAACTAATAAACATACGATTGATTTGGTGATAGATCGGTTAGTTCTGGATACAAAAAGTGCACAAGATCAAACTTTGTACTCAAGATTATCCCAAAGTATTGAAACAGCGCTCAAATTTGGTGAAGGAGCCGTGATTGTTTCTGATGTTTTGGATGCTGCTTTGGAATTCCCTCCAAATCCCAAGAAAATGGAAGATCATCTTTATTCAGAAAGGTTTGCTTGTCCGGTAGACAATATTTCTCTGCCGGAAATTGAACCAAGATTATTGTCTTTTAATTCTCCGCATGGCGCTTGCCCGAAATGTTTAGGCTTGGGAACGCTTTTAGAGATAGATGAAACCACTATTTTAAATCCGATTTTATCAATTGCTGAAGGCGGAATATTGCCCTGGTCAAAACTGGTTACCAACGACACCTGGTTTACCAGGCTGATTGAGGCGGTCGGAAAAAAATATGGCTTTGATGTGAATACCAGATTGGGAAATTTGACAGCTGAAGCCTGGCAAGTTTTGCTTCACGGGGCTCCAGACGAAGAATTTAAGGTGGAAGGCAGGAACAGGCAAGGCAAGTGGACGCATTTTTACTCAGAATTTACCGGGCTGGTGATTTACCTAAAAGAAAGATACGAAACCTCGGAATCGGATTTTGTCAAAGCAGAAATTGAAAAGTACATGGTGAAAGAAACCTGCCCGAAGTGTAAGGGCGCCAGGTTAAAAGATGAGGCTTTATCAATCACTATTAATGAATTAAATATTGCCGAGGTAACCAGTCAGTCGATCATTCAGACTTTGGAGTGGATAAAAACCATTAAACTCTCCGACAGGGAAGCTCAAATTGCCGCCCCGATTTTGAAAGAAATTATTTCCCGGCTGCAGTTTTTAGTTGATGTCGGTTTGGATTATTTAACTTTGGATCGGGCTGCCATGACTTTGGCAGGCGGTGAGTCGCAAAGGATTAGACTGGCTTCCCAAATCGGGTCCGGGTTATCCGGAGTTTTATATGTTTTGGACGAACCGTCAATTGGTTTGCACCAGCGAGACAATTCAAGGCTGATTGAGACGTTAAAAAAACTCAAGAATCTGGGTAATACGGTGGTTGTTAATGAGCATGACGGAGAAACTATGGAAGCGGCTGATATGCTGATTGAGATTGGACCGGGAGCCGGAGAGCACGGAGGTAATATTGTTTTTGCTGGTACCCCGGATGAAATGAAAAAAAGTTCAGTTTCTTTGACCGGACAATATTTGTCAGGCAGGAAAAAAGTTGAAGTAGCAGATGATCTAAAACGAGCACCGGTGGAAATGGGTCATCTTAAAGTGCTGGGTGCAGCTGAGCATAATCTGAAAAATATTGATGTCTCTTTCCCTCTGGGGAAGTTCGTTACTGTGACTGGTGTATCCGGTTCCGGCAAGTCAACTTTGATTCACGATATTTTATATAAAGCTATGGCGCAAAAGATTTACCGGTCCCGGGAAAGGGCAGGTTTGCATAAGAGGATTGAGGGGACGGAATACATAGATAAGGTAGTTTTGGTAGATCAATCGCCAATTGGCCGGACTCCCCGTTCAAATCCAGCTACCTACACCGGAGCTTTTACCCACATCAGGGAATTATTTGCTCAATCTCCTGAGGCTAAAATCAGAGGCTATGGCCCGGGCCGGTTTTCTTTTAATGTGAAAGGCGGCAGGTGTGAGGTTTGCGAGGGAGAAGGACAGCTGAAGATTGAAATGCAGTTTTTGCCGGATGTGTATGTGACTTGTGAGTCGTGTAACGGAGCCAGGTACAACCGGGAAGCTTTAGAGATTCGTTTTAAAGATAAAAATATCTCCGAGGTACTAAATATGACCGTGGAAGAGAGCCTGAGATTTTTTGAAAATATTCCTCAAATTAAAAATAAGCTGCAGGTGTTGTTTGATGTGGGCTTGGGCTACATTAAACTGGGTCAGCCGGCGCCCACTCTTTCCGGAGGTGAAGCCCAAAGGATTAAGCTTTCTTCGGAATTATCCAAAAGAGCAACCGGCCGAACTCTCTATATTCTGGATGAGCCCACTACAGGATTGCATTTTGCTGATATTGAAAGGCTGTTGAATATTTTAAGGAAGCTGGTTAATTTTGGTAACACAGTGGTTATCATTGAACATAATCTGGATGTGATTAAAAATACAGATTGGATAATAGATTTAGGGCCGGAAGGCGGGGATAAAGGCGGGCAAATTATTGCTGAAGGTACTCCGGCTCAGCTTTGTAAAATCAAGGATTCTTATACCGGCCAATACCTGGCAAAGATGTTGTAAAGAGATTTTTGCTACAATGAAATAATGGTTAAAAGAGTTTTAGTGCTAATCGTCTTCCTGTTCTGCCTCATCTTGCCGCAAAAAGTGTCTGCTGCAGAGCTTCCAACTGGTAAGGCTGGATTTGCTACTGCTTATGATGTTTTGTACGACGTGGATGACAGCGGAATAACCGCTGTTACTGAAAAAATCACCCTCAAAAATTTAACTTCGGAATACTATGCCAATCAATTTAAATTAACCATTGGAGCCACCCAAATTTCCGATATTAATGCTTCTGATCCTGGCGGACCGTTGGAGGTGACTCAACAGCAACAGGCCACCACCACTACTATCGGAGTGAAATTCAACCAGCAGGTAGCAGGATTAGGGAAGAGCCTGTCTTGGACTATCTCGTTTAAATCCAAGGATTTTGCGGAAAAATCCGGTAAGGTTTGGGAAATCAGAACCCCGAAAATTTCTTCCACCTCAAATATGGAATCCTACAACCTGACTTTATCTGTACCGCAGAGCTTCGGTGAGCCTTCTTTAATCAGCCCGCTTCCCAAGAGCCAAACCATTTCTATGGGTAAAATATTTTTGACTTTTGATAAAAGCCAGCTGGAATCTTCCGGCATCTCTGCCAATTTTGGTGCAAATCAGCTGTTTGATTTTGACCTGACATATCACCTAAAAAATGACAATTGGATGCCGATTCTGACTAGTGTGGCCTTGCCTCCTGATACGTCTTTTCAGGATGTGATTTACCAAAGAATTGAGCCTAAGCCGCTTAATGTGACGGTGGATAATGACGGTAATTATTTAGCTTGGTTTTGGTTAAACCGCGGCCAGAAAACGGATGTAAAAGTTTTTGGCTCGGCAAAGCTTTATACAAATTCTAAAGTAAAACATCCTTTTTTGGATGACACCTTACGGAGGAAATATACTGAATCTGCTAAATACTGGGAAAAGGATAACCCGCAAATTTTGGCTAAATTAAATGAAATTCTGGGCAGTAACCCGGCGGTGGATACGGAAACTAAAGCTAAGCTGATTTTTCAGTTTGTGGTGGATTACTTAAGATACGACCCCTCGAGATTGAAAGACAGTAACACGGAAAGGTTGGGCGCTGTGACAGCTTTGGCCAACCCAAATTCGGCAGTCTGTATGGAGTTTACTGATTTATTTATTGCGCTGGCCCGGGCAGCCGGCATACCGAGCCGGGAATTGGATGGGTACGCTTATACTGCCAATTCCACCTTGCGGCCACTTTCTTTGACCAAGGATATTCTTCATACCTGGCCGGAGTATTGGGATGACAGACGCGGCTGGGTTATGGTAGATCCAACCTGGGCCAATACTACCGGCGGAGTTGATTATTTTAGCAAATTAGATTTAAATCACTTTGTTTTTGCAGTAAAAGGTTTTTCCTCTACCGATCCTATCCCGGCTGGTTCTTACAAATCCGGTGATCAGGATTCCCATGATGTGAAAGTGACTTTATCCGAGAATGATTTTTTAGGTAAACCGCAGATTGATGTTCAAATTGATATCCCAAATCCGATGCTGTCCGGTCTTCCCGGAGTAATAAAATTAAAAGTTACCAATACCGGTAATGCCGTTTATCCGTCAGCCCCATTGGCTGTAAAGGCTGATAAGCTCTTAATACTTGATTCAGCGGACCAAAGTTCCGGTTTAATCCCGCCTTTTGGTACAGCCGAGTTTAGTTTTAATACCCGGACTAAATCCCTATTTGATACTTACAATGACCAAATTTCCGTGACTGTCGGCGGACAGAAATTTACCAAAGACATTGTAGTCAAACCCTTAATATTATTCCAGGGAACACCATTTATAATAGCTTCGGTTGGAGTATTGATGGTGCTAATTTACATATCAGTTTTAGGCGTCCACATCCATCAGAAAAGGAAGGCCAAGGGTAAGAAAAAGCACGTTAGAAAGTAGCAGGCGGATGAGGTATACTACGCGTCCTATGATACCTGTCTTCATTGATAGATCCCAAATCCCGCACCAACCTGGTGTTTATATTTACAAAGATAACCGCGGGAGAATTTTATATGTCGGAAAAGCGATAGATTTATACCACCGGGTGGCATCTTACTTTCACGCTTCGAGTCAGGAGGAGAGTCCCAAAACAAAAGCTTTGGTGGAACGGATAGCAGGAGTGAAAACTATTGTGGTGGAATCAGAATTGGAGGCCCTGATTTTAGAGGCTAACCTGATCCAGAAATATCTACCGCCGTTTAATATCAGGCTGACGGATGAGAATGATTATTTATATATTGCCGTAACTGACGAAGATTTCCCCAAAATTATCACTGCTAGAAAAAAAGACCTGCCTGCCGGCAGGCAAGGTCTTGGTAAGGAAAAAAAGTATTGGGGCCCTTTCCCTTCCAGTCGGACTGTTAGGGAAACTTTGAAATCTCTGAGGAGAGTCTTCCCCTGGTGTTCGAATTTCCAATCCCGGTTTGTCGATTCAAAACCAAACCGGGATCGGAAACGTAGGCCGTGTTTTTACTACCATATTGGCTTGTGTCCGGGCGTGTGTGCCGGATTGGTGACTAAGGAAGACTACGCTAAGATTATCAGCAGATTCTCAAAATTTATGGATGGGAAAAAAGAGGAATTGGTTTCCCAACTGACTAAGGAAATGTTGTCAGCGTCTGAGAACCGCCGGTTTGAAGAAGCTGCCAAAATCAAAAAAATCCTGGGGGGAATTGTTTACATGACTCAACCCAACCGAACCAAACTTTATTTGGAAAACCCGAATTTTTTAGAAGATGAAAGACGGTTGGCTCTGGAGGAACTTAAAAAAGAATTAAGCTTGGAAAAGTTGCCGCGTAGGGTTGAAGGATATGATATTTCCAATATTTCCGGTCAGGAAGCCACAGGATCCATGGTAGTTTTGACCCACGGCGAGATTGATAAATCCCAATACAGGAAATTTAAAATCAATATTTCGGGTAAACCGAATGATGTGGGGATGCATCGGGAGATGATGAGAAGAAGGTTGCGGCATAAAGAATGGCCAATGCCTGATTTAATTCTAATTGACGGAGGTCGGGGGCAAGTGCGGGGAGTTTGCTCAGAACTGCAATCTGTTAACTGCCGAATACCAATTTTTGGTTTGGCTAAGCGGATGGAATGGCTATATCCGCCAGAGGGTGAGATTTTGAAATTATCAAAAAAAAGCCCGGCCCTAAAATTATTGCAAAAGCTGCGGGACGAGGCTCACCGGTTTGCCGTCACTTACCACCGGAAATTACATGGTAGAATATTATTAGGTATCCCTTCGACAAGCTTAGGGAATATTCGGTGAGCAAAGTCGAACCGTTACCTCCAAACATGAGGACTATGCTCCGTTATTTTTTAATTAATTTGGTTTCCTTGTGGTTGGCTACCAGATTAATCCCGGGTTTGACTTATACCGGTGGAGCAAAAAGCTTGATTTTGGGCGGCTTGGCGTTTATGGCGATTAATTTCCTGCTGGTGCCGCTTTTAAAGATTTTATTTCTGCCGCTTAATCTGTTAACCTTGGGGTTGTTTGCCTGGATTACTAATGTTTTGGCCTTGTTTGCTTTGACCACAATAGTGTCTGATTTCCGGCTGACGCCTTACACCTTTGCCGGATTAAATTACAATGGTTTTATATTGCCGGCGTATGATTTGTCGCCCTTTTTGGTGGCGGTAGTTGCTTCTTTTATAATTGGGATTATTACCCACTTCCTCCAGTGGCTCAGTCATTAAGGTTTGGTGTATAATGCTAAGGCATGAAGCCGGTAATTTCTGTTATTCAAATTATTTTAGGGATTCTCTTGATAGTGGTTATAATACTGCAGCAAAAAGGCGCCGGTTTGGGATCGAGCTTTGGCGGGGATCTGTCTTTTTACCGGACTAAAAGGGGAGCTGAAAAGCTGTTGTTTTATGCCACTATTGTCATTGCCGTGGCTTTTATACTGTCTTCTTTGGCCGGGTTGGTGCTTTAGATTATGAATTTAAAACCTTTCAGGTTGTTCTTGCTGATTATTTTTGAATATCTGAAAAGGAATAAGATTTGGGTAATTGGCGGGATAGCTTTTTTAACAGCTTTAGTAATTCTGCAGGTTAAATTTAACCTTCTTCATTCGCAAAATTCGATTAGGGTCGGTTTAATAGGCACTTTTCAGGAGCACGATTTGCCGGAAGAACTGACAAAATTGGTTTCGGCTTCCTTAGTGGAGGCCAGCAGTGACGGTAAGCTAAGGTCTAATTTGGTGAAAGGGTGGGAGGTTAATAATGATGCCACCCAGTTTAAATTCAAATTAAAAGATGATCTTCGCTGGTCTGATAATACCCCAATAAAAACCACTGATTTGGAATTTGCCATTCCCAATACCAATGTCTCGTATCCTGATGATAAAACGATTCAGTTCAATTTAAAGGAGTCCTATTCGCCACTACCTTCGCTGCTGATTAAACCTGTCTTTAAAAAAGGAACGTTGATAGGAACCGGTCCGTATCGGATAACAAAGGTAGAAAAAAGCCGGATTTTTATTACCAAGATTACTTTGCAGTCTGACGATCCTAATTTGCCCCGGGTCTACATTCGTTTCTACCCCAATGAAAAAGTGGCCGTTACCGGTTTTAGTTTAGGTGAAGTTGAGGTCCTTATGGGTCTTAATGACCCAAAATTGATGCCCCAAAGTTCTTTAATTGATGTCAAACAAAAGACGGATTATTCGAAAATCGTCACGATCTTTTTTCAGACCGGCGATACACTCCTCCGGAACCGGTCGCTGCGCCAGGCTTTGTCTTACCAAATTCCTCAGATTTCCGGTGAAGAGGTGGCTGACAATCCTTATCCGCCGAATTCCTGGGTTTATAACAGTGATTCTAAAAAATACCTTTCCAATCCGGAGGAAGCCCAGTCAGCGCTGGAAAGAGCTAAGTCGCAGGTTACGGATGATCAGTTGCATTCGGAGTTAGTGCTGACGGCAACTCCAAATCTGGAAGAAGTGGGAAAAATTGTTACTGAGTCCTGGAGGAAATTAGGATTTGATGCTAAACTGCGGATTGAATCCGGTATGCCGCAAAACTTTCAGGCGCTTTTGATTACCCAAAGTATTCCGGCAGATCCTGATCAGTACTTTCTATGGCATGCAAGTCAAACCAAGACTAATCTGACGAAGTACGATTCAAAAAGAGCGGATAAGGATTTGGAAGACGGCAGAAAAATTATTACAGAAGATGACAGGCGTACTAAATACTTTGATTTTCAAAAAACCCTTCTGGAAGATGCTCCGGCCGCTTTCCTGTATTTCCCCAAATATAATATTGTTTATTTAAAGAAGATCGGTCCGCTGCTGGGTAAACTGTTATCAAAAGAGGGATAGTATTGTGCCGATTCCGGCAGCAGCCATCAAACCGGTAATGATCCAGCCCAAAAATGAAATAGCTGGATGGTTAATCCGGTCGCCCATTAATTTTTTGCTGCTGCTTAATAACACTATTAAAGCTAAAATTACCGGAGCAATTAAACCGTTAACTACGGCAGAATAGATCAAAGTTTTAATAGCATCTAAACCAATAAAATTAAGTGCGAGACCGACTGCCATAGAAATAATAATGACTCCGTAAAAGGCATTGGCTTCTTTAAGTTGGTGGTGAAGACCGTATTGCCAACCCAGGCTTTCTGATAAGCAGTATGAGGCTGCACCGGCCAAAACAGGTACTGCCAAAAGCCCGGTGCCAATAATTCCCAATGTAAAAAGCAGGTAGGTATAGTCTCCGGCAATCGGGCGCAAGGCAGCAGCGGCATCGGCCGCGGTGGTGATATTGGTAATGCCGTGACTATAAAGAGTGGCGGCGCAGGCGGCAATGATAAAAAACATCACCAGATTTGATAAAAACATTCCTGACCAGACATCGATCCTCATTTTTTTGACATCTTCATCAGAGCAGCCTTTTCTAAGTTCCAATGTGTCTTTGCCTTTTTTGATATCTTCTTCTACCTCCTGGGATGTTTGCCAGAAGAAGAGGTACGGCGATATGGTGGTACCTAATATGGCGCAGACTAAGATGATTTGATTTTTGGAAAAGGTAATAGCGGGTATAACTGCGTGGGAAAGCAAGTGCCCCCAATTAATATTTACCATAAAAGCAGAAAGGACATAGGATAAAAGAATTAAAGCCAGCCATTTTAAGTATTTGGCATATTTTTCATACGGGGTAAATATTTGTAAGCCTAAACTAAAGGCGGTAAATATAAAAACCAACAGCCCGAAATTAATATTAGGAAACAACAGCTGGGTGGCTTTGGCCATGGCGCCTAAGTCTGCGCCGATGTTTAAAGTGTTGGCTATTAATAATAATATTGTAGAAAGGTACAGAATCCATTTGGGAAAGTGGTCCCGGATATTGCCGGCCAGCCCTTGGCCTGTCACCAGACCGATTCTGGCACACATTTCTTGAACTATGGCCATTAAAGGGAAAGTCAGAGGGGCGAGCCACAGGAGCTGAAATCCGAATTGGGCTCCGGTTTGTGAATAGGTAGCAATTCCTGATGGGTCGTCATCAGAAGCACCGGTGGTTAGACCGGGTCCCAAATTATCCCAATATTCTTTGCCTTTTTTGACATGTTTTTGGTTTTTAATCGTTGAACCAACAAGCTGAGATAAGCTAATAGCATGTCCCAAAAAAATTGCCGGCGATTCAACTAATCTTTCCAGTTTTCTCTCCATAGGATTCCCTCCTTAGATTAATCCAGCTGAGTTTTCCTTTAAAAAACGAGCGTAGGAAGAAAGTGGTTATTCGTTTCTTCTACGCTCTAACAAGTTAAGTGTAGTCCTCGCTTTTAGGGGTTGTCAAGACTGTAAAATGTAAAGCTAAAAGTGGAAATAGATTTTGGCAATTGACAAGAGTACTCCTTTTGTTTTTAAATAAGCCTCTGAGGTAAAAACATACACCTGCGGAAATAATATTCTTTCTGCCCCAAATTAATGCTCATACTTCTGTCCGTATGGTTTACCCGCTCAGAAAGGAGGTGAACATATGAGAAGAATTCTTTTAGCCACTGTAATCGCCACTGCTTCTCTTTCGGTAGCTGTGATGACAACTTGGGCTGCCTGGACTTCGTCTGTAACAGTCAGTAATAACGTTATTACTACAGGCAGTGTTAGCTTGCAAGTTTCTCTTACTGGTAACAGTAATGATTATGGATCATCTGTATCCTCAAGCACAGCGATATCCGGTTTAATGCCTACCAATACAAGCAGTAAAGGTACGACATTCTATGTAAAAAACAACAGCTCAACCGGGGTTAATTTTAACCTGGGAGCTGTAGGATCAGCTGTTATTTCTGGGAGTCCTGCACCTGCCGATTTAACCAGTCTGCAGATATCAATTGTCCCGAGTGGAAGCTCAGCTTCAACAATTGATGCTAACTATCATACATTGTCTGCATGGGGATCCAGTCAGACTTTGGGTACTTTGAGTTCAGGAGCAAGCCAACCATATGATATATATGCCAAGCTTGCTACCACCGCAGCCGATGATTGGCAAGGAAGACAAGTAACCTTTGCCGTTACGGTTACCGGTTCACAGATCTAGAATTTTTCTAGTCTTTTTGGGAGTCAAAGGGACGCCTTTGGCTCCTTGTAAAGGTTAGAAGTTTAATTATATGAAGTTGATTTGGCCAAAACATACAATTTTGTTTACTTTTAAAGTATTAATTTTTTGCCTGGCGGTTTTTATGGCCATATTGTCAGCGTTGGTGTATTTGCCTTTGAAAACACCGCTTAAAATGTTTGTAGTTTTATCCGGCAGTATGAACCCGGTAATTCCGGCCGGTTCGATTGTAATGGTTGAGCGTGAGCCGGTCTCGATTCAAAAGGGAGAGGTGATCACTTTTATCCATCCAAATAAACCACTGGAGTTTGTTACCCACAGAGTTATTAATGTTGAGAGTCAAGGAAATACAGCTGTTTATCAAACAAAGGGAGATGCTAATAATATTCCGGATCAGTGGGTGGTAAAAAAAGAGGCTGTTTGGGGTAAAGCCACTTTTGTGGTGCCATTTTTGGGTTATCTAATCAACTTTGCCAAAACTAAGTTGGGGGTAGTGTTGATAATAGCGTTACCGCTGTTTTTAATAGCTGCCAGCGAAATGACAGTAATTGTTAAAGAAATTAAACGCCTTAGGCAGGCAAAGATTAAACTGCCGCAACTGGACTAATGAAAAAAAATAAATCCTTATTTTTAGCAATAATTTTGATTTTGAGTTTTAACGTGCTGATGCTGGTGCCAACTACCCGGGCGCTTTTTACAGACAGTATCCAAGTGACAAATAACAATATTTCTACCGGCACCTGGCCGGCACCTACGCCAACCCCAACCGCAACTCCGGCTCCCACACCAACACCTACCCCGGCACCAACTGCTACACCAACCCCTGCTCCTACTGCCACTCCGGCACCGACGACGACTCCTAACCCGAATGCGGTTGATACCAGAATTGATCCTGCTACTGCCACTGCTTCAGCTAGTCAGAACTTTACTGTTAATTTAGTAGTCAGTAACGCCCAAGATACGGGAGGATTCCAGACAACTATTTCTTATGACCCAAACAAAGTAACTTTTGTCAGCGCAGCTTTGGGTCCATTCCTTACCAGTACCGGTAGAGCTCTTTATGGGACATTTGGGCCAATGGTAGATTCTACAGCCGGGACTGTAACCTATGGAGCTAATACCCTCGGCCTTGCTCCGCTTGGACCTAATGGTGAAGGAACTATTGCCAGCTTTACCTTTACAACTAAATCAGTCGGCCAAAGCAGCTTGAATATTACTGATATGGAGGTTGACCGCCGTTTAGATACAGGTTCGGGTTCAATCCAGCCTAACGGCCAAATAACAGGAGGAACCGTCACTGCCCAGTGAAACTTACTTTGAAGTTATTCGTTATAACTATAATGCTGGTTTTTACTCCTTTGCTACTAACAGGCTTAGTCAAAGCCGCGGATTTGGAAATTAGTTGTTCCGGTTCAGACAAAGATTGTTCAAAATCAACTGATGCTTCCTTGTTTAGCGCAACTGACGGGTTGTGGTTTCCCGGAAAAACTGTTTCCAAAATTATCTCTTTAAAAAATGACAGCGGGGCAGATCAAGTAATATCCGTCCAGGGGATCCGAAGAGGCAGAAGAGACGGCTTGGGGAATGTGTTATACCTGACTTTTGCCAACAACCAAACCAGTCAGATTGTTTGGCAGGGCACTTTAACCAGGCTTGATGCTAATAAATTAATTAATCTGGGTAGTCTTGCAGCTGGGGATAGCCTGGAAGTAAAGACGTCTTTAGGGATGTTAAAAACTGCCTCTGCTGACTTCGAAAACCAAAAAACTACCTTTGATCTGACTTTTAATTTCCGAAGTGACAGCGAAAAAAATAACAAGACTGAAGAGAGAAAGAATGAGGGCCGGGTTTTGGGGCAATCAACTGAGGCGACCCCAGAGTCTTCCTGGATTTCAAAAATATTTACAGCCATTCATGGATTTTTCTCAAGAATTTTCAGTGTCTTTAATGTCTTTGCCCGGTGACAGCCTGAATTGACATATGCAAGTTACCTATAGTAAACTTTAGAACTTATGTCTATAGAATCTAAATTAAATAAGATAGAAAAACTTCTCCCGGTTAGTCGCAAGGGTGGAATAAATATAGTTGGTGGAGTATTAATTACTGGTACGGCCTTGTTGATTGCTGCAAATCCGGATGCTGCAGCAGCATTTTTTGCTAAATTGAGTTCCCCGAGTGCAGTTTCCAGTATTCCTGCCGTTCCTACCCCAGGATTAGGAGCAATGACTGTTTACCAGGTTGAAAATGCCAACCCCACCAATCTTCTTGTTACATCAATTATTACGGATACTGTGAGCTTTAAAACAGTCATAACTAATACTATTCCTGCATGCAGTACTTCCCAGATCCATCTTAGAGATATTAATCAAGTTTCCAGTCCTTTTAACGGAGCAATGACTGTTAGCGCGGATCAACCCATGAATGCAAGAATTGTCGGTTATGATTATCCGCCCGGGGTTGTGGTTACTACGACAATAAATCAGCAAGTACAAGCGGTAGATTTTAACGGAGACGGAAAAATAACCAATGCGGATATCCAACCTCCAGCTACCCGTTGGGGAATTGACGAATGTAATACTGCTTATGCTTCGCAATATGATATCAGAAACGCAAATGGTGAAAAATATCCTGACGGCAAAATGAAAACTGGAGATATCCAAGCAGTATCCACCATGTGGGGTATGACCTACACCCTGCCCATCACTAATACGGCTCAGGCAGCGGCTTTAAAGCGGCCTTTGGCAATGGCGCCACAAGTGGATTTAAAACTTCAACCGTCAGATATTACTGTTTTGCCTGGAGGGACTTTCACCGTTAGCATTGAAGCGGATAATGTGACTGATCTGGCTGGATTTGAGGCTACACTGAAATATGACCCTGCGAAATTACAAATGACGGGTACTCTGTTAGGTAAGACAAGCCGACCCATGAAGCAACTAAGCCGTCCAACAGAAGACGGCAACGGTATTGTGGTAGAAGGTCATAGTCAGGGGATGCTTCCGGCGGGAGATAATGGCAATGTTGTTTTGGAAACCTTTTCTTTTAAGGCAGGAGGAGCGGGTAGTATTGATTTAACACTGAGCGGTGCAGAAGTAAACTCACGCCTTAATGGCGGAATGGGTATTAGGTCTATAACTAATGCCAAGGTTTTAATTTCTGACCTTTTGCACAGGCTCTATTTGCCTGGGGTATTCCGCTTATCGCCCTCGAAGCCTTAAGTTGAACTAGTAAAGATCCTCTTTAACTCTTTGAGAGAAACTCAGGTATAATCAGACTTATGAGATTAAGAAAGACTAAAATTATTTGTACTATTGGCCCGGCTTCCTGGGATAAATTAGAGCAGCTGATGCAAAATGGCATGGATTTGGCCCGGTTAAATTTCTCTCACGGTACTCATGAGGAGAAGAAAGAACAAATAGTCAATATCAGAAAGCTTTCCCAAAAATTAAACAAACACGTAGCCGTCATTGCTGATCTGCAGGGACCTAAACTAAGACTGGGGACTTTTGAAGGAGAGAAAAGTATTACCCAAGGAGAGATTGTTCATTTGGCCTTAAATCCGGTGGCCGGGGAAATTCCTATTCAGTTTGATCTTTCCACTTACGTAAAAAAAGGACAGCGGATATTTTTGAACGATGGCTTGGTAGAATTAAAGGTAAGTAAACTTAAAGGAAAAATTATCGAGGCAGTTGCACAAAATAACGGTTGGGTGGCTGCTAATAAAGGAGTAAATATTCCTGATACTTCATTAGGTAAAGACACTTTTACCGAGAAGGATTATGCAGACGCGGAGTTTGCCCTAAAAGAAGGGGTGGATTTTTTAGCGATGTCTTTTGTGCAAAGGGCACAGGATTTGGATGCTTTGAAGGATTTGATCAAAAAACACAAAAGCAAAGCTAAAGTTATTGCCAAAATTGAGAAAAAAGAAGCAGCCGAAAACCTAAAAGACATTATTCTGGCCTCAGATGGGGTTATGGTAGCCAGAGGTGATTTAGCAATTGAAACTTCCGCGGCCAAAGTGCCGATTCTTCAGCAAGAAATAATTTCCCTGGCCCGTCAATTACGAAAACCAGTGATCATCGCTACCCAAATGTTGGAGTCGATGGTTGGCAATCCCCGGCCTACCCGGGCCGAAGCGTCTGATGTGGCATATGCGGTTTTTAATCAAGTGGATGCGGTAATGCTGTCTGCAGAATCGGCTATCGGAAAATACCCGGTGGAAGCAGCAGCTACAATGCAGGATATTATTTTTTCCGTAGAAGAGAACCCTGATCTTGTACACTCTCTCAACATTGGATGGGAGAATTTGGATAAAGAAGAATTGCAGTTAAATGCTCTTGTTTCTTCTGCAGCTTCACTTGCTCGTAATATTCAATCTCCGCTTATTGCTGCGGCTACTGAAACAGGCAAGACTGCCCGCTATGTTTCTGCTTTCCGTCCCAACGCTGTGATTGTGGCAGCCGTTGCTGATGAAACGATCCGAAACCAGCTGATGCTGATTTGGGGAGTACATCCTTTAATTGTGGAGCTTTCTCCTTCCAGTGATATTTATTTAAAAAGAATTATTGAAACAATTAAGAAAAAAAGGTTGGCAGAAAAGGGCAGCAAAATAGTGATGATTACCGGTTCAATTACCGGAGTCAGCGGAGCTACGGATACTGTTAAAATAGGCCGGATTTGTGGAATTTAAAACCTCAACTAGGAACCTGGCTGATGGTTTTATCATTTAAGCTCTTCGGAGCTAATGAATTTGGTGTACGTTTCTTCTCTGCCTTTTTTGGAATACTCATATTAATAACTGTCTATTTTAGCAAGAAGTATTTCGACAGACTTAGGTGATCCAGTGGGTTTTCCGAGGAAGTAAATAATTTATCTGCATTATCAAATTCTTGCACTTTTCCATTCATTGCTTATTTTTCCTTTAAGATATAGTAAGTCGCTTTGCCTTTACCTTTTCTGCTAATTAAGTCTAGCTCTATTAATTTCTTAAAATCCAGTGCTCTGGTTGCTTTTGCCCGTTTAGCTAGTTTTGCATAATCACGGTCAGCAATAAATCCTTTTTCTTTTATAAATTCAAGGATTTTCAGATGGTATGGCTTAAGTTGAGTTTGGGGATTGATTCCAACATCCGGCAAGATTTTTTGGACTCTTAAAAGTTCATCGATAATTCCTTCGGTAAAGTACTCAAGCCATGACGTAAAATCAATCTTATCTATTAGTTCATAATAGTTCCCAAATTCACCAACTGTTTGAAAATATTTAGTAACATTTTTATTGTAGTAATTCTCAAAGCTAAACAAATTAAAGGTATTAAGTCCCATTTCGGCAAGTAATACTTTTGTAGCAAGACGAGTTGTTCTACCATTCCCATCCATAAAAGGATGAATAATTACAAGTTGCTTATGAAAGATAGCGGCTAAAATAAGTGGATCAACGGTATCTCTATTTGTATTTACAAATTTAACTAATTCTTCAATCAAGGTCTTAACATCTTTTGCGTCCGGGGGTAAATAAATAACTTTTCTAGTTCGTGGGTCATTAACCACGACAGGTTTCCATCTTAGCTTTCCGGATTCAAATTTAGGTAGTAACCCTTCAGTAATTTGTTTTTGAATCTTTAGGATAAGATCAAGTGAAAGTCTAACCTTATTTTCATCAAGCTTTTTGTTTAAGTCTTGTAATGCTTGGTTATAGTTTAAAACCTCTTTTTCGCTATCTCTAATATGAGCAGGTTTTGATTTGAGGATTTTTTTAACCTCAGTTAAAGGAAGAGGATTGCCTTCAATACTGGTTGAGGCATATGTTGAAACTGCCCTTGCTGTTTTTTCTAACTCTACTAAGACAACATGGGGAAATCTTCTGTTATTTAATTCATTAACCAAAGAATTAATTCTTTTTATATTTGCGAGGAGTTGATCTGTGATTATATATTTCTGATTAAACATCTAGACGTATTATAGACGATTATTAGACGATTCGCAATGAGTAAAACTTCGATCCCTGTGGCAAAGACGGTCATCTGTTACCAGTGCCGACATTCGCCCCCTAAAAGTAAGGACTTGTCCTGAGCGAACGAAGTGAGTCGAAGGATACTTTCACCGCAAGAATCATTCGGTAAAAGTATTATATATACTTGGTGTGTAGTACGTTATGTCAAGCATCGTAATTTTTTAATAAGGTATGAATGTATGAAAAATAAAAATTATTTAGCTCGATTTGCAAATGCCAGTTCCATTGCCTCATTTATGTTAGGTATTGTTATTGGGAAACTTGGCTGGAGCAGCAATGCAATAAAGGCTGATCTCCAAAATAAAAATCCAGAGTGTTTTCCGTAAAATACGCGGTATAAATAACTAAGCTTTGATTAGACCGTTATATCAATCTAATCCCAGTCTGTTTTTAGCACTATCTGGTGAGCTATCTGTACCAATTTTCGAACTTGTATGATGGAATGATAGTTCTTTATCAGAAGCTTATTCAACTATTCCCAAGCGTAGAAAAAGAAGGTTTTAGGGTTTTCTATATAATCAATTTATAGTAGGATGGGGGTTGCAGAAAACCGCCAAATGAACTAATTACTTGTAGGTGGATATTCCCAGCAAGAAGGTTGCCCATCTGGAACAGCAACCCACTTCTGCCATTTTGGAGATTTCTTTGCTTGATCCAATTCTTTCCGGGCTCTTTCTTCTAGTGCTGCCGGAGAGGATCCGTGTTCAACCCTTCGGACAGTCTCATTATATAGAGCTGTTTCTAGTAAAGTTTCACTATCTGCTGCTTCTCTTGGAATACTAGCACTGTAAAACTCAAGATTGGTCTGTTTTTGCTCTGTCCAACCGCTAAGAAAATGTTCACCTGGGTAGCCAACAGAAACCGAGGATATGCATAATTCCTTTCTATCGTTTCCGGAATCTTGTTCTACATTAACTACTGTAATCCGCAAAGCGGTACTGTTTATAGCAGGTTCATATCTTTGTGTTTCTGGATGGCCGGGTGTGTAGTCACCAGAACCAATATTAAGTCTGCCTTCTACTTTAGGAACATACTGCATTCTCACACTAGGGTACTGATAAAATAGCTCCAACCCACCCATATCATGTGTCCAGTTATATGCATAATTTTGGTGCGTATAACAAGCTTTTTTACCTGCAATAAAAGTTCGTCCTGCCGCTCTTCTAATTTCACCTCTGCCTCCCCATATTGTATCCTTGATATATTGCAACCTTTCCGCTACTCTAAATACTTCTAAGATACCATCCGTTTCTTTTCTTATTAATTCTTGTTGTTCTTCTTGTAGTTTTATTGCTTCTTGACGCCTCAATTTTTCTGATTTTGCAAATGCCTCTGCTGCGGCTGCCGCTTCTGCTGCTTTCATATTCTCTAGATCAAGCGCTTTCTGTTGATCTGCCGCTAGCCGTCCATCAACAACTGAATTAATTTTATCTGCAAAATTCTCTAATCCCGGTGGAGGTTGTCCAAATGTTGGTTGACTTGTTATTAGAGTAGGATTTTTTGATGGTTCAGTTATTCCGAAAATTCTTCTTAAAAATCCAGGGAGACAACCTTGAGGTTCTTGAGGGGCAGTTATACCAGTTTGCTTAGGTGCTTCTGCTGACATAACAGCTTGATTTTACCCCTCTAAACCAATAAAGTCAAAATATGAAGAATTTTAGCTCTTATTTTATCGGAATCCCTCTACCACAAAAGTATCAACTGGATTTTGAAACTTTACAGGCCGATGTCTCTCAAATCAGTCCTTTATTTAAAACAACCCACCCTAAAACTCCCCACATTACTGTTTACTACTTAGATAAACTGCCTCAATCTTCCTTGCCAAAAATAGCAGAAGAAGTTAAGAAACACTTAGAAATACTAAAAGAAGCTAAATTAAAAGTAGGTGGTTTTGGGTATTTTGGTAAGGATAAACCAAGAATACTATTTGCAGATGTTAAATATCCACCGGAGTTACTGGAATTTAATAAGTTAATTTCCGAAAGCTTATCTGTTTATTCAGCATATGATAGCAGCTTACCATTTCGTCCTCATGTTACAGTAGCCTGGGTAGGAGATCCTGATGCTCAATTAGCTTTTAAAGCTAATATGTCAGAATTAAGATCAATAGTTGAAAAAGTTAACTGGACATTTGATGTTACAGAAGTAGTTTTATATGGAGTTGATACTACAAAAAAACCAGAGTACCACGAAAGATTAATAACTATTGAAGTTAGATAAATAACCTTATTTTACTGTTTGGGTTTCGAACTATTTTATGCCTAAGAAAAAGAAGAAATTAACTGACATATTATTAACGAACCAGCACTATAACAGCAAAATTAAATCCAGCAGTTGAATTTTTGAAAACCTATAATCCAACTCTGGACAAACTGTGAGCCGGGTGGGGCTCGAACCCACGACCGAAGGATTAAGAGTCCTTTGCTCTACCAACTGAGCTACCGGCCCATACAATCATTATCTATCAATTGTTAAACGTACTTCCTGCAAAAAACCTTCGGCCTTGCTCTTCCTGGGATGACAATTATTTTAAGCTATCCGCTGATCGCGGATTAATTTGTAGTTATCCCGTTTAAGCCGGTTTACGGCTTTAACCCAACTGAGCTACCGGCCCAAGGTTTATATTCTACCAATTTACGCACTAAAGCGCTACTTTGGCGATAATGTAATTTATATACCGCTGAGCTTGTTTGTTTATGATATTCCCAATAAATTGCATTGTCAGGTCCTCTATGTTATATTAGGCCAAATCTGCCCGCAATAAAGAATATGGCAGTCGAATGGGATCATGGTAGAAAATCTATTGATGGTAAGGTAGTGTTCAGTGTTCAACATAATTCTGTACTACATCTTGTTTCATTTCCACAAGCAGTTAAAGAAGAACAAATAAGAGATCTTGTTCAGGAAAGAAAATTACGAGGAGTAACTCCAGATGAATGGGTGGATTTTCTCGCCGATCAAAGATTAGAAAAAGCTGATTGTGATATTGCCTTAATGTTCACTGGACAATGGGATGATTCTGAGGCCCGTTTTCCGGCTACTATGGTGTACAGGACTCATACCAGGGAAATGGAGATGGTTTCCAATTGGTTACGAGTATATTGGGAGCCGGGATATGCTTTTCTCTTTGCCGAAGAATCTCCTGAGCACCATCGAGTAAGGAGAATCATAGACTCCTCGGAATGGGCAAGATAATTATTTATTTTAAACCTCTAAGATACAGAATATGCTAGACTGGCTTTAATGGTCTATTTTATTCTTTTCCTAGTTGAGCTAGTTTTTCTCTTCCTTTTATCCCGACAGCTGGTTCAATCACTGGCTCGTGCAATTTATAAAATATCCAAGAGCCACCGGGTAGTGGTGCATACTTTAGCCATTTTGTTTTTACCAGGCACGATTATTCATGAGCTGGCCCATCTGTTATTTGCCGGCGTGATGCTGGTACCAGTGGGGGAAATGAATGTGCTGCCAGAGATTGAAGGTGATGGGGTTAAATTGGGCAGTGTCCAAATAGCCAAAACTGATCCTTTCAGAAGAATGATTATTGGGGTAGCACCAGTGCTTTTGGGGATGATTTTAATTTTTTCTATTTTTCTTTTGGTAAAATTAGGCGTCTCACCTTGGTGGCAGGCGGCTCTTGCTTTATATTTTCTTTTTGAAATTGGTAATACCATGTTCTCTTCTAAAAAAGATATTGAAGGCAGTGTTCTGTTTGTAATCCTAATTTTAACTCTAGCATTGGTAATCACAATAGCCTTATATTTTCTAAATCCGAATATCCTGCAAAACTTCTGGTTGTATTTAAATCAGCTAAATCTTGATTTTGCAGCAAATTTTTTTAAACAAGCCTCTATTTATCTAATAATACCGGCTGCTTTAGATTTACTGATGATTTTACTGACTAAGCTTGCTACTTGAGGCTCATAGTGGTATGATATGCAGACTGCTTATGAACCGCCATGAGGGGCGGTTTTTTGGTGAGAAAGAAATTTATGACTGATATTAGAAATGTAGCCATTATCGCCCACGTTGATCACGGCAAAACTACTCTGGTAGATGCCTTGCTTCGCCAATCCAAAACCAAGCTGGGAAAACAGTTTACCGATAATTCCGAGCTAATAATGGATTCTAATGATTTGGAAAAAGAACGTGGAATCACCATTTTCTCCAAAAACGCCTCCGTTAACTGGAAAAATACCAAGATCAATATTATTGATACCCCGGGTCATGCTGATTTTGGCGGGGAAGTGGAACGGGTCTTAAAAATGGCTGACGGGTGTTTGCTTTTGATTGATGCTAAAGAAGGCCCAATGCCTCAAACCAGATTCGTCTTAAAGAAAGCTTTAGAGATGAAACATAAGATTGTTGTAGTTATTAACAAAATTGACAAACCTGATGCGAGGATAAATTATGTTATCAATAAAACTTTTGATCTATTTTTGGAACTTGGTGCTGATGAAGAAGCTGCCTATTTTCCGACTATTTACTCTTCCGGAAAACACGGAAAAGCAGGTCTTGAAACTGATCTTTCCAAGATGGATGATATCTCACCGGTTTTTGATGCCATTTTGGAACATATTCCGGCACCTGTTGATGACATAAATAAACCATTGCAGGTGTTAATTACCAACACAATTTATGACAATTTTAAAGGCAGGATTGCAACCGGCCGGGTTTATAGCGGCACCGTCAAAGCCGGGCAGGAAATCGCCCACATCAACCGGGATGGCCTAATAAAGAAATTCAGACTAACTTCCTTAATGGGATTTGAGGGTTTGGAACGGGTGGATATTACCGAAGCGCACGCCGGTGACATTATTGCTCTCTCCGGAATTCCTGATATTACCATTGGCGAAACCATTGCCGATCCAGTTAATTCAATCGCTTTGCCGGTTTTAGATATTGAGGAATCAACTGTTAGGATGAGATTTGGAGTTAACACTTCCCCTTTTGCCGGTCTTGAAGGTGAGTTTAAAACCGCCAGACAGATCCGGGAAAGGTTATATAAGGCTGCTGAGGCTGATGTGGCTTTAAAGGTAGAAGACGGGCCATCAGGCGACCAAATTGTCAGCGGCCGGGGAGAGCTGCATTTGGCAATTTTAATTGAAAGATTAAGGCGGGAAGGTTATGAATTTGAAGTGGGTAAGCCCCAGGTGATTGAGAAAATGGAAAACGGCAAGTTAATGACACCATATGAGAAGGTAGCGATTGAGGTGCCGGAGGAATTATCCGGATCGGTTATGCAAAAAATGGGACTCAGGCACGCCGAGCTTTTGGACATGAACACTGAGCAGGGGGTAGTGTTTTTGGAATTTTTGGTTGCCACCAAAGAATTTTTTGGTTACAGGTCCCAATTTATTACAGACACTAAAGGTTTGGGCATTATCAGCAGCTCCTTTTTTGAATACAGGCCTGATTCCGGCCAAAAGTTTGAGAGGGCCCAAGGTTCATTAGTGGTTCATGAATCAGGAAATACCAAGTTATATGCTTTAATCGGAGCCCAGGATAGAGGAACTTTGTTTGTAGGACCGGGAGTAAATGTTTACAAAGGGCAGGTTATTGGTGCAAACAGCAGAGGAGACGATATTAAGATTAATGTTTGCAAAGAAAAGCAGCAAACTAATCACAGATCTTCGGGTGAAGGAACTTCAGAGCATTTTAATACTCCAAAGCTGATGAGCTTGGAAAATGCCATTGAATATATTGATGATACAGAATTGGTAGAAATCACCCCCAAAAATATCAGAATTAGGAAAATTGATCTAAGCGCTAAAGTTTAGCCTGTAACCTTCCAGGTTGAGGCACGAATTTAGTCCTTGTCTTGGTGTTCCAATTCATCTTTGTGGATTTCTTCATCAATTCCTAACTCACCTGGATGATCTTCGTCCTGGTTCTCATACAAACCTGCTTCATGGGCATCATCTAAAGTGTCATCATCTGATTCCGGGTCCGGGGTTGAACCGCTGGTAGTTTGCTCTCCGGTTTTAATATCTTCCGGAACCGCCTTCTCATGTTTTTGCTGATCAGGCTCAAGCCTTTTAGTTCTTCTGGTCTTAAAATAGATAATCGTTCTTTGATCTTTTCTTTTGGGCATGTTTACAATCTATATCAGGAATATATCTATTGCAACAAAATAGGGCATTAAATTGGTAAGAAAATATTGTGCTGCGCCCCTGGAAGGATTTGCACCCTCGACCCTTTCGTCCGAAGCGAAATGCTCTATCTGCTGAGCTACAGGGGCTTGAATGTCTAAACGACATTCAAGCCGGTCAATATCTTTTTATCGACGAAGTCGAAATATAATCATTGTTTGACCGACACGCCGTCTAGATAGCTATATTCTATCATCTTAGGAGTTCCAATGCCCCGTAAAGACCGGCATCATCATCCAGCGAGCATTTAGTAATCAGGGGAGCCTGGGGAAAGACGGTTAAGAATCGATTTAAATAGCCTTGAACTTTTTCTAAAGGGATAGACCGGGAGACACTGCCGCCCAAAATAAAAATATCCGGTGACCAATGAACTGCTACGTTAGTCAAACCAATTGCCAAATATTTTGCTATTTCATCCCAAATTTGCGGATCAGTAATATTTTCCCCCTTTTGCCCATATATTTTCTCCAAATACGATCCGCCAACATAAGATTCCCAATGGCCTTTGCCGCCACAAGTGCAAAGGTTGCCTTCCGGCACAATAATTTGGTGTCCTGGTTCAAAGCCTAAAGAGTTTTTATCGATTTTCCCCGCCACAATTCTGACTCCGCCAATGCCGGTGCCAATGTTAATAAAAGCTACGATACCTTTTCCTTGTCCGGTGCCTTTGGCGGCTTCACCTAAGCCTTCGATGGCTGTATCATTTTCCAGGTAAGCTTGACAACCAAATGCTTTTTCCAGTTCCAGCTTTAGTGGTTTACCCGCCCAACTTGAAGCGTGGGCACTTTTAGCCAAGGCTGTTTTTTCGTGGTTCAGAACTCCGGCGATGCCTCCTGCAACGCCTTCAATTTTTTCGCCCCCTGAAAGTTCCCCGGTTATTTTTTTTAGTGTTAGGACGCCTTGACCAAAATCATCTGGCTTCGAAACTATTTTTGATTCCTTGATGGTTTCTCCGTCCGGAGAAACACCCAACCTCATATTGGTCCCGCCAATATCAAATACAAAATACATATTTTGATTCTAGCATACCATAAAAAATCTATCACCCATCTCTTACTGGATTTTAATTCAATCCTAAAATTGCCGGAGTAAGATTTAAGCGTAAAGGATGAAAAATGAGGTAAGGAGGTGAGAATGAATATGATTAAGAAAGGCTTGATTGCGGTAGGCAGCTTGATAACTGCATTTGCATTGACTTTAGGCGTGGCGATGGCTCAATCACCCTCACCAACGGAAAGCCCAACTATATCACCGAGCCCAACAACAACAGTAAGTCCAACAGCGTCACCTACTGTGCCAACTGGTGCTCCTGCAACAGGTATGGGTGGACAGTAAACCCGTAGGGTGGTAAAATGGCAGGCGTTTTTCGTTCTACGGACACGCCTGCCAGAAATAAGCTATGAAAAAACTGTCCAATATCCTGGTTATAATAGTTTTTGCTTTGGTGGGGGTCCTGCTTGGTTTGAGATTTATTCCTCAAGCCCGTCAGGTAAATCAAAGCCAAAGTACGGTCCCAGTGGTTTCCACCAGTGTTCCGCAGCCGGTCCAAGACCAAAACAAGCCGGAACCTGCCGTAAAAGCCGTAGAAGTAAAACCAGCTGCTGAGCCTCAAACTTTATCCATTCCTAAATTAGGAGTTAATGCCGCTGTTGAATCCGTAGGACAAGACAGATCCGGTAGGATGGATGTGCCAACGGGGGTAGATAATGTCGGCTGGTATAGCTTAGGGTACAAGCCTGGAGAAAAAGGAAATGCGGTAATAGACGGACACCTAGATGCAGTAACCGGTGCTCCGGCAGTATTTTATTATCTGGACCGGTTGCAGCCTGGTGATCAAGTGATTGTGACTGATAAGAACGGTAAGGACTTAACTTTTGAAGTGACCGTGTCGCAATCATATCCTTTTGATCAGGTTCCTTTGCAGGAAATCTTTGGGTCCAACGACAAATCAAGGCTCAATTTAATAACTTGTACGGGTGTTTGGAATAGCGGGGCCAGGAATTATTCAAACAGGTTAGTGGTTTATGCAGAACTAAAAAGCTAAGGGATTTAGTTTACTTCTTTACACAATCTTTCCCATAAATTATATTTAGGTCATGAAACTTGGTTATATAGGTTTGGGCAGAATGGGGAAGAATATGGTTTTAAATCTTTTGGGAAAGGGAATTGAAGTGGTGGCTTGGAACAGGTCTCCCCAACCTCGGGAAGAGTTGAAAAAAGAAGCTGCAGGATTAAAAAGCGGTTCGGAAAATTTGGAAGTTGCTGAGAGTTTGGATGAATTAGTATCAATATTAAGAAATCAAGATCGCCACGTCGCTGACACTCTCCCGCTTAGCGGGACTATAGCTCGCGATGACAATATTGTAATTTGGTTGATGGTCACTGCCGGGCCGGCAGTTGATGAAGTTATTAATCAGCTGGCGGAAAAGCTGGATAAAGGTGATTTAGTAATAGACGGCGGTAATTTCCCTTTATACAGATACTTTAAGACGAAACGAAATATTAACTAAAAAAGGCATTCATTTCATGGATGCCGGTACTTCCGGCGGAGTAGAAGGCGCAAGAGATGGTGCGTGTATTATGGTAGGCGGGGCTCCGGAGGATTATAAGTTGGTAGAGCCTGTTTTGAAGGCAGCTGCCAAGCCTGATGCTTATGCTTATTTGGGCCCAGTGGGAGCAGGTCACTTTGCCAAAACTATTCACAATGGGATTGAATACGGCATGATGGAAGCAATTGGTGAGGGGGCGGCAATATTGAAAAGTTCTCCTTTTCCATACGATTTGCGGGAAGTTTTTCGGATTTATAACAACAGCTCGATTATTGAATCGAGATTAGTCGGTTGGACTCTAGCAGAATTGAAGAATGATCCTAAGCTGGAAAACATTTCTTCTGTAATAGGTTCAGGAGGCGGCGCAGGTAAAACTAAAGGTGAGGGCCACTGGACTGTGGAGCTGGCTAAGAGTTTAGAGGTGGATGTGCCCGTGATTGAAGCTTCTGTGGCAGTCCGGGATAATTCTGATCAAGATAAAGAGGATTCTCCCAATGGTTTTAGGAATAAAGTAGTAGCCGCCATGCGCTGGCAGTTTGGGCGCCACCCAGTTAAAAAGCATTAATACAATATCCTACCTCGGAGGTAGGAGTGAGGTTACACCTAGGGTTTTAGGTAATTTTCAATCTTCCCCATCAATTAATAAATGCTTTACCGTTTCTAAGCTCTGTGCGTATTCTACCTGGTCTAACACAAATTGTTCATATTTCTTTTTAGTTTTGAACAAAGATAAGATGATATCATTTGTACAAACCCTGTCTATTTGTAAGCCAATATAAGCTAGGTAGGATGACCAAGAATAATCTTTTAGGTTTTTAACCAAAAACGATGCAATTGGATTTAAATGAATATATCGAGAAACATGAATAAGTTGCGTATCAGATTCTATTCTTACAGCTTTAAATTGCCCTTGTAAGAGCGGACCTATTCTATTGTGTTTTGCATTAAAAAATTTTGTATAACTATTTGAGATTTTATTGATAAACTCAGAAATACCATTTTCTTGGAGCTGTTTTATCAAGAAATGGTAATGATTTGGCATTAAGCAGTAACATAGAATCTCTACAATCTTTTCATTCTTCTCAAATTTGAAATCCTTAAACCTATTTAGTTGGGAAAATTGTGGTTTAGGTCCTTGGAATTGGTAATAATAAATTGTTTCCAGGAAGCGATTGTAATCTCTTTTATCTGTAAAGATTGGCAGTTTTGCTACACCACGATTAAAAACATGATAGATTTGATCATTAACAAGTGGGGTTGTTCGATAGGGCATATAAATAAACTAAACTATATAAACCCCACGTGTCAATACATTTCTACCTCGGAGGTAGGAGTATAATGATACATAGGGTTTTGTGACTCTAAGCTTTTAGGATATACAATAGCGGAGCTTTATATCCTTACTTTCGGAGTTTTTTTATGCCACTGCTTACACCAGGTTACAAAAGTTTAGAGAGAATTTCGGTATGGTTTGAAATTACCGGTGCATCATCAGGAATTCTCGGATCTTTATCTGCTAAATCCCGGCAAAAATAGATAAAGCTGCAACCAGCGCTTTTGACTGCCAGATAATCGTTATAAGCATCGCCGACATAAACACAATCCTGTATAGGTAGTCCCATCAGCTTAGCGGTTAATAAAATCGGTTCCGGATCCGGTTTACCATGCTTATACATTTCCCAGGAAACCGTATTATCTTTTAACATTTGTAGGCCAAAAAGATGGTTGTAAATGGAAAGCGCAAAATCCCTGCGGGCGGAGGTACAAACCCACACATTTACTCCATGTTCCTTAAGTTTTTTATAAGCATCTAAAAAATTTTCAAACAATCCGGCTGCGTGAGTATTTTTATTAACATATTCTTCTTTTGCTTGGACAAAACTTTTGCCGTGAGTAGCGAACTTTTCTCCCAGGATCATTTTGGCGGCTGTTTCGTTGGCCATGCCTTTTTGGTTCCGCAGAAAATCCTGGTTAATATCGATATCGTGGCTTTTGCCGGCTTCCTGCCAGCCTTGTTCATGGAGTTTGGTGGTGGAAATAATGGTTCCATCCAAATCATAAATCACACCCTTTTTCTTGATGTCCACACACCATATAATATACTAAGCGATGGATAATGACAAAACTCTCCTAAAAATAGTCAAAACTTGGAATATTAAAATGCAGCCGGAATACCGGGGTTTTAGGTGTGCCGATTGCCAAAGGTATTTGCACAAAGCCTGGCATCACTACTTAAATTACGGCGGTTTTAAAACTCCTGTCCACTTTTGTAATAACTGCCAGAAAAAATTTGGTTCAAAAACTGGAATTCTTAAAATTTTTACCTGTGATAAATGTGGCCGAAATATGTTTAAAACTTTTCATATTTGGACCAAAGAAGGTAAAAATTTAGTGGAAATCCATCTTTGTAAAGAGTGTTTTAACAAATCAAATCCGGCAAAAATCCATTGAGGGTTCAAGCCATGTTCGGCCATCTTCTTTGATCAGTTTATTTGCTTCTTCTGGTCCCCAAGTTCCAGGTTTATATATGTAAGGGTTGTTTTTGTTTTCAGCGAGCGGATCAATAAAAGCCCATTGGGTTTCTACTTCCTCAGCGTCATTAAAAAAGGTTTGATCACCCTTCATGGCATCACTCAAAAGTCTTTCATAAGGATCAGGGATATAGTGGTTGTGCGGGTCAATCCGGTAACAATATTGCATATATTCAGGCTGTAATTTGGTTTCCAGGCCGGGAATTTTGGTGAGAATCTTTAAGACTATACCTTCGTTTGGCTGGATCCGGTAAATTAACACATTTGGTTCATCCCCTGAGTTTGATTTAATTAATCTATTCACAGGATTTTTAAAAATGATGGCTATTTCTGTAACAGTTTGTTTTAATTTTTTACCGGCTCTGATATAGACCGGTACATTCTTAAAGCGCTCATTATTGATAAAGGTTTTTAAGGCATAAAATGTATCAGTATTTGAATCTGTTGCTACATTAACTTCCTTCTGATAACCTTCGTATTGGCCATAAACAATCTTTTGGGGTAAAGGGGTCAGGTTTTTTAGAATTTTAATTCTTTCTTTGGTTACGGCCTTACTGCTAAGCTCGCTTGGCGCGTCCATAGTGGCAAAAGCCAGCATCTGCAGCTGGTGATTTTGCCCTACGTCTTTTAAAGCGCCAACTTGATCATAGTAACCGCCTCGTTTGCCGATACCAAAATCCTCACTGGCTAGGATCTGGATATGGTCAATGTGATCTTTGTTAATCATGGGTTCAAAGATGTCGTTGGCAAACCTGAAAGTTAAGATATTCTGCAGGGTTTCTTTCCCTAAATAATGATCCAGCCGGTAAATTTGATCTTCAGTAAAGTATTCCAAAAGCAGTTTATTAAGTTCCTGGGCTGATTTAAGATCGTGGCCGATTGGTTTTTCAATCATTAACCTGACCCAGCCGTCCTGCTGGATATTTAGCTTATTTTTTTGTAAATTTTCAAAAACTTGAATATAAAGTTCCGGATAGGTAGCCAAATAAAAGATTCGGTTTTTGCGGTCTAAAAGTTTCGTCAATCTTTCGTATAGGTTTTGATCGTTAATTTGGCCGTTTAAGTATTTAAGTCTTTTATAAAGTTTCTGGAAGACTTGTTCTTTTATTTCATGCTTGTGATGAATGTTTTCCAAGTGTAAAACTGAGTGAATGTAGTTTTTAAATTCCATTTCCGACATGGCAGTTCTGGCTATGCCGACAATAGTCATGTTGTCAGGTAAAATCCCTTTTTCCTCCATATCATAAAGGGCTGGGATGAGTTTAATTTGGGCTAAATTACTGGTGATACCGAAGATGGTTAAGGCAAAGGATTCCATTAATGTCCTACAACATACCACTTTTTTTCTCATAAGTCATCTGATATGTTAGTATACTGTTAATGGATAATTTAGACCCGAAAAATGTGCTTGGTTCAACAGAAATGCTGGCAGATCAATGCAAACAAATATGGGAGGATGCAAAGAGTTTAGAGTTTCCGGATTCTTATAAAAATTGCCAGAATATTATCCTTTGCGGAATGGGTGGTTCTGCTTACGGAGGATATGTAGTTTCTTCGCTTTTTAAAGACAGTTTAAAGGCTTCAATTATTTCAAATAATGATTATGGTCTGCCGGCATTTGCCAATGAAAATTCCCTAATTTTCCTTTCCAGTTATTCCGGATCAACAGAGGAGGTTTTGTCTTGCGCCCAAAAAGCTCAGGAAAAGAATCTTAAAATCACCGGCACAACGAGCGGGGGAAAGTTGGGTGACCTCTTTAAAGATGAAGAAGCGCCTGGTTTAATATTTGATCCTAAATTTAACCCATCTGCTCAACCAAGATTAGGAACTGGGTATATGGTTTTAGGCTCAATCGGACTGTTAAATAAATTAGGGGTAATTTCTGTTTCGGATGAAGAAGTCTCAAAGGCAATTTCTGAGCTTGAGGAAAATACTGAAGATATTAAGGCAAAAGCAAAATCCTTGGTGGAAAAGATTAAAGGTTTCATTCCGGTAATAATTTCAGCGGAATTTTTAGCTGGAAATGCCCACATCATGAGAAACCAGTTTAACGAGACCGCCAAAAGCTTTGCCGCTTATTCTCAGCTTCCGGAATTAAACCATCATTTGATGGAAGGATTAAAAAACCCGGCTGACCGGAAGTTATTAATGCTGTTTATTGCTTCGGATATGTATTCAGATAAATTAAAGAAAAGGCTGGAATTGACCAAGGATGTGGTCAATAAAAATAACGTAAATTATGAAGAGTATGTAGCAGAAGGCAGCTCAAAACTTTCGCAAATGCTCAATGTTTTATCTTTTGGAGGATTCCTGACTTTATACCTGGCTTTCTTATACGGTGAGGATCCAAGTTTGATTCCATGGGTGGATTATTTTAAGGAACAGTTGGCAAAATAGTTAACGTTGGACAAATAGCACTGCCATGGGAAGACCTCTGCCGGGGCCTAGTTTGTAGCCGCCGTACCACAAAGCTGTGGAACCGCCCTCATCTAAATTCAAAGCCGAATCCATATTTAAAGCTTTCATAACCTGAGCCGATTCACCCATCGTGGCATTGTGAACAAAACCAATATAAACCATATTGCCTTTGGCGGCAATGAATCCCCTAGGGCCTTTTTGGCCGAATTTTGGTTCATTAGGCGCTTCAGAATAAGCAATGTTACCTCCGGCAACTAAAAGCGGATAATTGGCAATAACGCTGTCTATTCCGGTATCCCGGCCCCACTCCAAACTGCGGCTGACAAACCTGGCCGAACCCGGGGAGAAAATGGCCGCCGGAATGGTGGAATAAACATTATTATCCGAATTAAAGTAATGCTTGTTTTTGTTCATCAGCAAAGTATCGAAGGAATTAGTCTTGCCGGCGCAGGAAGGATATTCAGCCGGGCAAAAGAAGGAGCCGTTAATGCCGGCCCAGGCTCCATTCCGGCTGACATAATCCGCAAGAGGCAAAATCGGGCAATTATTGGCACAATCAGAATCTGAGGCCGTATCCACAATAACTTTTGTGGAATTCATATCAGCGGCAATAATGGAAACCGGGAAGGTTTGGCCATCGGCACTGACGTTTTGATAGGAATAGCCTGAACCAGGAGGGTTATTGTTGGAAACCGGCTGAGGGGCAACGGAGGGTGTGGGTGTGGCAGTTGATTTAGGGGTGGGAATAGAGGTGGGAGCTGGAGTTGGCGTAGGTAATGAGGTGGGAGTGGTGGTAGGTGAGGGGGTAGAAGTTGGTTGAGTCACCAGGGAAGCCTGCTTTTTTGTAATATTGGTTATTTTGCCGTGGGTGGATTCATAAATTACCGCAGCTGAGATTACTGCAATTACGATAATTATGGTAACAGGAATAAATCCTTGTTGATTTAGGAATTTCATGGACGGTTTCCCCTTTGTCATCCCGATGAAAATCGGGATCCACATAATAATTATGTAGATTCCAGATCAAGTCTGGAATGACAGCTGGCTTTCGAATGGTGATTCTGTATAACTTCGGCAATTTGATCAACTGTTTCATCCAGTCTTCCGGGAACGTTTTCTATCACAAAATCATAGCAATTCTGGTATTCCTGCCAAAACTCCCGATCTTCCTGCATTCTTTTCCTGATTTCCTCTTCAGTCAGCCCGCGTTTATTCAATCTGTCTAAAATCACGTTGTCATCAACCGTCAGATATATGACTAGAGTTCTTTTTAATAAATCCTCAGCTAATTCCGGTGGAAAAGAATTCTTAATAAATTGCCTGATTTGACCGGCCCGGGAAGGATCAATCCGCCAAATCAAATCCTGATCTAAACTATCGGTAATTTGTGCTTTTTCGGTACCGTATAAATTTCCACCGTATTCCACCCATTCAATAAAATCCCCTTTTTCGGCTTTTTGCTTAAAATCAGCCTTGGAAATAAAATTATAATCTACCCCGTTTGCTTCACCGTTTCTCAGTGTTCTGGAGGTGGTGGTAACTACTCTTTTGAACTGCGGAAAACGGGCCAAAAGCTTAGCCATAATGGTGTCCTTACCTGAAGCTGTTTTTCCGGTCAATACGATTAGTTTGCTCATGCGTTCAAACCGCTTCCTTGTCAAACGAAATTACTTTTTCCAGCGAGTGGTTTTTATAAATGATTTTGCGGTGTTTTTTAGGAAGAGTTAATCCGTGAATAATGGTGCCTAAAAGAACGCCCTTGGTAACAATATAGTCCATTACCCCCAATGATACAAAAAAAGAAACCAGCAGAATAATAGAAAAATATATCCAGTGGTGCAAATGAATAACTCTGCCAAATACTTTAATCCTTAGCACCGGGAAAACCTGGACCCTTTTGGTTTTAATATTAGGCATTTTTTTTCTGATTCTGGATGTAGGATGAGTTAAAGTTCTGGAGGCTAAGTATCCTAAGGCCGTGGCCGGTATGAGTGATAAGTATTCCATGTCTAACCAATTTCCATTGTATTAGAACCAGCCTGGAAATGCAAATATATCCATGATATAATCGTCGCATGAGCCAATTACAGGATATCCTAATTGCTCTGATAGCTATAGAGTTCCTCATTATTGCTTCCTGTATTTTGATTGTCACTTATTTTTTTGTAAAAACATTAAGATCTGTTTCTGAGACTTCCAAGAGTATAAACGAAAAGCTTCAAATGAAGTTTGTAGCTTTTATTCCGGCATTATTGGTAGCACTTATTGGCAGAATATTCAAAAAGAGGGGGTGATTTTATGGCACAAGATGATAAGGGTAATGCTTTGGCAGCCGGAGTAGCCGGAGCAGTGATTGGTGCAGCTGCCGCAGCTGCAGCAATTGCTTTGGCAGATGAAAAAAATCGGAAAAAAGCAGAGCAAGTTTTGGCTGATTTACAAAAACAAGGCAATAAAGTTTTGAAAGAAATTTCTAAGAAAGCTTTGGAAATTAAAGATGCAGTTTCTAAAACATCTGAAGAAGCTCCAAAAAAAGCAGCGGCAAAGAAATAAAATTATTGCTTAAAAGTCCATAATTATGCTAGACTCCTGAACATTATGGCGGTTGCACCGGAGAAAATAAAAGAGACACCTGTGGGTAAGAAAATAGTTAGTGATTTTGATGGTGTTTGGGTAGATAGAGGTCTAGCTAAAATAGGTACATATTTTAAAGAACAACTTGAAGAACGATTTGGCAAGAAGGCTGATTCAATACAAGATTTAAGCGTGATTCCGGATATGGATCACACCCCGATAAATCGCCCTGCTAGGGGTTTAAAGGGTAAAATTTCTTTCCTTCATCATTCAAGAAGAAAACCAACTGAGTTTGCGGGTATGCTTAAAGAAGAAGGTGAAAAAGGAGCGTGGATACATATTGCTTCGGGCAGGCCAGCCACCACGGAATATTATGGCGTCACCGTTGACCAAGCGGATCGAGCCGGAATCCCGTATGTAGATATTTCTCATACTCCTGTTACTTCTAAAAAAGATAAAGCAAATAGGATCAATAGTATTCTCAGTAAAGCGCATGTTATCGAATCGGTAAATACTGATGAAGTTTGGGAAGATGATCGAAAAAGTGCCAAAAGTTTTGCTGTCAGGTTCCCCGCCAAAGTTAAATATTTTGATTATGGTTATCCAATAGAGCCGGAATTTTTAGCCCAACATCCAAATTTGGAAGTTGTTTCTGTTAAAGAATTACGAAAAAGAAAGAAAGCAGAAAAATCAGCTCCTGGTGTTTCTGAAACAAGAAATGCCTGGATTCGGGAAAAAACTGCTGGTGGAATTCACAACTTTATGCTGTCTGTGCATAAATATACGCGCTGGCTTACCCCCACTCATCTAAATATTTTAGGGTTTATGGAGGTGGCTGCTGGAGCTGCCATTGCAGCTAGCCGTGATCCAAATGAACCTGGTGGTGAGAAAGTTAAAACTGCTGAAGCTGCCGTATTAATTGCTAAAGGTTCAATTTTAGACGCAGGCGATGGTTCCTTGGCTAGAATTATGGAAGCTGAGGATCCGAATAGCATTGATTCCAAAAGAGGGCCTTATTATGATGCTTTAAGCGATAGAGGCCAAGAGAAAGCCTTAGCCAAAAGTAGGGAAAAACAAGCTAATGAAAGAGGAGGATTGGTTGGTTCGCTAGGTAAAGTAGCCGCTTTTGGTACTGATATTACTAATCCATTTACCAGTTTAACCAGAGCATTTGCGGAACATCGGGGTAAAGTAGTGCCAGAGAGCGGTAGGGGGATATTTGGTGCAGTAGGGACGCGGCCTGGCCGAGCATTAATTGGCGGTATTGCGACTTTATGGCCTGAGCCAAAGGGTATACCTTTGCAACTGACGGCTGATGTTTTAATGACAACTTCAAATCTAGTAACAACTGTGGATCGTCTAAGAATAGCTTTTTCTAAAGAAGAAGGAACCTTATCAAAAGAAGCGAGAGATAATGCAAGAACTAGATTAACAGTTTTGGGGATTTCTACCGCTGTTTCTTTAGCTGATTCGTTGTTTACTTATTGGAGAATGCATAAGGATGATCCAAAGCCCCCGGAAATGAAGCCTGTAAGTAGCTTTACGTATGTTAGGGTCCTAAACGCTATTGAACGATACTGTAGCGAAGAGGGTTTAGAGCATCGATTTGTAGGAGGAACAGTGACGGACTGGATTGGTCCACAAACAGAGTTTAACATTGACGTTTCCAAAAAAAGAGTAACCTTAAAAAAACCAAATGTTCCAGTTCCTGTAAGGTCAGACGGGAGCGTAAAAGATATTGACCTAATTGTTTTCAATGCTAATGAAGAAAGAATGACAAGAGCAAGAGAAACGTTTGCCAGATGGAAAGTTGTATATGAAAACAGCGGAGTTATTATTCCGCAAATTTCTATAGAGGCAGCAAAACAGCCGGATGGAGAAAAACGCAGTCGGATTAAACAATTTGTAATTGCCTGGGAAATGGATAAGAAAGGAGCTCCTCATTTAGTTTTTGGAAAAGTAGATCAGGAAATAAAACGGGCTTCAATTGCGCCTTGGAAACTAGATACAGGCAATGGTACCAATCTAACTATTTTAAACCCAGTTGGACAAGCACTTTGTTATGAGCTAAGGGTTCCTTCCGGCTATAAGCCAAAGGATCTAGAGGAAATCGGTACTTATAATGATTGGGTTATCCGATCACCCTACAGCAAAATAGATCTTATTAATAATTTAGCTAATCAGACTATTGAGGAAGGGTTACGAAGAGGAGTTGATTACAATGAGATTTTCCGTGAATGGAGAAATTATATTCACAATGTTTCCCATAATGTTGATACCTTAACTAATATCAAAAGGTCAATTATTGGTGTATATTGGAAAACTATCGGTACCCAGGTAGCTCATGGTAAAGTGCTGGGGCTTGCCAAATTTAGTGACAGATTAACAGGTTAATAAACTTCAATTTATTTGTTATACTATCTAAAATAGTTGCAAATAGTATTAAAAACTTTAAATTCCTGGATGTGGTAACGGCCTTTTTTGTGGCAGTTTTAATCATTTCCAATATTGCCTCTTCCAAAATCACCCAAATCGGGCCAATGTCTTTGGATGGAGGTACCATTCTTTTTCCCTTAACTTATATTTTTGGCGATATTTTGACTGAGGTGTATGGTTTTAAAAAAGCCCGGAAAGTGATTTGGCTGGGGGTATTTGCCAATGTATTAATGGCTTTAACTTTTGCCATAGTCGGCCTTTTACCCTCGGCCCCGGATTGGCCTAACCAGGCCGCCTACCTGGTTATTTTAGGCATGACCCCCCCGAATCGTGCTGGCCAGCATTACGGCTTATTTTATGGGGGAATATTCTAATTCCGTAGTCTTATCCAAAATGAAAATTATTACAAAAGGCAAATGGTTATGGACCAGAACGATTGGTTCTACGGTGGTAGGGGAGCTGGTGGATTCCTTAATCTTTGTGACAATTGCTTTTTTGGGAGTTTTGCCTACTGAGCTGATTATTCCGCTGATTATTTCCAATTATTTGTTTAAAACCGGGGTGGAAGTTTTATTTACCCCGATTACTTATAAAGTGGTGAATTTTTTGAAAAAAGCAGAACAGGAAGATTACTACGATATCAACGTGGCCTATACCCCGGTTTAAAATATCTTGTAAACTTTTTCAAAAGACCATAAAATTGGTTTAGGAGTCTGTAGCAATTAGATTGTGAAAAAAGCTGCCCAGGGATTTACTCTAACAGAACTTTTGGTAGTTCTGGCGATTGTGGTGATTTTTGTCGCCATAGTTTTAGTGGTTATTAATCCTTTTGAAGTTATGAAAAAAGGCCGGGATAGCACCAGGATGTCTGATTTGGATAATTTACAAAAAGCGATTATTGTGGCTTTGTCAAACTCTACAGATACAGCCGCCACGCTTTGTCATAATTCAGCCGTTCCTTGTACCGATTCATCCCTTAGCTTGGGAGCAAGAAATAATGATAGTACGGGGTGGGTTAAAGTTGACTTTACCGGGCAATTAACGCTAAGTATTTCTACTTTACCGGTTGATCCGATAAATAATCCGACTTACCACTATACTTATTATTCAGATGGTGTAAGTTTTGAGTTAAATGCAGTATTGGAATCCAGTAAGCAGAGATTTACAATGGCGCAAGACGGGGGAGATAATAATAATGTTTATGAGGTGGGTACAGATTTAGCTTTACTTCATTAAATTTCTTTTCTTTTTGCCTTTTCTAGGCATGAAGGATTAGCTGATATAATATTTATTCTATGGCCGCTAAATACCTGTTAATTTTTCAGCAGATGCTAAAAGAAAACGAAGAATTATTGTCCAATTTTAAATTGCTTCACGATAAATATGAGGCTGACCCAAATACTTATCAGGACCAATACAACAAAGAAGGTGAGGCAATTTTAGAGCTTATTCAAAGATATGAAAATATGCTTACTTCCCATACTGAAAATTCCGGATATGGCAAATATGCTGTTAACTTATCAGATAAATTCCATTCTGCCGTAAAATCACTCTTCCCAAAAATAGATTTTATCGGAATTCAAAGGGGTTAAATAAGCAAAATAATCAAATGAATCGGCTACAACGGCGAAAGTATTTATTCCTGATGTCTTTTCTTTTCGCAGCTTTCATATTAACCACTATTCTTGTAATAAACGGATCATTTTTGCAGTTGGATCACTATATTGACCAAATGCTGCCATACTCTACAAACAATGGTTTGTATTATGCTTCAAGGTTTATTGCTAACCTTTATTTTCCGCTCCTGATTGCCGTAGCTGTCCTTTTGTGGAATTTTATACGGAAAAAACAGAAATTTGAGGTTTTAATGCTCCTGGTCAGCTTTTCAGGTTTAGTAGTTGTCGAGTTGTTATTAAAACCGATTTTTCATATTCCATGCCCTTCTACCTATTATGCTAATGTTATAGCCGGGCAGGAGTTATTTAAGATACCATTATTACAACAAGCTGCGCTTTATGAAACTTGTTATCCTTCCGGGCACACTGCATTTTATGTCGTATCTTTTGGTTATTTAATATTTCCTGCCTATATTTTTATAAAGAGAACTTGGTTAAAACGCATTATTATTATACTGCTGGCACTGGTTATTTTGTTAGTTGGGCCTTCCCGTGTTTACCTGCACGTACATTGGTTGTCTGATGTAGTAGCGTCATACTTCTTAGGTTTTGCAATACTAATCCTTTTGATAGTACTCCGTAAGAATTATATAAAAAGCTAACTATATTAAACTCATAAGGGTGGGTGGGCAGACTTTAGAGCGATTAGCTTGCAAGGTTTCCTTACTTCGTACCCAGCTACAGTCATTTGAGCCAATTTATATGATTCCTAACTATGATATAGTTTAGTTAATTTATGGTTATCTTCATCGATGAATCTGGTACTCATAAGCAAGTAGATCATACTACCATAGCCTTAGTCTATGTAGAAATAGCCAATCTGGAAGAATTTGAGAAAGCAGTAGAAAAGATTGAGGAAAAGTTAAGTATCAAACACTTTCATTGGACAGATGAAAAATGGGAGAAAAGGGGAAAGTTTATTGAGCAAATTTTGAAACTGGATTTTTTTGTTAAAGTAGCCATACTAAAAAACCCAATTAAACTTGCTGAAAGCCTAGAAGAAGCCTTAAGACATCTTGTGGTTGAAGAGAATATAAAGAAAATTATGCTTGATGGTAGAAAACCAAGATGGTATAACCAAAAGCTGAAAAAAGTATTAAGAGATAAGGGTGTATCTGTTAAAAAGATTGTTACTGTCAGAAAAGATGAATCTAGTCCTGGGATAAGAGTATCTGATTGTTTAGCAGGGTTAATTAGAAGTAATTACGATAATCCCGATTCACAAGCTTCTAGGTGGTATGACAGGATGAAAAATGCAGAGAAGATTAGACTTGAGATTACTACTTATCCACAAAAAAGCCTCGCTTAAAGCGAGGCCAGTTGTACAGGTAGTACTAATTTCTTAGAACTCGGCGGCTCACCGTCCTTTGTCCCTGCCAACTTGTTGTAAATGTATTATATCACAATCTGTATTAAAAACTCATCTCAAAATCAAAACACCCATAAACTAAGGTTTAATGAGAAAATAAGTCTGGTATAATTTTCCAAGAATGAATAACACGTTTTATTTCTTAAGACATGGAGAAACAAGAAAAGACAGAAATCTACCAATTAGTCAGTGGACACTTTCAGATAAGGGAAAGGAACAAGCTGAAAAGTTAGCCAGAGAGAAGATTTTTAATGATATAGATATCATTTTCTCTTCCACAGAGGAAAAAGCTTTCCAAACTGCTAAACCCATTGCTGATTCTTTGGGAAAGGAAATAACTCAGTTGCAAGAGATTAGTGAACTAAATAGAGATCAAGGAGGATTTATAGAGGATGAGGAATATGCGAAGGTTATAAAATACTGTTTAGAAAACTTGAATGGATCAATTCATAATTGGGAAACAGCAACCCATGCCTTAGAAAGATTTTCAAGAAAAACTGAAGAATTGGATAAAGAGTATGAAAATCAGAAGATATTAGTGGTGGGACATGGCTTCACCATAAATTTATACTTTGCGAAACTCTTAGGTGTTCTTAATAAGGTATATGAAAGATTCTATAAAAAT
>JAMDBX010000049.1 GCA_023487645.1 Patescibacteria group bacterium | reverse complement strand
GTTTTCATCAATTCCTCCTTTCAGCTCAGATAATGATTTAATTCCAGCAAGTTTGAGTGCCGTTTTAATATACCTGAACCCCTTAATTCTAACTGAAAGGTGTATATGATCCGCTAGCTCACCTACATAATTCATTTGACACTTATTATCAACCTATGTATGATACAAAAATCTATTATGGTTGAAAAAGGTGGAATAATTGGAACAACTGAGGTAACAAGTGATGATCCTATTCTTAAAGCAACAATAGGTAAAAACTATACTTTCCAAGACTTTAAAAATAGCTGTGTTGGTTTAACTCCTGAGCAGATTGAAAAAGATTGGCTAGCGCAACTGGGTAATATAGCACTTTCCGACAAAGAGTGGCGGGGTTCAACTCCGGTTAAGGGGATGGCTTTTGTTGAACAGGATGAACGCATTTAACTATCTGAGTGAAGCTTGTACTTTTAATTCTTTCAATTTCCACATAAGGACCTTCTCGCTCGCAGTATGAGATATTTTACTGCTCGCTTCGAAGAACCTTGCCTCCCGCCTTCGGCGGGACGTAAACACTCTTCAGTTCTTTGAGCTTCCACATAAATACACGAGCCTTAGACTTAGCGGAGGTGTAGCCTTTGGTAAAATTTAAGGCTTCTTCTAAAATATGGCGGTCAATGTTTTTGGCCAGTTTGATATAAAGCGAATAATGTTTGGTATCCTGCAGGCTTTCTGCCAAGAAAACTCCGTACATTTGGAATTCTTTTGAAATGTTTCTAGGTCGGTCTTTAAACTTAACTTCCGCAATGGCTTTGGCGATGGATTTCATGGTTTAGCCGGAGCAGTTGCTTCTTTTAGCTGGGTTAGCGCTTCCAGGTAATCCGGCTTTAATTTAACAGCTTCCTGCAGGGCTTGAATCGCCTCGTCTTTTTTGTTAACGGTATCCAGTATCAGGGCTTTGTTGTAATAAAGCTTGGGGTCGGTAGGAGCCAGTTTTATGGATTCATTCAAAACCTGCAGAGTCTTATCCGTATAGTTTTTGTCAATTACAGCAAGCTCAAAATAGGTTCGGATGGCAGTCCGCCAAAATGAAACATTTTTAGGATCACTTTTTAAAACTTCTTCGGTGTCGGCAATAGCTTCGTCTTTTAAGTCGGCAGATAAAGTAGCATCAGTATCTTTTAAGCTGGCTGCGGCTTGGGCTGCTACAAAACCAAGTTCTGATTTATAAAATGGTTCACCGTTATTGAGTTCCGAGGCTGATTTGAGGGCGTTATATGCCCGGCCGGCATTGCCTATTTCACTTGCCCTTTCGCCTTGGGCAAAAAGCGTATCAGCATACCAGAGTTGAAAAATGGCATATATGAAGTATAAAGTAAAGAAAATGGTAATACCTTTGGCGGCTTTGGTATAAAAGGGGCGATGGTAAATCAGGCGAAAGAGGCGGGAGGCAGGGTGTAAAGCGGAAGGTAATTTAAAAGGTTTGGTTGATTCTGTGGTGATAAAAGCCAGAGCCGGAAAAACATAGAAAAAGACGGCAATGATCACCACGGAAAAAAGAAAGAAATTAGAAATCAGGTAAGCGATATAGGCGGCAAGTAAGCAGGCGATAAATATTATGTGGGAAGTGTTATGTGTTTTTTGTCTTATACTTAATACCAAATACTTAATGCAAAATACTATAAAGGCTCCGATTACCAGCATATATGTCCCAAAACCCACTATTCCGGTGGTGGCCAAGTAATTTAGGTACTCATTGTGGGCTTTGTTATATAAGAAGTCCCATTCGGAAGTTAAATTATGTTCGGCTGGACGGTATTGATAATAAGAGTAAGCAAAAGTTTCCAATCCGGAGCCTAAAATTGGGTAATGTTTGAAAATATCCCAAGCTCCTTTCCACACAATCAGCCTGATCTGGCCAGATTCGGAGCCGCCATTTTCCAGCTGGGTACCGGTGGGCGCTGGGGCGGCAGTAGGAATGTTTATTCCCGGTCTGGCCGGAGCAGCAAATTTAGAGATTAACCGGAAACTGGTTAAAGCTGAGCCAAAAAGCAGGTTAATGATGAGAAAGGATACGATAGTGGCAAGTAGCAATTTAACACTGTCATTCTGGGGAGGAGCAGAGCGACGACTCCAGAATCGATTCTGGACAAGCCAGAATGACATAAATACTGCTACCATCCCTCCAATCAATCCCACTGTCGGGCCGCGGGAATAGGTAAAGGTGAAGGCCAAGTAGTAAGTAGTAAGTAGTAAGTAGTAAGTATACTGGGTTGATCTTTTCGTCGCGGTTAGGAAGAAATAAAGTGTTGGGAAAATCAGCATGGCTAAATAGGCAGCCAGCCAGTTCGGCTGGCCTAAAGTGGCAAAAACCCGGTCCTGGACTACCTGGATCCAGCAGGAAGCGTTAAATTCCCCCCTTAAAATTATACAAGAGGGGGAAACTCCAAAATGTTCGGAAATTCCCCACAAAGAAATAATAAAACCACTGGCCAGCCCAAATTTGAGGGCTGATTTAACTTTGGCAAAGTCCATATTGGAAACAAAAGCCCAAAATAATAATAGGTAGGAAATTATGGAAAGCAGGCCGCCGTTGGAACGGGAATAATAGCCCCAAATGGAAGTATGCGGGTCGATGGAAAAAATAGTGGATAGGATATTTGCTCCCAAAAACAGTAGTAAGGGAATATCAAGCGGAGTCCTTCTAAAGATTAAAGTTTTTTCAGAAATCATCTTTAACACCCAAGTCCCGACGATAAGCACTGTAAAGCCGTAAACTAAGATCATTTTGTTATATTCAAACAGCTCAAAATTTGAGGAGGTCCAAAAAAGCGGGGTTAAAAAGAAAAGCAGGTAAAAGGAATAAGGAATGATCCTGGTTAGCATGGTCAAAAACTATCCTAACAGAGATGGAGTGCTTGAGCAAGCGTTTGTGTAGTTGGTAAGAAACTGTTCACATTAATATTACGGCCGTATGTTTAATGTGAACTATTTTGACAAAAAACCAACGATCGTTGGTAAACGAGATATCTATTCAATTGGGAAACGCGGTGCTACAGTTTTTTCTAAAACTTTAGTAAATAGAGTTTTTGGGATCGGGTATGAAACTGTGGCTGCATATACATCCTGGATTTCTTTGAGTGCTAGGATATGTGACCAGTAAGAGAATCTTCTTGGGTACCATTGATCTCCCCAGGCACCATAAAAAAGAGTACAAAATTCCGCATTTATCCTAAACCAAGTTTTATCATCATTTTGCGGTAAGCTTTGTTCTTCTTCGCCGTTCTCTAGGTAAACTTGGGTTATATTCGCTAGATTTAGCGGCCATTGTAATTGGTCAAATCGTAGCGATGGAAAAGGAGGTAAAGTCACATTGTTATATCCAAAATCAGAATAGCTAGGACCAACCTGTAGACTAACGGATTCTCCTGCATTTTGTGAAAGATTGGCTACTGCTATCGGGTTTCCAGTTTCCATTGGCCTATATTGGTGCGGTTTTCGAGAAATAGCGTCGATAAGTTTGCAAGCTTCTTTTAGGAATGTATCAGCTGATAGAGCGGTTTCCCAGGTCATTGAAAAGGAATCAGAGAAGTTTAAATTTATCGACATCAACGCTTTATCTGCAGTTTTAACTGTATAAATAGGAGCATAATGGAAAGCAGGTTTATCCGTTCTAACAAGAAAATAACCATTACCTAAATGTTCAGGCCGTCCAATTTGCATATTATGGGCGGGATTATACTGAATAGGCAGTTTAGAATCAAATACTAGCCCGGAGGGCATTTATGATTACTGCTACGTCAATTATTTCCTGAAGCCCGGCTCCAAAAATGGGAGGAATGTAACCAAAGCCAGCAAAAATCATGCCTAAAATGCTTAACCCAATGCCAAACAAAATGCTTTGGGTGGCAATTTTGATGGTTTTCCTGGCAATTTGTAAAGAAGTTAACACCAAAGAAAAATCTCCGCCCAAAAATACCACATCAGCCGCTTCCGAGGCAGCCGTTTGTTCTTCGTTGGAAAAAACTAAGCCCACATTGGCCAAAGCTAAAGCCGGTGCATCATTAATGCCGTCCCCAATCATGGCCACAGTTTTGCCGGAATTTTGCAAGTTTTTTACCCCATTTAATTTATCCTGCGGTGACATTTGGGCAGTCAGCTCAATTTGTAAATTCAGCTGGTGGGCAACTCTTTCCGCTGCTGCCTGTCTGTCGCCGGTAAATATTTTCAAATTTAAGCCCATTCTTTGCAGTTTTTGGAAGGAAGTTTTGGAGTCCAGCTTTAATTCGTCTTCAAACTTAAAAACGGCGAGCCTTCTTCCGGCGGAGGTCAACGCAATGGTCATGCCGATGTTGTCTTTCATTTTGGCCAGGGTAAATTTTTGTTTGTCGATGGTTCCGGAAATGCCGTGGCCGATAACTTCCTGGATCTCGGTTGCATATAAAACCGGAGCATTATTATCCCGGGCCTTGACGACGATGGCTTTGGCCAGAGGATGAAGGGAATTTCTTTCTAAAGATTCCGCAATACCCAGGATTTTTTGTTCATTAAATTGCCTGGTCAAGATTTCTATATGGGTTAATCTGGGTTGACCTAAGGTAATGGTGCCGGTTTTGTCAAAAATCACCGTATCCACCTTAGCCAAAGTTTCCAAACTGGCCAGCTTTTTAACAATCACCCGTTTTTGGGCGGCTGAGGAAACCCCGCCCAACAGAGCAATCGGGGCGGCAATAATCAAAGGACAAGGAGTGGCAATGGCCAACACTGACAGCACCCGGGTTAGATCAAAATTTGAGGAAAAATAGGCAAAGGCGGCAATTACCAAAGTTACCAAGGTAAAAAAAACGCTGTACCTGTCAGCCATTCTGACAAAGGGTGATTGTTCTTTTTCTGCTTTTTTAACCAGCTCAATAATTTTGTCGTAAGTAGAATTGCCTTCGGTTTTGGTAACTGCTATGACCATGGGAGAGCCGATATTGACCGTGCCGGATCTTAAAACATCCCCTTTAATTTTGTCCAGGAAATACGGCTCGCCGGTCAGACTGGATTCATCGGTTTGGCCGGCGGGCGAAATTAGCGTTCCATCCAAAGGGATAACCTCACCCTTCCTGATAAAAATCTGCTGGCCGATTTTGATATCTTTAAGCTTAGCTTTGTTGGTAGTTTTGCCTTTTTCCCATCTCAAAACTTCGTCAGGAATCCTTTCAATTAGTTTGGTTAAGGACTCTTTGGCTTGGGTTACAGCATAGCTTTCCAAAGTCCTGCCGGAGGCAATCATCAAAGCCAAAATAGCTGCCACCAAAAAATGCCCGGTATATAAAGAAACTAAGATGGCTAAAATGGCAATATAGTCCAAAGCAAAACGCTTTTCCCAAAGTTTTTTAAAGGTGTCAAAAAACAGCTGATAAGACCCTAAAATAGTGGTTAAAATGGCAATTACGTCAGCCGGCAGGGTAAGGTTTGCGAATTTGAGGATTAGGTAGATGATAATGCCGATCAGACAGATCAGCGGAATCCGAAAAGTCTCTGAAAACAATATCTTAATTTCCATGATTTTTCCTTTTGTTCTAGACTTCTTTTTTTATTTCTGGAACAAGTCCAGAGATTCTTCGCTTCACTCAGAATGACAGACGCTTCTCATAGAAAATTAAGATACGAATTTATATTAGCAAAAAAGGTTGTGGTAGATCAATCTCTTATGTTAAACTCCCCTCATGTTTGGGAAAATATGGGAACTGTTATCGTGCGATATTGGTATAGATTTGGGTACTGTTAATACTCTCGTTTTAGTTAAGGGCAAAGGGATTGCCATCCGTGAACCGACCGTTGTGGCCATCCACAAAAAAACCCGTCAAATTTTAGCAATTGGTACTGAAGCCAAAAGAATGTTGGGTCGGACTCCGGCAGTCATCGAGGCGGTCAGGCCTTTGCGGAATGGGGTAATTTCCGATTTTGACACCACTGAAGCCATGCTGAAGTTTTTTATCCAAAAAGTTCACGAAAACCCAGGAAGAGGAATTTTTTCTTTGCCCAAAATTCCCCGACCCCGGGTGGTAGTGGGTATTCCTTCCGGGGTGACCGAAGTGGAAAGAAGGGCAGTGCAGGATGCCTGTTTGTCGGCGGGTGCGCGGGAAGCCTATTTAATCGAAGAGCCGATGGCAGCCTCAATTGGGGCCAAACTGCCGATTGAGGATCCGGAGGGAGTAATGATTGTGGATATTGGCGGAGGGACCACTGAGATTGCGGTGATTTCTTTGGGCGGCATGGTGGTTAATAAATCTTTAAGGGTGGCAGGAGATGAATTGGATCAGGAAATTATTAATTATATGCGGATGCGGTATGGAGTGTTAATTGGAGAAAGAACGGCTGAGGACGTTAAAATTGAAATCGGCTCGGCGTATCCTGTCGGCAAAGATGACATGGTGACAGTAATTAGAGGTAGGGATTTGGCAACCGGTTTGCCAAAATCCTTAAAAATTACCACGGCTGAGATCAGGGAGGCGCTTGCTCCGACAGTTTCGCAAATGATTACCGCCATCCAGGAAATTTTAGAAGAAACTCCTCCAGAGCTCCTGACCGATATAGTGGAAAGAGGGATATACTTGGCCGGCGGCGGGGCACTCCTGCGGGGTTTGGATAAAAGGATTGCCGAAGAAACCAAGCTGCCCGTTTATGTGGCAGATGATCCGCTGACTACCGTGGTTAGGGGTTGCGGAGAAGTATTAAATAACTTGAATTTGTTGTCGAAGGTCAAAGTGACAGGAGGCCTTCGTTAGAAGATCGACTAACATCCCGTACTTGATAGAGGGTGTGTCCTTCGTACAACGGGATCAAGTCCGGAATGACAAAGAAACAAAATGAAAAAAGCAGTGCTTTTTGATATTGACGGAACTCTGCTGGATGCCTGGAACTTTATTTTTGATGCGGTTAAACATACTGTCAGTGAGCATGGACAACCCTATCCTTCTGTAAAACTGATCAGGAAAGCTTTGGGAAAACCGCTGCTGGAATTTTATACAATCGCTTTGCCGGCTGCTGATCCAGAAATGCTGGCTAAAACCCACCACCAGTTTCAGCAACAAAACTTTTCCCTGATTAAGTTATTCCCCAAAGCAAAAAGTACGTTGAAGCGCATAAAAGATAAAGGTTTTCTGCTGGCAGCTGTCAGCAATAGAAGCCGGGGTAGTCTAATCCGGTCATTGAAACTGACTGGTATTTTTAAATATTTTGATGTCATAGTTTCTGCTGAAGATGTAGTCAATCCCAAGCCTCACCAGGAGCATTTGCTAACGGCGTTAAAACATTTAAAAGTCAAACCTATGAATGCATTTATCATTGGTGATACAGACAAAGATATTTTAGCTGGTAAAAATGCCGGAGTAAAAACTATTGGGGTAACTTATGGCTTTTTGGGGGAAGAGATTAAAAAATATGAGCCTGATTTTGTGATTGATGATATTGAAGGAATTTTGGATATTGTAAAATAATAATTGTCTTCCGAAATGAACACTAATAATCAAACACTGGTAAAAAGTTTAGAGAGAGATATTACCAACCTGCTTTTGTATAAACTGGAACATCTAGAAATAACTCCGGAAAGGGCGGCCCTGATTGCTCAGTTTACGCTGGTTCATTTGCCGGAAAACTTGACTGATGAGCAGCTAAAACAGATTTTACCGGCGCTGGATGATGAATTCATTGAATTGGCCGGCATTATCCATCAATATATGAACAAGTTTGAGGAAGAAACAAAACAAAAAATTGCCCAGGATGCACAAGCTTTAATAAAAAGTGGACATTTTGATAAGGCAAGTACTATGATGAGAGAGTATTTCAAAAGGAGGTTACCGTAATTTATGTCAGAAGTCAGACAGCCTGGCCCGGAAGAAATCCAAAAAACTAATCTGCGAGAACGTTTGACTACAAAAGCAAAAGAGCTTCCGGCAGGAGTCAGGGCAGCAGTGGCCCGAGCCAAGACATTGTCGCCGCGACAGGCTTTATTGAATTTAGCCGGTTTAACTCCTGAAGCAAAGCAAAGACAGGCTTTGGCAGAACAAGAAAGACAGCAACAAGCAGAAGCTAGAGCATTAATAGTAGGAATTGACCGTCTTTTCCCAGAAAATGCAAAAAGCTATGGTTCTCGCGGACTCTACACAAAAGAAGAATGGAAAGAGGAGCGAAGGCTTAGTAAAATGGGTAAGTTTCCCTGGGAAAAAAGCGAACCTTGGCATCAAAGAGTAAAAGCTAGCGCCTCAATCAGGCTCTCTGATACCGATACAGTCTATTTTAACGAAGATAAGCCAAGTTACCTTAAGGTTAAGGGAGATAGAAAAATTGAATTGCAGAGAGATTATGTAGATAGAGATGGAATTAAGGCAAGAGAGATGATAGAGCTAACTGAATTGCCAAATGGTCATGTACGACTCGAGTCTGGCAGTAGGCAGAAAATGACTGGTAGAGAAGCAATTTACAGTCGGGCCCTGGCTCGAGAAAAGGGTAAATTGCCTGTTGAGGTGACCGGTGGTATGTATGCAGGTACAAGACCAGCTTTCGAAGGAAGGACTTTATATAATCCAGCTGCTGTTTTAGCAATTGGAAAAGAAATTGTCGGGGTGGCAGCTAAAGGCAGAGAAGCGCAAGCTGCTCAATTTCAGCAGGCCTCAGGGAGTAAGTAAGGAGTTACTTTATTCTGTGGGCTATTGAAGAAGATTGCAAAAAGATATCGTGTTGTATTTTTGCGGGAAATGTTCTAGCTGCCTTTTTGAAGAATTGTGAGGCATCCAAAATCTCTAGAAGTACAGCTTCCCTTTTAGGGGAAAAATGCACGATTAAGTCACCCGATTGTTCTGCGTAATCAATGGGCTTTTTGTTTAGCTCAATCATTAAAACATCATCTTCTTTGTTGTATTTTAATTTCATTTTATTTTAATAATACCTACCTTTTTCTGCCGGATAAAAAGTGATTATTTTAATTATACCATGCTCAGTTTTGTAGACAACCCGGATAATGTGCTTATTATCAAAGTTTTTAGAGGCAATAATTTTTGGATAATCAGATTCTTGATCGAGATGGTCTGGATTTCTTATCACAACCATAATATCCGCTTTATTTAAATGGAAATTGTGCTTTTTAAGTAATACAAATTTATCTTTTAAAGCATGCTTACTAAAGACTATCTTCATAGAATCAGTATACAGTATATAATTAGTAAATTTAGATCGTTATAGTCTATAATAGCATTATGGATCAGTTGTTAAATGAAGGGAATTCGGCATGAATACAGAAAATCCTAATCGTGATGTTCAAAGAGAGATGGTCTATCAACAGATCCAAGATCCGATTTCTCGAGAGTTGCTAAGAAGTAGCATTCCTGGCGATAAAGTGCATGAATATAGACTAGCAAGTCCAGTAGGTCCACAATTTGCCCAAAATCTGGTTGAGCTATTAAGAAGAGAAAGGGGAAATGCAATTAGAGGTATTCTGGGAGTAGCTGCGACAGCCCAAAATCCTGCTCAGCTATCTAATGCCCTAGGTACCTTCGGGTTACTAGCACATCAGGGTTTGCTAAGAGATGAAGCAAATCAGTTATTTGATCAAGCTCAAGATGAATTTTTACGACAACCGTCTGCAACCCCTTTTGCAACTGATGGTGCACGGGCACTGCAAGCCCAAATGATTGGAATGTGGAATGAAGTACATAATAGACAAGGAAGGTGGGATACGCCAGAAAGTAAGGAAGGGGATGTTATAAATTTAATTCATCATCTGCAGGACGAAATCTGCAAGGGACTCAAAAACAATTCAGGACGAGGTAAATATTGGGCTGAAGCTTATCTTTTGACAGTATTAGATCCCGGTACCCCCTTTGGATTAAGAAAAATATTGCTTTCAAAAACAATTAAACTCGATTTTGGTATCCAACATTACGTCGTTTATTCATATTCCTACGGAAATCCCTACGGAGACGATCCCCGATTTAATCAAGGCGCCAGTATCTGGGGGTCAGCAAGTGCAGCATGGGTTTATCCAGAGATATTTGGATCCAATAAAGGCGGCGATGTTAAAGATTGGGAGATTGCAGGTCTTCGAAAAACAATCGCTTCCTTACAGCAACAACTTGAACGTACTCCTCGGTCTGATGCTGGTATTGAACAAGAGCGGGCTCGGTTAAGAGAGTTGATGTTGAGTATGCAAAGGATGGTTACTGAAGGTGAGGCGAAATTGAGGATTTATAAAGAGATTGGTCAGCATCCTCTGGATGCTTTAGGTTTAGGTTATGATGTATGGAGAAGAACTGATATAGAAAGTAGAAAGAAGCTTGTTCTCGGTAATTATAGAGAGAGAGCTAAAAGGTATCATTACCAAATTCCCTCGTCAGATCCACGGTTTGATCCACTTTTACAAGAACTTGCTAATAAAGAATTCGGTCGTTTAACCAAAGCTTATGACTATCTAAATCAAAATATTACTAAGGAAGAATTTTAATATGTTACAGGTACCTTTTTATGATCCCAATAAAAGTTATGATGATAACTATGATCAAGGTCCATTTGGGGCATTTGCTGACGGAAAAGTCTTCGAGCAAGCAGGGGAGCCCTTCGACTACGCTCAGGGTGAACCAAGGTTCAATTTTTTGGGACAAAAAGTTTATCTGCCTTTTGGCATTCCGGCCGGACCTTTGGTAAATGCCAAGTTTTGCAAAGCTGCTTTTGAAAAAGGTTTTGATATCTGTGTTTATAAAACGGTGAGGACTGCTTACTTTCCCTGTCATCCTTTCCCTAATATTTTGGCGGTAAAACTCGAAGGTGATTTAACTTTAGAGAAAGCCCAAGAGAAACTTATTGCAGACAATAATTACTCTGAGCCTTTATCAATAACCAACTCCTTTGGCGTGCCATCCAAAGATCCAAGTGTTTGGCAGGAAGATGTTAAACAGGCCATTTCCTTTGCCGGTAAAGGCCAGATTTTGGTATTGAGCTTTATGGGTACGGTCCGGGAGAATCAAACGCCGGAAGAATTTGTTGCTGACTATGCTTTGGCTGCCAAATTATCCAAGGAGACCGGGGCCAAAATTTTGGAAACCAATTTATCCTGCCCAAATATCGGTAATGAGGGTTTGGTTTGTTACAACCTAGATATGACGGAAAAAGTTTTGGCCGCCATCAGGCAGGAAATCGGCGAGACACCGCTAATTGTAAAAGTTGGTTACTATCAAAAAGATGAAGATTTAAAAAGATTGGTGGAAATTGTGGGTAAATATGCTCAAGCTATTGCTGCCATCAATACCATCCAGGCCGAAATTGTGGACAAAAATGGTAATCAGGCTTTGCCGGGCAAAAACCGGGCCAGGTCCGGGGTATGCGGGGCCGGAATTGAATGGGCGGGACTGGATATGGTCAAAAGACTGGTGAAAATCAGAGATGAAGCCGGGGCTAGTGTAAAAATTATTGGGGTGGGCGGGGTAATGAAAGTTGAAGATTATTTTGAATATATGAAAGCCGAAGCAGATGCAGTGATGAGTGCCACCGGAGCCATGTGGAATCCAAGCTTGGCCCAGGAAATTAAACATCTTGCTATAAAATAACCAACTTATTTTCTATTCAAACGATGGAATCAAAACCTAGCGAAAATCCTTACGTTAATTTGATTAATGAGCCTTTGGGAAAAAGGGTGGAATTTGCACTTTCTGAAGTTGAAATAATATCTAATAGTTTGGTGGCAGAGATTGAAAAAAAGACACCGGGCCATCTCTATGGAGAAAGTAAAGCTACCCACATGAGACACTTAGCTTCTGAGGCTTCAACAATAGGAAAACTGGCAGATTTAACAGAAGACGAAACCCAGCTATTAAGGGTAGTTTTAAGAATCCATGATTTTGGTCGTCACATTGAGGCTTTGACAGGTGAAAAGCCAAAATTAAGCGCGGGCAGACATGGTGATAAAAGCATCAGATTATTCAATCGGCCTGATGTTGATAATGTGATTCCTGCGGAAGATTTAACAGATTTTCCACCCGAGGCCAGAAATTTACTGGCGCATCCGATCGTTCAAGTTTTTTCTCCCGAGGAACGCTATGTTATAAACTATGCGACATTTTGGCATGCAGAAAGAGAAATGCCAGCTCTCAAACCCGATGATCCGGATTATAAACGTCTGGCAAATAAAATATGCTACTTACTGAGGGATCTTGATAAAGAGAGTATTTTTTTGGAGGGCGGGAGTTATTTTAACGATCCGGTAAAAGCTGCCGGGGAATTGAGACTGCATTACCTTACTCTTGACGAGAGAGCTGTTTTAGATGCGAACCCTAAAGCCGCTGCAGAAGTTATTCATACCCTAGGACAATTATTGCAGAGTAATCAAATACCACAAGTTACGGAAACGCCGCCGGATTTACAAGCTAAAATTACTTGTATTATGAACAGAGGGGTTGCTGATGGTGCTTGGACTGCTTTTAGAAACGGACAAACTGTACCACTTCCGGAAATCCAATATTCCTGGACCACTTATGCTTTTATGCATTTGGCAATGCTATTTGATATTAAATTACCAGGAATGCTCAAAAAGATTTATCAAAACCAAGAAAAGTACCTTGGTTCTCGTCTTGATTTTCTTAAACTGAAGGTCAGTGAAAAAGAATATCAGGAAATAACAAAAAGATTAGAAGATTTTTTTTAGAGATAAATTATCAATACCTCAGATCATCTAAGTAATAATCCTTAATAAAGTGGTAAATCCATCAGTAGGATGATATAAATAGGTCATGCCAGAAGATCCCAAATGGATTGAACCAGAGCTAGAGAGAAGCGTAAAAGTATCACCTAGAGAATATGAAATTGTTGAGAAAAAACTACATATTCCTAGATCATACTTTGTTTCTCATGCTAGAGTGCTTTCAGTAGGCGAAGGACTGTCTGATTACTCAAAGAAACTAGGAAGGAAATATAAAGTTGATGCGATTGCTCTAGATCCAATTTATGAATTGGGGAAACGGATCTTAAATAAGGATCCAAAAAAAGTAGCTAAAATTCTACAAAAGGAATATGGTGAAGCAGTTGAGTATATAGGGCTGCAGCAAAACTTTGATAAGGTGCCTTTACCAGAGAAAAAGCGTATGATAGCAGGTAGTACATATAATTTACCTTTTTCAGATGCTGCTTTTGATTTGGTTGTAACAAACAGGATGGTTGAACATATTGATTTATCCAAGGCTTTGCCTGAGTTAGTAAGGGTGCTAAAACCCAGTGGTGAATTAAGAATGGCAGGAATGTTCATGGTAGCCCAGCTAGGCACCGGCACATTATATCCGTATCAAATAGAATTTTCAGGTAGTTTATTAGATTGGGGCTATCATACTATTCAAACCTTAGGTACAGATAAAGCGTTTGAATGGCTACAGTCGCAATCTGCATTAAAGGCATATGTAGTTGCTGATAAGCTACCTAGGAGAAGTGAGGTTAGAGATGGATTCAAAGCCTATGAAGTTGGAGTATTGATGATTAGGAAAGATGATCAAATACCTCAAGTTGAGTCTTTGCCTCAAGAAGATATGCCTGCTGGTTTGGATAAAAAGTACCCTTATTTAGGTAAATTATTTAGGATTGGATTAGGTCCAGAAAAACCTGTTTCTACTCTACCTGTACTCTCTTTAAAAACAGATACGAAATAGAGGGAGTAAAGATTTCCTCTTAGACTAGAATCATTTATCTTCTTTTTACAAATAGATTTACTTAGTGTAAAATTGCCCTCCTATGAGCACAGAAAGAAAATGTGGTGATTGTAAAGATTACGAAGTATTCTCCATAGAAATCCGACACTTCCAGTAAAATGGAAGAAGTGAATCAATTAACTAAAATTACGATTGCCTGGGAACTCTATGAGCAGGAAGTTCCTAAGACCCATATAGCTAAACAGTT
>JAMDBX010000065.1 GCA_023487645.1 Patescibacteria group bacterium | reverse complement strand
TTTATCTAAAAATCTCAATCTAGCACAAAAGGTATCAGATGGGATGAAGGTTTATATTCCCAAAACGGAAGAAGCAGGCAAATCAGCAACCCCAGTAGCTTCCGGAGAAAGCTCTGTAAGCAGTTTAATCAATATTAATAGTGCCACAGCAGAAGAGTTAGATAAATTACCCGGGGTAGGTTCCACTACCGCTCAAAATATAATTGGCAAAAGACCATATGGGAGCATTGAAGAGCTTCTAACTAAAAAAGCTGTTTCCCGGGCAGTTTACGAGAAGATTAAAGGAGCAATTAGTGCCTATTAAGAAAATCTCAGACTCAAATGTTCAAATTATTTATTTTGGCAGTTATTTTATGGATCCTTCTGTTTACTCTCAGGGTTGGTCAAATCGGCGGTCTTGATCCCACTTACCGCGACCAGGAAAATGAGCTGTTAAAACCTTTTCGTCAATCTTTGTCCGATACGGCTACGGAAATTTTACCTCGGCCAGCTTCAGCGCTGCTTTCCGGAATTGTCTTTGGGGATGGCCAAAAGATCCCCTTCTATTTAAAAAAGCAACTTCAAAGTACCTCTACCATTCACATGGTTGTAGCCTCGGGACAAAACCTAAGTATTGTGGCTGGGTTTGTTATGAGCTTGGTTTACCTTTTAGGCAGGCGGAAAACGATGCTTTTAGCTCTTTTGGCAATCACCCTTTATAGTTTGCTAACTGGGCTCCAAGTACCAATTATCCGGGCAGGGGTAATGGTATTGCTGACATTTTTAGCCCAGTGGTGGGGAAGAGAGAAAGAGGGTAGTTGGGTATTATTTTTAACGGCGGCGATGATGCTTTTGTATAATCCCAACTGGCTGCTTTCGATCTCTTTTCAGTTAAGTTTTTTAGCAACTACTGGAGTGATAGTGGTAGCACCTATCTTTTTGCAACATTTGGGTAAAATTCCCCAAGTAATCCGCCAGGATTTAGCAGTTACATTAGCCGCTCAACTACTGACTCTTCCGGTGATTGCTTATAACTTTCAACAACTTTCCTTATTGGGAATTATTGCCAATATTTTATTACTCTGGACAATACCCATTGTAATGATTAGTGGTTTTATAAGTATTGGGTTGGGACTGATCAATACTTTTTTAGGACAGGTGGTGGGTTTACTGCCGGCAGTCCTGTTAACATACTTTATTAATATAGTGGAATTTTTTGCCAAACTTCCCGGAGCTGGTTTACAGTTAGGGGAGACTTCAGTGGTACTTTGGGTAGGATATTATTTGCTGATGGTAGCAGGGTTGTGGATGTTAAAAATAAATTCTAAAAAAGTGATAAGTAATATGTGAGATGGAATATGTTAACGTATCTCGTATCACATATATCATCAGGATTTATGTTATCATTAGATAATGATTAAGAAACAATTAGAAGACCATTTAAAAAAGGTTATTTCCCAGTTGGGTTATAAAGACAGTGATATAGTTTTATCTATTCCTCAAAACTCATCCTTTGGAGACTATACCTCAAATATCGCACTACAACTGTCTAAACTAAAATCAGAAAAATTTAAGCAATCTCCTCTAGAAATTGCTAATGAAATTTTAAATAACTTAGGTGACTTAAGTTACTTAAGCAAAATTGAAATTGCTCCTCCGGGCTTTTTAAACTTTTTTATCAAACCACAAGCCATTGCCAATCAGGTAAAAGAAATTTTAGAGCAAGGAGAAAATTTTGCTAATAACCAACTGGGGACCGGTAAAAAAATCCAAGTTGAATTTATCTCTGCCAATCCCACCGGTCCATTAACACTGGCTAGTGGTAGAGGGGGAGCTATCGGAGATACCTTGGCTAATGTTTTAGCTAAATCTGGATTTGAAGTAGAAAGGGAATATTATATTAATGATACCGGCAACCAAATCCGTTTATTGGGAGAATCAGTGTTGTCTGCGGCAGGTAGATTAGAGAAGAAAGATGAACATTATCAGGGTGAATATATCAAAGAACTGGCCGGAAAATTTACTGACAAACTGGATTTATCACCTTTGGAACTGGGGCATCTTTTGGCAGATTATCTCCTCAAGGAGGAGATTAAACCGGCAATTGCCCGTTTAGGTATCCACTTTGATGAGTTTTATTCTGAAAGAGCTCTTCACGAGCGAAGTTTAGTTTTAAAAACTGCTGATCTGCTTAAAGAAAAAGGGTTGGCTTATGAAAAGGATGGAGCTTTGTGGTTTAAATCCACCGATTATGGAGACGAAAAAGACCGGGTGTTAATTACCTCTGAAGAGGAACGGGGGAAAAAAGAACCAACTTATTATTTAGCGGACATTGCTTACCATTTGGATGTTTTAAGCCAAGGGTTTGCCAAAAAAATTAATATTTGGGGTGCTGACCATCATGGCTATGAACAAAGGGTTAAAGGAGCCTTGGAAGCTTTAGGACACTCTCAGAAATTAGAAGTTATTTTTATGCAGATGGTCAAGCTTTTTCGGGATGGAAAAGAGGTAAAAATGTCCAAAAGAGCAGGGAATTTTGTAACTTTGGATGAACTTTTAGACCAGGTAAGCAAGGATGCAGCCAGATTTTTCTTTAAGCAGATC
>JAMDBX010000020.1 GCA_023487645.1 Patescibacteria group bacterium | reverse complement strand
AGGCTGCCAAAGCATCATAAATATGATAGAGACCAGGTAAGGGAAGATTTAAAGGGTAAGATTTTTTGTTTGCGGTTATTTCAAATTTACTTCCGTCTAGGCCATTTAATACAATATTTTTAGCTTCGAAGTCCAGATTTTCTTGCTCTTTGGCGCGCGTGATTGATTCTCCGGCAATCTTGAAGTCCTTGGCACCAAACTTTTGTACTTTTCCTTTAAAACAATTGGCTAATTTGGCAATATTGGCATCATCACCATTTATTAAAACTAAAGTTTCGGCAGGTAAATTTTTTAGTGTCTGGCACCATTTTTGTACCACGGTGTCGATTTCGCCATATCTGTCCAATTGATCCCGAAATACATTTAGGAAAATAATAATGTCGGGTTTCAGCTTGGGTGCAACTGTATTAAAAGCTGCCTCATCCAATTCCCAAACTCCTAAATCATAATTTAGCTTGCAACCTTTCAGGTTGAAGCACGAAATTAAGGCGGATGCAATGCCTCTTTCCAGGTTTGAGCCGGTGTGGTTTCTGATAACTTTTAACCCGGTGGATGTGGCAAAATGAGCCAATATTTTGGCAGTGGTTGTTTTGCCGTTAGTACCGGTTATAACCACATTTTTGGGAATATGCCGGCTTAAGCTTGTTACTAACTCAGGATGAACTTTTAAAGCATACAAACCTGGTGCAGCTGAACCACCCCCAATTTTGAAAAGTCTCGTAAAATAAGCAATTAGTTTGCCCAATAAAATTGCAATAGCTAGACGCATGAAGAAATTATATACCCTACCTTACCTTAAGGCCAATTGGCCGGAAATGGCTGCAATATTAGGCGATTGTCCTACCTGGGCGGCTTGTTGCTTTTCAGCTTCAAATTTAGCGGCGAAATTTTCCAGATCTTGCATAAAATAAGAAACTCTTCCTCCCCAGTAAGGAGAAGCTGCATAAATTCTGTTTATAGAATAGGGATCAGTAAATCCTTTATCCAAATAATTTTCCCGTAGTCCTTTGGCAATAGTAAAAATTCCATCCCTCCAGGAATTAAAATAAATAGCTTGCGTACCATACACACCCCAACCCCAAGCATTAAATCCTCCGGGGATTTGCTTACCAAATGTAGATTCGACTCCGGCAATGGCCGGAAGAAGTTTCCAGTCTAATTTATAAGTATTGGAAGCATCGATAAAGTCTTGGGCATGATATTGCAAAGGTGAGTCAAATTCAGCTAGATAGCTGGATAAAATTTCTGCCTGTTTATCGATTTTTTTGGCTTCAATTTGAGTTACTTGGGTATTCGAGGATTTTGCCACAGGTTTTTCTGCCGTTGCTTGTTTGACAGGCAGCAAGATAGGAATGACCAACAAAAGGAAAATTAGAACTTTTGCTTTTATAGCCATAAAAAAATCCTGACACCAAGGTCAGGATTGAAGCCGATAGTTTATCAGAAATAGCGGCAGAAGTCAAGTTTAGAAGCCAATTAAAGGCTATTGCAGCTCTCCTATAAAGGAGGAAACACCTTTGGCCCAGGCACCATCTTTAGCCAGGGACGGCGGGGTGTATTTGGCCATAATTTGATATGGAGTTTTTAATCCCTGGTTCAAATAATCTTCCCTTAGGGCCTTTCCGACTCTTTCGATTGCCTCATCCCATGACTGGAATCTGACCACTAAGCTGCCGTAAATTCCATATCCAAAAGGGTTGTACGATTGTTTTATCACTCTTTTTCCGCCATTGGATTCCTGCATGGCAATTGAAGGCAGAAGCCGCCAATCGAGCTGATATTTGTCCGCTACCTGAATAAAAGTATTACCGTAAGCGGACAGCGGCGAATTATAGCCGCTGAAGAAGTCTTCGACTATTTTAGCCCGGGCGTCGACATAGTTAACATCATCTGAAACGGAAACTTCTGTTTTGGGTAATGCTGCATACAAGTTAAAGTTTTGAACCGTTGGTTTAATGATTCTTACGCTTGACAGATAAAAACTAAATATTAAGGAGAATATTAAAGCAGTTGTCGCCGTGCCAAACCAGGCAGCGACAAACCACACATTGGCTTGAGGTTTGATATTGTCCATCTGCAAAATTTCCTTTTGTATAGTAGCCCGAAAAATTATTTTTTTCAACCGTAACTTACTGGGTCAATGTGGATTAATTAAGTTCTAAGATGGTCTTTGCCAAACTTTGTGGATCATGGCGGAAAAGATGTTCCCTAATGTGATAAACAGCTAAGGGTTTCTGGATTATTTTGATATCAGGAGCAATTTTTTGGCATTCGCTTTCATCTACCTTCACCGGTTGCTGTTTGTCCTTTTTGTAAACTTTTAAAACTTCGGTGTCCAGGTTGTTGGAATTGGCAATAATCACGTTTATCCGGTTATTTCCCAGATAATACAGGAAGTTTTTTAAATAATCTGAAGCCTTAAAATTATCCGTTTCCCCCATTTTAGTCATCAAATTCAGTATTAAGATAACTTTAGCTGTTGAGGCTTCGATTGCTTCCTTGACCCCAGCCACAAGAAGGTGAGGTAAAACGCTGGTATATAAGTCACCGGCGGAAAAAATAATTGTTTCTGCGCCCATTATGGTCTGGATGGCTTCCGGGTTAGGATCGGCATTTGTTTCAAAATAAATTCTGGTAATTCTCTTTTTGGCATCATAACCGGCTTTTTGCCCTCTTAAATCAATATTCGTTTCGCCTTCCAGTTCTTCCCCGCCTTCAAGCCTGGCCATCAGATTTAGCTCGGAAATACTAATTGGTAAAACCCGGGATCTGATTCTAAAAAGCAGCCGCTCTGCCTCCACGCCTCGGTCTGCCCCTTTATAAATATTCTCCAGTCTGGCTGCGATTAAATTACCCAAACTATGCCCTTTTAAGGGTCCGTCTACATCTGCCAGTCTGTCGTCAAAAAGCTTTTGAGCTACCTGGCGTTGTTTCGGGTCTTCCATCAATGCTAATAAACATTGCCTGATGTCTCCGGGAGGTAAAACCCCCAGCTCGGTTCTTAACCTGCCTGATGAACCGCCTGAGTCCCAGGTACCAACAATGGCGGTAATTTCTTCCGGCTGGTTTAATTCAACTAACCCTCTGAGTAGTGAAAAGTGGCCGGTTCCTCCACCAAAGGTGACAATCTTTTGTTGGAAGGGATATTTTTTGTTAGCTGGATTTGCCATTAAGGAATAATTATACCAGAGATGTTAAAATAAGCAGTGTAAGTGTATTGTAAGTCCAGGTGTTAGAATGGCATACAAGCCGAAGTGGCGGAATGGCAGACGCGCAGCGTTCAGGGCGCTGTCCCGAGCAATCGGGGTGGAGGTTCAACTCCTCTCTTCGGCACCAAAAAGTTTTTTTGCCTCTTGATTTAGCTTCAAAAATTATATAGATTACAAATCCCAATGGATTCTGCCCAGCCTCCGAGTTTTAGAGACGTAATTTTGCAAAATCTGCTTAGTTTAGCCACTGAAGAGGGTATTAATGCTTCCGGTAAAGATGAAGCCTATGGCTGTATTTTTGGCCGGGATAGCGCACTTACTATATTGAAGATTCTAAAAGTACACCAAAAATCTCCTTCCCCGGAGCTGATGCGGGTTTGCAGAAGAGCTTTGCTGACTTTATGTAAACTCCAGGGAATGGAAACTAACATTGAAAGCGGCGAAGAACCTGGTAAATTTATCCATGAATTCCGCAAGGAAAAATTTGAGCACCTGACTTCCCGGTCGGTTAAGCCTTGGTATCTTTATCCGGATGGGCATTTGCGGAATTTTGATTCTTTGGATTCGACCCCTTTGATTTTAATCGCCCTTTACAAATATTGGCAGGTAGCCGGCGATAATGAGTTTTTGATGAGAGTAATGCCGCATGTTGAGATGGCCATAAATTGGATCATCACTTTTGGAGATAAGGATAAAGACGGGTTAATAGATTATGCTTTGGAATCGGACAGAAGATATGGCGGATTAGTAGTCCAGTCCTGGACTGATTCACACGAGTCGTTAAGAGATGTGAATGGTTTATTTCCCAAGTACCCGATTTCCCCGGTAGAAGCTCAAGGATACGCCTGGCTAGCTTTAAGATTATGGTCCAGGTTTTTTTCTGAAAGCGCTCCTTCTTTTGCCGGAAAGCTGGAGAGCCAGGCAGCCCAGATGAAACAGATGTTTAATAAACTGTTTATCTTCGAAGAAGATTCTCTCTTTGAAGACGGGAATTTTCATTTTGCCGGACAAGCCATTGATGGTAATAAGAGGCTAATTAGAACAGTTACCGGTAATCCATTGATTTGTTTGTGGGCAGCGGATAAATCAGGAAAAAAGACTGAGTGTATTATTGAAGATGATTTTATTGAAAGTATGGTACATCGGGCTTTTTGGTCTGACTTGTTTGATCCTGATGCCGGGATCCGAACCATGAGCATACTTTCTCCGACTTTTAACCCCAACCGCGACTCATATCATAATGGCAGTTTTTGGCCGGTATTAAATGGGTTGGTTAGCGAAGGATTGGAAAACTTTGGATTTTTAGATAAGGCTGACTTACTCAAAAAAGCTTCTTTAAAACCGATTTATCATTTTAACTCCCCGATTGAGCTTTACATGAAAGACGATCAGGGTAATTTTTTAGAATACCTGTCTCCGGCTGGTCAAACCGGCTGTAAGGTTCAAGCTTGGTCTGCCGCCTCGACCCTTGATTGGCTGACTTAAAATTTTTACAGAAATCTTACAAAATTCCAGAGCTACTCTTAATTTAAATTGCTAAGATGTTTTAATTCTATGAAGATTCTCCAGATTGCGCCGGCTTGGGCTAATATACCTCCTAAGGCTTACGGCGGGACAGAGTGGGTTATTGCTAATTTGATTAAAGGCTTATCCGATTTGGGACATAATGTAACTCTGTTTGCAACAAGAAGTTCCAAAGTTGCCGGTAAAGTTAAGTATGTTTTTAAAAAAAGCCTTTTAGATCAGGGCGTTTCCTGGACAGCTGCTTTGCCAGCCTTAATTCACTACCATCAAGCTTTTAAAATGGCCCCCAAATATGATGTTGTTCATGCTCATCTGGCTTCTGAAACAGATTTGATCCTCCTGCCTTTCTTGGCAGATTTAACCCAAAGCGGTATTCCAAATTTGATGACAATTCACTCCCCCTGGCCTTTTGACAAGTTTTCCAATATGGATAAGATGTTTCTTGATCTTTATGCCAAGAAAATCCTGGCAGTTAATATTTCCGGGGCCATGCAAAAAACCTTGCCCAAGCAATTTAGGGACGGAGGCTTTGTCTATAACAGTTTGGATATTACTAAAATGAAGTTTAATTCCAAGGGAGGAAGTTATTTAACCTGGCTGGGTAAAATTATCCCTGAGAAAGGTACGGCCGAGGCAATTAAGATTGCCAAAATGGTTGGAGAGCAGTTTATCTTTGCCGGATATATTGATAAACATCAGGAAAAATCAGTCAAGTATTTTGAAAGAGAAGTAAAACCGTTGATAGACGGCAAACAGATTCAATATCTAGGCTTGGCTGATTTGAAGCTAAAAAATAAACTTTTGGGCGGGGCCAAAGCTTTTTTAAACCCAATTGATTGGAATGAGCCTTTTGGGATGGTGATTGTAGAGTCGATGGCTTGCGGTACGCCAGTGGTTTCCTATAGCAAGGGAGCTATTCCGGAGGTGATTAAAGACAGAGAAACGGGATTTTTGGCTAGCTGTAGGACTGGTCTGCTTAAATCGCTTCTTAAAGTTAAGGAAATTGACCGTCAAAAATGCCGGAAACGTGTTGAAAGCCAGTTTTCTCCACAAACTGCAGCCAGAAAGTATTTAAGCCTTTACCATAAAGAGGCTTCGCTCAATCAGTCGCGGTTAAATCGGAGTCGGTCCAAAACCGATGACAGGTTTATCCCGTTCTCTTCTTCAAGTCCAATGCTTTTGGGAAAATCAGGCTTCATCAATCGCTTGCGTTCTAAATTTCCCTATCTTCCTTCAGATTGATATGCCTAAGCTAAACTGCTAAAATTATCCAGTTGGATTCGTCCGGCAAGCCGGGATGGTGAAATGGTATACACGCTACCTTGAGGTGGTAGTGCCCGCAAGGGCGTGGAGGTTCAACTCCTCTTCCCGGCACCAGTTATTTTTTGGGGCAGTTAGCTCAGTTGGGTTAAAGTCGTAAATCGACTTTAACGGGATAACTATAAACTAATCCGCGACCAGCGGATAGTTTAAAATTAGTGTTATCCCAGGAAGAGCGCTGCCGAAGGCTTTTGCATTGAGTACATTAATTTGATTTAGGTAATATTTGGGCAGTTAGCTCAGTTGGTAGAGCGCTACATTTACACTGTAGATGTCGGGGGTTCGAATCCCTCACTGCCCACCCGCTTCACTTCTGGTATCGCTTTGCGCTATAATCGTTTGAGAATGTGTGGAATATTCGGTTATTGTGGCTCCAAAAATGCTTCAGAGGTAATTTTGGAGGGTTTAAAAAGGTTGGAATACCGCGGTTATGATTCCTGGGGAATCGCAGTCCTGGTTGATCAAATTAAGGTCAATAAGCAAACCGGCGCTATTGGCGACTTAGACACTCTTAACTCTGAACTCTCAACTATTAACTCGAATATTGGAATTGGTCACACCCGCTGGGCTACTCACGGTGGAATTTCGAAAACCAATGCCCACCCTCACTACTCTACCGATAAAAGTTTTGTGTTAGCCCAGAATGGTATTGTGGAGAATTATCAAAATTTAAAGAAAGATTTGGAAAAGAAAGATTATAAATTTGAAACAGAAACAGATACAGAAGTTATAGTCAGGCTGATAGAAGATAAGCTTCTCCCCCTCCGTCATTCTGAGCGAAGCGAAGAATCTCATGATTTATATGAGGCTATCCGGTCTGCTTTCTTGGATTTGGAAGGCAGAAATACCATTATTGTTTTAACTAAAGACAGTCAAATTATTGCTGCCAGGAACGGCTCTCCGCTGGTGGTGGGTTTAGGAGAAAAGGAGGTATTTTTCTCGTCTGATACTTTATCTTTTGCGCCGCATGTTAGTGATGTGGTGGTGGTAGAAAACGGCCAGATGGTTACTTGGAATGGTAAGCTGGATCTGGTGGATATTAAATCCAATAAAACTCTCCCCTATCATCCTGAAAAAATTAATTTCCAAAGCAGCAAGGTGGATAAGGAAGGTTACGATCACTTTATGCTCAAGGAAATTCACGAAAGCCCTTATGTAGTAAATCAAGTTATTTATCAGAATAAAAGTTCCTTAAATGATTTTATTAAATCAGTGAAGAGGGCTGAAAGAGTTTATACGCTCAGTATGGGAACAGCCGGCGTGGCGGCTTCACAGATTGCCTTTTATCTGAGAGTTTTTGCCAAAATTAATGCAGTAGGTTTGATTGCCGCGGAAGCCCTGGATTATTCTGATTTGTTCAGTGACGAGGACATGATTATTACTCCTTCGCAGTCAGGTGAAACAGCTGATGTTTTGGAGGTTCTGGAAATAGCCAAAAAGAAAAGAGTTAAAATCGCCTCTTATGTTAATATGCCCGGTTCCACTATGACCCGGGTTTCTGATTACAAATTTATGGCCAATGCCGGGCCGGAAATTTGTGTAATGTCTACTAAGGTTTTTACTTCGCAAATTGCCTGGGGATATTTGGTGGCCAAAGCAGCCGCTGGTAAAACTGAAGAAGGTATGAAGAATTTGCAGGACTTGGTCCAGGTAATGCAAAAATATTTGGACTCCGGTTCTAACCATGAACAAATCAGAAATTTGGCCAAGGAGCTGGCAAAGAAAAAAGACGTATTTTTACTGGGTAAATATCAAAACTTTAATATTGTTAAAGAAGGAATGATCAAGATGATTGAAGGTTCATACATTCATGCCCACGGTATTCCGGCTGGAGACTTAAAACATTATGCTATAACTCTCATGGAAAAAGGGGTGCCGGTAATTGTGGTGGTTTCAGAAGATTTGGCCAAGGATGATGTGTTGAATGCAGTTAATCAAGTAAAGGCGCGGGGGGCAACGGTGATTGGGATTTCCCCTGCTCCTTATGCCGGATTTGATTACCATATCCCGGTTCCTGATACCGGTGAAACTTCGGCAATTATGAATATAATCCCCTTGCAGCTGTTGGCTTATTACATGGCGGTGGAATTAGGGCATAATGTCGACAAGCCGCGTAATATTGCCAAAAGTGTAACGGTGAAATAGTTATTCTTTTCTTTCTCTTCAATTTTTTCAGGAAATGATGTAGAATCTGGTGGCACATTAAAATATAACTAGGCATGATTTTCATTATGGGCAAGGCACCTAACAAATGTTATAATAGTAAGGTGTCAAAGCTGAAATATACCCGAGAGATTTTAGAGAAAGCAGTGAAAAATAATGTCTCAATGCTAGGAGTGATGCGGACATTAGGGGCTTCTTTGACATCGGGTGCTCTCAGAACATATTTAATTGGTAGAATTAAATATTATAAAATAGATAACTCGCACTTTTTAGGGCAGGCCTGGAATCAAGGTAAAAATCATGTTGGTGGATCGGCTAAAAAAACACCCCAACAAATACTGGTCGTTCAAAATAGTGGCATTAGGGCAAGAGGAAAATTATTAAGAAGGGCACTTCTGGAGATAGGCAGAGAATATAAATGTAGTGAATGTCAATTATCAAAGTGGAGAGATAAGCTGATACGATTAGAAGTAGAGCATATTAATAGTAATCCATTAGATAATCGACCTGAAAATCTTTGTTTCTTGTGTCCTAATTGTCATTCTCAAACAGAGAACTATTGTAAATTGCCGCAGTAGCCAAGGTAGTCACGGCGAGCGCCTGAAGAGCGTTTTATACTTGTGCAACTCAAGTCTGCGGCACTTTTTGCGGGAGTAACTCAGTGGGTCATGCACGAAGTGCGGACGGGAGTCTAAATGACGCCCAGGAAGAGTGCCTCGTTTCTGCATAGCAGAAATAGCGGTTTGAGATACAATTTAGAGTTGAGTGTTTATATGTTTGCGGGAGTAACTCAGTGGTAGAGTGCCTCGTTGCCAACGAGGATGTCGGGGGTTCAAATCCCCTCTCCCGCTCCAAAAAAATCCGGCCGAAGAGGGCCGGATTTTATAAAATAATTACCAATTCCTAGAGGAAATTCTTTTCCGAAGGAAAATATACTTTCTACGAAAGACTGTTCTTCTTTGAAGAATAGTCCTATGGTTTATTTTTTAGCTTTTCCACCAGCTAAGATGTAAAGCTTATATACGCCTGCCAAACCTACTACTATATAAACAAGTTTAGTGAGTATTGAACCTGCTCCTAAAACTGCTTCAACTACGTTAAGATTCAAAAATCCTACCAATCCCCAATTCACCGCACCAAGAACCAAAATCCAAGCCACCAATTTTTTTGTATCCAACTTAATCACCTCCTTTTGGAATTATTTTGTATCCATATTCATTGTTGGCATAAATTTTTATAAGAGTCAATACCTCTATGCGCTTGGTGTAGGTATGGATCGTAGTGTGATATTTAAGGTATAATAGGCCAAGATTGCCGGATCGTCTAACGGTAGGACAACTGCCTTTGGAGCAGTGAATTCTAGGTTCGAATCCTAGTCCGGCAACCATTGAGGATATTTTTACCAGACAGGTTGCATCTTTCAATGTGGGGATCAAACATGATAGTCAGTTGGTTTTTAAAACCATCCAGGAAGCCATTTTAAACACTAAGTAATTACCATTAATCTTCCATTCTGATCAAGGCACTGAATTTATGGTTAAGGTCTGTACTGATTATCTGGAAAGCTTGGGAGTAAAAATATCAGTCTCAGATAAAGCTTCTCCCTGGCAAAATGGTTATCAGGAATCATTTAGAAAAGTATGGTTTGCCTAACAGTTTTTGCAAAAGTGATAACAAATGGATTGATTTTATGATTGCCTTAACACAGGTGCTAGCGGATCAAACAATAATTAATCCAACGCCAAATATTGCTGAATTTCGATATATAGACTTAAAGCGGGAAGGAATTATGGCCAATATAGATTTTAAAGGAGCAAAAGCTGGAGGGAGTATCACCTTAAGTTTTGGTTTATAGAGTATATTCCAGAGTGTATCACACTATATCAACTTATTTGAAAAACTAGTCTGAACAAAAAGGTTGGGATTTTCCCTGATGTTTACAACTAATATTAAATCTGCCATGATGTATTTAGAATGAAACTGCCTAAAAGTATCTTTAAACTGGTTATTTCTATTGCTCTTTGCCAGTCTGCAGGATTAATAGGTTCTTTTTTTACTTTTTCTTCTATCCCAAACTGGTATAACTTACTAAACCAACCTGCCTTCAGACCTCCTAATTGGCTTTTTGGTCCTGCTTGGGCAACGCTTTATACCCTCATGGGCATCTCCTTTTACTTAATTTGGATTAAGCTAAAAGATAATAAATACAGTAAAAAAGCAAAGCTTATAAAGCTGTCCTTAATGATTTTTTTAATCCATCTATTTTTTAATGCCACCTGGTCAATCGTTTTTTTTGGCTTACACAATATCTTTTTGGCTTTAATAAATATTCTGATTATTTGGGTGTTTATAGTGATTTTGATTGGTAAGTTTTGGAATTTAGATAAAAGAGCGTCGATTCTGCTGATTCCATACCTAGCCTGGGTAAGCTTCGCCACCATCTTAAACTACAGTATCTGGATTTTAAATAGATAAAATGAACAGTTCGCATTGTGTCATTTGCAATAACTGTTTTTCCCTAATTATTTCTAAAAGAGATACAAACATGTAAAACGCTTGTATCACTGAACAAATGAGCAAACTCTTGCTCCACAATAATTTCCTACTTCTTCATTAAAGAAGTTGCAGCCACATATACTGCTGACAACCCTACCAAAATATATACAAGGTTTGCCAACATTCCTTCGCCTAACAAAGTGGTCACTAAATTAAAGTTTAGTAAACCTACTAAACCCCAATTAAGTCCACCTACCACCAACAAAACAAGTGCTAAAACACCTAGATATTGCATCGTTTATCACCCCCTTCCTATTTAAGTATAGACACATATCCGGTTAATTTTTTGTAAATGATAGAAAACCAACCTTTGAAGATCTTTTGGATTTTAGACAAGATATTTTGGGCAGTAACATGTAGCATGCTTTTTCTGTTCTTTAATCATCATGCCAAACAATAACGCCCATGTAAAGATACAATAGATGACTAAATATTTGCTTTATACTGTATCATTTATTTCATTTAGCCTTGATGTGAGACAATAACTATAGTGATTTAAAGGTTCTAGTCCGTAATGCTCAACTTAGAATCTAAGCTTACTCTATGCAAGCATGCCTTTATCCATGTCCTGCAACTTTGAACGAAAACCGCTCCTTATTCTCAAATCGTGCTAATATTATGTTTGCATGAATAAGAAACAATCAGTTGCTTTAAGTTCTGTTTTTGCCAGCCTGGCTCTTACCGTGCTCAAGCTTATTGTGGGACTGGCAACAGGCAGCGTGGGAATCTTATCCGAAGCAGCCCACTCCTTTTTGGATTTAGGAGCAGCGATACTGACTTTTTTTGCCGTCAGAGTAGGAGAAAAAGAAGCTGATGAAACGCATCACTATGGTCACCAAAAGGTGGAAAGCGTTTCTGCTTTAGTAGAAACAGGGTTGCTTTTTCTCACCAGCGCTTGGATTATTTATGAAGCAATTAAGCGGCTAACTGCAGGTAAAGCAGAAATAGAAGTAACCTGGTATGCTTTTGCCGTAATTATATTTTCCATTATAGTTGATTACTCCCGCTCCCGGGCTTTGAATAAAGTGGCCAAGGTCACCAAAAGCCAGGCTTTAGAAGCAGATGCGCTTCATTTCAGTTCAGATATTTTAAGTTCCCTGACTGTGTTAGTTGGGTTGGTATTTGTGCTGTTGGGGGTGGCAAAAGCTGATGCGATTGCTGCACTGGGTGTTTCACTATTTGTGCTGCATGCCGGATATTCCTTAGGAAAAAGAACAGTAGATGTGTTAGTTGATACGGTACCGGCCGGTTTGCCGGAGAAAATTAGAGGAATTATTCACCGGGTTGAAGGCGTAATTTCCATTAAGCGGATTCGGGTCCGGCCGGCCGGCATTACTATTTTTATTGATATTACAATTACTGTCAGCAAGAAATTATCTATCAGCAGAGCGCATGATATTGCTGATGAAATTGAAAAGAGAATTAAAACTTTAATTCCTGAGGCAGATATCACCATTCATTCAGAACCTGATAACAAGGTTTAAGGCATAGTCTCGTGGTATATTTTGTTTACATCCTAAGAACCTCTTCTAATACTCTTTATATTGGCCAAACCAATAATTTAGAGAAAAGATTAAAAGAGCATCAAAGCAAAACTAGCAGATCAGCCAAGTATATGAAGTGTTTTTCCTCATTTGAACTTGTTTATTTAGAAAGATACCCTTCCAGGACTGAAGCTTTAAAAAGAGAATGGCAGCTTAAAAAATTAACCAAAGCCAAAAAAGAAGCTTTAATAGCTGGAAATCTGGATTTACCCAAATTAGGTAAATCTGGTAACAGTAAAGATAAAAGCTGCGCCCAGTATAGTTAGTCCCAGCATCTTCCAAGAAGAGTGTTTACTGTGAGCTTCCGGCAGTAGATCACTGGCTCCAATATATAACAGGAATCCGATAAAAAAGCCCAAATACATCACTAGGATATTTTGAGGAATCTTAAAAAGAAAAGTGGACAAAACTCCTAAAATGGGAGTGATGGCATCCAAAAGCAGCATTTTATAAACTTTGCTAGCCTTATTTTTGTGGGTTAACATAATGGTTACCGTATTTAAACCGTCAGAAAAATCATGAGCAATTACCGCCAGCGAGATTAATAATCCCACATGGGTGCTAACTTGAAACCCTAAGCCAATTCCGATTCCGTCCAAGAAACTATGAAACGATAAACCGGATGCCCCGACTAATCCGACAGTTGGATGTTTATGATCAGCATATTCTTCTTCGTGAGCGTGGTGGATAGCGACTGACTTTTCTAAAACATGGAATATCAAAAACCCCAAAACTATCATGATTGTAAAAGGAGTAACATCGAATTTATTCTCAGTAATAATACTAATGCTCTCCGGCAAAATATCAAAAAAACTTACTCCTAAAAGGACGCCGGCGGTAAAGCTCATTACATAATGCAATCTATCCCGGTTTCTTATTCCAAAAACTCCCCCTAAGATAGTGGAAATAAAGGTAAGAAGAGATAATAAAATTGGTTCCATATTAATTTATTTTTTGACATTTTTGGCATAAACCATAAAATTCCAAAGCATGGCTTTTTACCAGAAAGCCTTTTTTCTTTTCAATACCTTTTTCCAGGGCGTTAATGTTGCAGTCTGAAATATCTTCGATTGCGCTGCAGCTTTGGCAAAGTAAGTGATGATGCTCTTTCTTTGCAGCGTGTTCATACCGCAATTTGCTTTCCTGCAGGTTAACTCCCCGGACAATTCCTTTGTCAGAAAAAGAATTCATCATCCGAAAAACCGTGGCTGGATCAGTATTAATACCACTTCTTTTTAGTTCTAATCTGATAGTAGCTACATCAAGCGGTTTATTGCTTGCTTCCAGTACTTTTAGTGCAGCCAAACGCGCCGGAGTGGCTTTTAAATCGGCTTCCCGCAGTTCTGTTTTACAATCGTGTTGTTTAATTTGTATCGGCATAAATGCAAGATTGTTGCGACTAGTATATGCAAGTCTATTGCATCTGTCAATATGAAATAAGTGACAAAGGTTACTGTTTTTACTTATCCTAATGTGCTTTAATATATTTATGGCAGATAACGAAAATTCATCAATGCAGAAATCCCGCTGGAAAAGAGGTGTTAGTGGAGGTGGACCAGATGCAATCTATGGATTAGGAATTATTGGTGCAGCGGTTTATTTTATCCAGCATGCCACTTCGTTTTGGCAAGGGGCATTTGGTTTGCTAAAAGCCCTTGTCTGGCCCGCCATTTTAGTATATAA
>JAMDBX010000013.1 GCA_023487645.1 Patescibacteria group bacterium | reverse complement strand
GACCAGAGTATTTCAGGCTTTAAGGATTGCAGTGAATGACGAGTTGAGTGCTTTGGAAGAAGGGTTGGAGCAAGTGAAAGATTTAATTGAAAGAGATGGTCGAATTGTAGTTGTTAGCTTTCATTCATTGGAGGATAGGATAGTTAAGAATAAATTTAAACATTGGCAGATGGAAAGAATAGGTGAAATTTTAACTGAGAAACCGGTTAGTCCAAGCGAAGAAGAGATTGAAGAAAACCCTAGGTCTCGTTCAGCTAAAATGAGGGTTTTTAGAAGAACATAAATATTATAGACGTTGACTATAATTTAACCAATTATGACAATTGTTAAAACATTTGAACCGATTGAATCAAAGAACGGGTTCTCTAAAAAGTACATAGGATTAGCCGGAATTACCCTTTTCATACTTATGATAGCTGAAATATGGGCAAGTAATAATATAGTGACATATGGTGAGAAGTTTGAAAAATTATCAATGTTGGCCAAAACGCTAAATTTGGAAAACCAAGTTTTGGAAAATGAGATAGCAAAACGACAATCTTTAGGCAGTGTGGCTTCTAAATCAGCTGAGCTTGGTTTTTCGGAACCCGACAGTATACAATATATTCGTTAATCCTCTTTTGATATGCGAATATTTTGGATAAAAACTTTTTTTCTGTTTTTTCTTTTTGCCATAGTCATTCGCTTGTTTTATTGGCAAATTGTCCAGGCGGAATTTTTGCAATCTCAAGCAGATAATCAGCATTTTACTAATACCAGGCTGGATGCCGTCAGAGGCAGCATCTTTTTTTCAGATGGCTCCATTCTAACTTCTTCAAATCCGGTGTTTACCTTGTATGGTTTGCCTAAAGTTTTAGATTCGGGCTTGAGAATCAAAACAGCTTACTCCTTGGCCAAAATTTTTTTTGATGAGCCGGCAAAAATTGAGACTTCGGCAAAAGATATGTTGGATAAGTTATCACAAGATCTTTACTGGGTTTTATTAAAAAAGAATGTTTCCGTAGAACAAAAGAAACAAATTGAAGCTTTAAACTTGGAGGGGATTGGTTTTGACGAGGGCAGCAGTAGGTTTTATCCGGAGGGTTCATCTTCTGCTCATCTTTTAGGATTTTTAGGTTTAGATGCTAAAGGCGGAAGCAAGGGTTATTTTGGTTTGGAAGGTTATTACGATGGAGAGCTTAAAGGTATTTCCGGATCAGTCAGGCATGAAAAAGATGCTTTAGGTTTGCCGATAATGATAGGAAGTTTTTTGACTAATGAAGCCAGAAACGGAAAGGATTTGGTTTTAAACGTTGATCGTTCAGTTCAATTTATTGTTGAGAAAAGCTTGAAAGCCGGGATTGAAAAATACGGTGCCAAAAGCGGTTCAGTGGTAGTAATGGATCCGAAAACCGGTGGTATTTTGGCCTTGGCTTCGTATCCTAATTATGATCCTGGAGACTATTTTAACTATCCAAAAGAATTTTTCAAAGATTCTGTGGTGGCAGATCAATATGAACCCGGGTCAACTTTCAAAGTTTTAGTCATGGCGGCAGCTTTAAATGAGGATTTGGTTAAACCGGATACCCGTTGTGATATCTGTTCCGGTCCGGTTTCTATTGCCGATTATAGTATCAGGACTTGGGATAACAAATATTTTCCGGATTCCACCTTGACGGATGTGATAGTTCACTCAGATAACACCGGAATGGTGTTTACGGCAAAGAAATTAGGCTTGGATAAATTCTATTCCTATATTGAAAACTTTGGATTTGGTCAACCGACTAATATCGATTTACAGGATGAGGCATCCCCGGATATCAGGTCGAAAAGCAGCTGGAGGGAGATAGATTTAGCAACCGCCTCGTTTGGTCAAGGTATTGCAGTGACGCCGATTCAAATGGTTACCGCCATTTCCAGTATAGCCAATGGAGGTAATTTGATGGAGCCGCATATAGCTAAGGAGATTAAAGATGATCAAAGCAGTTTCGAGATCAAACCAAAAGTAGTCAGACGGGTAATGAAAGATTCTACAGCCCAGATGGTAAAAGAGATGATGGTAGCGGCAGTTGAGCGAGGAGAAGCTAAAGTTTTCCGACTGAAGGGTTTTAAAATTGCCGGTAAAACCGGGACTGCCCAAATTCCAGTTGCCGGTCATTATGATGCAGATAAAACAATTGCCTCGTTTGTTGGATTTGCGCCGGCAGATGATCCGAAATTTGTAATGTTAGTTCGTTATGATGAACCCTCTACTTCTATTTTTGGTGCGGAAACAGCTGCTCCTACTTTCTTTGACATAGCCAAACAGCTCCTTTTTTATTATAAAGTTGCTCCAACCGAGCAATGATGAGTATAATTAGCCACGTGAAGAAATTAATTAAGAGTATTTTGTCGCAGCAAGTAATTAATAACTTTTATCATCTTCCCAAAGCCATTTTGGCCAATATTTTTTTTGGTTTTCCTACTCAAAAACTTAAGGTGATTGGGGTAACCGGGACTGATGGTAAAACCACTACCACCAATATGGTTTATCAAATTTTAAAAGCAGCCGGGAAAAAGGCTTCCATGGTTTCAACCATTAATGCCATAGTGGGGGGGGAATCTTTTGACACCGGATTTCATGTTACTTCTCCGGATCCGTTTATGGTGCAAAAATTTGCTAAGCAGGCTTTAGATAATGGTGATGAGTATTTGATTTTGGAAGTAACTTCACATGCTTTAGATCAATACAGATTTTGGGGAATTAAATTTGATGTGGGGTTGATTACCAATATTACTCATGAGCATTTGGATTATCATAAAATTTACCAGAATTATTTTGATACAAAAGCCAAATTGATAGAGGATGTAAATTTTGCCATTGTAAACCACAATCTAAAACAAAAGATAACCCGCAAAGTATTTACTTTTGGTTTAGATAAAGGTGATTTTAATCAAAAAGAGGTCAAACTTAAATTAAAAATTCCCGGTGATTATAATCTGGAAAATGCTTTGGCGGCCCTGTCTGTAGCTTTTGCTTTAGGGATTGATAAAACATCAGCCAGGAAAGCTTTGGAAAATTTTACCGGAATAACGGGGAGGATGGAAGAGGTGAAAAATAATAGAGGCATTAAAATTTTTATTGATTTTGCCCACACCCCTAATGCATTGACCCAGGCTTTGACAGCTTTAAGGGAGCAAACAAAAGGTAGATTAATTGCCGTGTTTGGATCAGCCGGGAAAAGAGATGTAGAAAAAAGGGGCTTGATGGGAGTAGTGGCGGGAAAACTGGCGGACATTGTGGTGATAACGGCAGAGGATCCCAGAGGAGAACTTGAGGTGATCAATAAACAAATAGTAGAGGGAGCAAAAAAAAGCGGCAAAGTTTTAGCCAAAAATATATTTGTAGTGGAAGATAGAGAAAAAGCAATTGATTTTGCCATTAATGAGACTGCCAAAAAGGGTGATACTGTGGGTATTTTTGGCAAAGGCCATGAAGCTTCAATGAATTTGGATGGGAAAAGAGAAATTCCTTGGTCAGATGTAAAGGTTGTTAAATCAGTACTAAGCGGTTCGTCACAGCAGTAAAAAACGTTCACGCTACCTTGTGCCTTCGGCACTCGCTCACTTGGAGTTTGTTTCGCGCCAAGTGTAATTTGATCATGAAATAAGTGGTGCGCTCAACTGCACTACATTTTTACTTGTTTGTGATCTCGCCGCTTTTAGAAAGGAGTTATGGATTTAAGATTTAAGCTTATTGTTGATTCTTTTGGGAAAGACAGATTTAAATTTAACGAGCCTTTGAAGGATTATACTGCTTCTGGAGTCGGTGGGCCTGCCAAGTTATTTTTTATTGCTTTTACTACCCGAGAGTTGGTAAAAACAATCAGTATGTGCCGGGAATTGAATTTGCCGTATTTCTTGTTCGGCACTGGCAGTAAAATTGCCATCTCTGATCTGGGGTTTGACGGATTGGTAATTAAAAACCGAACTAAAGGTATCCAAACAGTTTCCGTCAAAGGTAAGGTTACAAAATTCGGTATAGGTGTAGAAGAGGCAATGGTGGAAGCGGAATCAGGCGTAAGTATTAAAAGATGGATAGAGTATTTAGATTCCCAGGGTTTGGAGAGTTTAGAGTTTTCCAGTATTCCCGGTAGTATTGGCGGAAACCTTTTAATCAGTAGATTTTTGCAAAATCGCACTAAAAGTATTAAAGTATTAGATCAGGAATCAGAAATTGAGCAACTTGGTATTGAAGCTTTAAGTTTAAGGGAGCATGTTATCTTATCTGCTATATTTAAAATAAAAGCAAAAAGAATATGAAATACATAATTAATGGTGGACATAAACTAGAGGGAACGATCCACGTCTCCGGGAATAAAAACTCAATATTCCCTTGTATCGGGGCAGCCCTACTGACGGATGAAGAAGTGATTTTAGAAAACATCTCTGATTTGACGGATACGGAAGTTTTAATAAGGATCTTAAAAAAACTAGGAGTAGCTGTAGAAAAAAATCAATCTACTCTTCGAATTAAAGCTTCAAAAATTCGCCACTATAGTTTGTCGGAAGATTTGATGGTAAAGCTTCGGGGATCGATTGTGTTGGCAGGAGCAATGCTGGGAAAATTGGGTAAAGTAAGCTTTCATCATCCGGGCGGAGATATTATAGGAAGAAGAAGTATAGAAACTCATCTCGAAGGTTTTAAAGCTTTGGGAGCAACGCTAAAAAAAAGCAACTTAAAATATAGTCTTAGTTTTTCGGAAGACAGAGAAGCTGATTTGGATCTTTTTCTTCCTGAGGCTTCTGTAACCGCCACGGAGAATTTGATTCTGGCCACGGTTTTAGGGAAGAAAACGGTTACTTTAAGAAACTGTGCTAAAGAACCTCACGTGGTTGATCTTTGTAAACAGCTTTTGCAAATGGGGGCCAAAATTGAAGGAGTAGGAACTGATAGCTTAAAGATTACGGGGGTAGAGAAACTGCATGGAACTAAGTTCCGGATCGGAGCAGATTTTGTAGAAGTAGGTACTTATGTGGTAGCTGCCGCTGTTACCGGCGGAAAGGTTAAAATTGAGGGAATAGAGCAAGCTTATTTGGAGCCGGCTCTAACACCGCTTGAAAGTTTTGGCATCAAGATAGAAAAAAATGATGATAGCATTACGGTTCATCCGTCTAAACTTAAATCTGTGGAGAAGCTGGTGACAAACATTTGGCCGGGATTTCCTACAGATTTGATGAGTGTGGCGATAGTTTTAGCAACTCAATCTAAAGGGGTAATTTTGTGTCATGATTGGATGTATGAGGGAAGGATGTTTTTTACGGATAAGTTGATTACCATGGGTGCCAAAATTACTTTGGCTGATCCGCATCGGGTGTTGGTCCATGGCCCGGATAAATTAAGAGGCCGAACTTTGGCCACTCCGGACATTAGAGCCGGTATGGCTCTGGTGGTAGCAGCTTTAGCAGCCAGAGGTAAAAGTGTGATTAATCAGGCAGAGCTAATTGAGAGAGGATATGAGAATGTGGTGGAGAAGCTAAGAAGCCTCGGTGCAGACATCACAAGAGAGTCGGTGTGATGATATAATCGTTCCGCGATTACATCGCTTCACTTCTTGTATCGCCTTGCGATATAATGGGTTTCGTGGATATTGCTAAGCATCCTATTTGGGATCAGGTTACTCCTTATAAAACAAAGATTCCTTCTTTCAAAAAACCGTTTCACCTAATGAGGATATATCTAGCCAGGCAATATGTCAAATTGTATCCTAATGAAACTTTTATCGGCATAACTGGTTCTGTCGGGAAGACTACTTGTGTTGCTGCTTCCAAGGCGGTCCTTTCCCAAAAGTATAAAACACTTGTCACTAAACCCAACTTAGATCCTATCCTGATATTGCCTGAAACAATTTTGAAAGTAACCCCCTCTGTCAAAAAAGTCATTTTGGAAATGGGAATTGAGTATAAAGGAGAAATGGATTTTTATCTTTCCTTAGTTAAGCCGAAGGTGGCGGTGGTGACTAGGATTGCCTATGCCCACAGCGCTTATCTGGGGAGTTTAAATGAAATTTTAGAAGAGAAAGGGAAGCTGATAGAAGGTTTAAAAGCAGACGGGATGGCCATATTAAATTGGGACGATCCCAACAGCAAAAAATTGGCAGAACGTTGTAAAGGAAGTGTGGTTTATTACGGTATGGATCCCAAAAATTGCACCATTTGGGCAGGTAATATCAAGACAGAAAATTTTGCTACAACCTTTGAGCTAAATCTGGGAGTGGAAAGGATGAAGATTAATTTTCGGCTTTTAGGATTACATCAAGTTTATCCTGCTTTAGCTGCAGCTCTTCTGGGAATAGTTTCCGGAGTTCCGTTAACTAAAATTAAATTTGGTTTGGAATCTTTGAGGCCTGAAGAACATCGTTTACAAGTTGTCCAGGGCCCAAATGGGTCAGTTTTACTTGATGATACTTATAATTCCTCCCCGGTTGCTTTAGAAGCCGCTATTGATACCTTACTTACTCTTCCCGCCAGAAGAAGGATTGTAGTTTTGGGTGAGATGAGGGAGTTGGGGAAATATTCTGAGCAGTTGCATAGGATGCTAGCACAAAAAATATACAAAGAAAAATTGGATTTTGTATTTTTAGGTCAGGGGGATACCCAGTTTATTGCCGATGAATTAAAAAGCTTAGGTTATTGGGAAGAAAGAATAGAGTCCAATTTACAAAACTCTCAGCTTGTGGCAAAGCTTTTGAAAACTTTGGGGAAAGGTGATATCTGTTTGGTGAAAGGTTCAAGGGCTGTCCGGTTAGACGAAGTAGTTAAAAGAGTAGCTAAAAAACCATGACACAGCTATTAGGATTAGTTTTATTATCATTTGTAATAACCTCAATTTTTATGGTGCCGTTTATTGACCTGCTGTTTTCTTTAAAAAGAAGATTCGAGAGAAGTCAGCAAGAGAAGAAAGGTAAATCTGAAACGCCTATTCATGATGCCTTAATGAAGGCGGATGAGGGTACTCCTTCGGGTGGTGGAATATTGTTGATTTTAATCCTGATAATTTTAAGTCTAGGTTTGGGCTTTTTCAGCCCTTTAGCAGATAAGATCAGTCTTAAGATTTTACTTTTTACCATAGTCTCGTTTGGCTCTTTAGGACTTTATGATGATATTAAAATGATTTTAACCAGGAGGAAGGGTAAGTTTTTAGGATTGGGTAGGAGAGAGATGTTGGTAATTCAGGTTAGTTTAGCTCTGTTAATTTCCACCATGCTTTATTTTATGGAAGGGTTAAATAATCTTTATATTTGGGGATTAGGCAATTTTGTTATTGGTATTTGGTTTGTACCCCTGGCGGCTTTTGTGATTGTAGCTTTTGCAAATGCTTATAATATTTCAGATGGTTTGGATGGTCTTTCTGCCGGACTTTTGCTGATTTGTTTGTTTGCCTTTTTAGCGCTTGCTTCCCAGGGTTTGGATTTAACCCTGGCTTCATTTATCGGGATTTGGATCGGACTGCTTTTTGCTTTTCTTTACTTTAATGTTTGGCCCGCCCGGATTTTTCTGGGTGATGCGGGTGCCTTTGCTTTTGGGGCAACTCTGGCAGTAGTCGGTCTTTTGACAGGCAAAATTTTGGCTGTGGCTATAATCGGGGGAATGTTTGTAATAATTGCCGCTTCATCAGCAATCCAAATACTTTCCAAAAAAATCCTGAAGAAAAAAGTTTTGCCGGTGGCGCCATTACATATGTACTTTAAATATATTGGTTGGGAAGAACCCAAAATTGTCAGCAGGTTTTGGCTGGCCGGAGGAACATTTGCAATTTTAGGTTTATGGATAGCCTTGCTTTCTAAATGAACTAAATTCTTGTTTCGTTATGGAACAATAGTATGGCTTTTAAAAGAGTTAATCTTCAATCACAAAAGCAACAAGTAGATTTAGCGCTTTTTTTGACCACGGGAGTTTTAGTGATTTTTGGGTTGCTAATGGTTTACGACGCCTCAGCTATTCAAGCATTAAGAGATTTTAAAGATAGTCTTTACTATATTAGACAACAATTACTATGGGTAGGGGTTGGGGTATTATCAATGGCCTTTTTTGCCAAATTTGATTACAGGAAGTTTAAACCTATCTCAGTCCCGTTGCTTTTGTTTTCGCTGCTCCTTCTTCTGGCAGTCTTTATTCCCGGTCTGGGTGTTTCGGGTGGCGGAGCACATCGTTGGTTAAGATTAGGAGGAGCTACAATTCAACCGGCAGAAATAATTAAATTAACAGGAGTTATTTATTTGGCCGTGATATTTGAGAAAAAAGTCAGATTAGCTCCTTTTTTAATTCTTTTAGTAGGAGTTAGTGCGGTGACGGCCATTTTGCAAAAAGATTTAGGATCAACTATAGTTTTTGCTGCTACGATAATTACTTTGTATTTTACAGCAGGCGGTTCCATTTGGCATTTTATTATCGCTATCCCTGCAGGCATTCTTTCTTTATTGCTTTTAGTATTAACATCGAGTTACAGGAGTAAAAGAGTACTGGCATTCTTAAATCCGTTTTCTGATACGCAAGGATTTACTTATCATATATCCCAAGTTTTAATTGCATTAGGATCAGGAGGGTTATTTGGTTTAGGATTGGGTCACTCACGGCAAAAATTTGAATACATACCGGAAGTTACTACAGATTCTATCTTTGCGATTGTAGGGGAGGAGCTGGGATTTGTTGGAGCGTGCGTAGTAATAACATTATTTGCTTTTTTGTTAATCAGGGGATTTAAGATTGCCCAAAATTGTCACGATAATTTTGGTAAGATTCTGGCTCTAGGGTTAACTTCCTGGTTAGGAACGCAGGTTATTATCAATCTTTCATCAATGACCTCCCTTTTGCCTCTTACCGGTGTACCGCTGCCTTTAATTTCTTATGGAGGTTCGGCTTTAGTCGCTAATCTAACAGCGGTTGGAATATTGCTCAATATTTCAAAACACAATACCCCAAGTTAAATTTTTTTAAACTGACATTGAATGAGCAGGCACAATAACGTAGAATTGTTACATGAAGGTATTAGTTAGTGGGGCGCATTTTACCCCGGCTGTTGCGGTTATTGAAGAATTAAGAAAAATCGATAAGATAGAGATTGTTTATGTGGGTAGGAAAACTACATTGGAAGGAGATAAAACTCCGTCAGTGGAGTCACAGGTTTTACCTGAACTTGGTGTTAAGTTTATCTCTATTATCACCGGCAGACTGCAAAGATCTTTTACTATTTACACTATCCCCTCCCTTCTAAAAATTCCGATTGGATTGCTTCAGGCTTTTTACATTATTTTATCTGAAAAACCGGATGTGATTTTATCTTTTGGCGGTTATGTGGCAGTGCCGACGGTTTTTGCAGGGTGGCTTTTTTCCGTTCCAATAATTATTCATGAGCAAACTTTAGTTTCCGGTTTGGCTAACAAAATAAGTGCGCTCTTTGCTGACAAAATTGCCGTATCTTTCAAGAGGAGCGAGTTTAAGGGTGAAAAAGTTATTTTAACTGGTAACCCGATCAGACAGGAGGTTATTGAAGTTTCTAAGAGTGGATCCGGAAGGCAATCAGAGTTACCGACTGTTTTAGTATCCGGAGGAAATCAAGGTTCCCATGTGATTAATGTAGTAGTTGAGCAGGTTTTGAATAAGCTGTTAAAACTGGCAGCTGTTTACCATCAAACTGGCGATTCCAAGTTTCGGGACTTTGAAAGACTGCAAAAAAAAGAAAATGACAGGTATAAAGTCTTTAAATTTATTTCAAAAGATTGGACTAAAGTTTTAGCAAAAAGTGATTTAGTAATTTCCCGGGCAGGTATTAATACTTTATCAGAGCTGGCTTTTTTAGGCAAACCAACCCTTCTTATCCCGATTCCCAATAAAGAGCAAAATAAAAACTCCAGATTTTTTGAAGAACTTGGGCTGGTAAATATTTTGCCTCAAGCTAAATTATCCGGGGAGACGCTCTTAAGCGAGATTAAATTGATGTTAAATGATTTAAAGTCTTTAAAAGAAAAAGCTAAAGGAGCAAAAAGCATTGTTATTCCGGATGCAGCTAAAAGGCTTGCACTGGAAACAATATTTTTAGGTCAAAAGACGGAAAAATGATATGTGGAAAAGGAGAAGAATTAAAAAATCCTCCGGTATTTTTAAAAAAATTTTACCGATTATTTTAATTCTGTTAGTAATTGTTTCAGTATATTTTTTAATTCGGTCGGGATTATTCTCTGTAAAACAAGTTAATATAGATGTAAACGGGTTGGAATGTGCAGATGCAAACCAACTGAAAAATTCTGCCAAAATTGTAAATCAGAATTTTTTCCTTTTAGATTCTGCAAAAATAGAGGTAAGCTTAAAAAATAAATTCTTTTGTATTAAATCAGTTATGCTTTCTAAGCAATTCCCTAATAAAGTAAAAATGCAGGTTTTAGGTCGACAGCCTTTTGCAGTATTGGTTGATTTAAAGGACAAACCGGCCTCTTCTTCCTCGTTACTGGAAAATATCGCCACCCCTTCTGCCGGACAAATAAATAATTCTTATATCGTAGATAATGAGGGAGTGGTTTTTGACAACGATAAGGATAATTTAAATATTCCCAAGATCTATACTTATGATTCAAATATGTCTTTGGGGAAAAGTTTAACCGATGACCCGAATATTAATCCTTTAAAAATTTTAGAAAAAGTTAAATCTTTAGGAATTGAAATTCAGGAGAGCTGGCTAAACGATGATTATTTGCAAGTCTTAGGTGACTCAAAACTTCAAATAATTTTTGCTTTAAATGACAAGATTGATATCCAACTTGCATCTTTACAACTGATCCTCGCAGAAGCTAAAATAAATTCAAGAGATTTGGAGTTTATCGATCTAAGATTTGATAAACCCATTGTTAAGTTTACCCCAAAGAAAAATGGCTAAGGACAGAATAATTTGCGGAATAGATGTTGGCTCATCAAAAATAGCCACCCTGATTGCATCAGTTGATGAAACAGGAAAAATAAATTTAATCGGCGTTTCTTCAACTGTTTCTAAGGGGGTTAAAAAAACCCAGGTGGTGGATATTGAAGAAGCGGTTTCGGCAATAACCGAATCAGTAGAGGCAGCCGAGCGGATGGCTGGATATTCTATTTCGCAATCCTTTGTTTCTTTGGGCGGTCCGCAAATAGAAAGCGTTAATCAACATGCAGTAGTGGCTGTTTCAGAGCCGGAAGGCGAGATTAAAGAATCTGATATCCGGCGGGTTAATGATGCTGCCCGGGCTCTTCCGCTTTCTTCTTCCAGAGAGATCCTTCATGTGATTCCCCGCACATTTACTGTCGATGGCCAAGAAGGGATTAAAGACCCGATTGGAATGACTGGTGTGAGGTTGGAAACGGAAACACACATTATTACCGGTGCTACAACTTCAATGAGAAATTTGGTCAAATGTGTTTCACAAGTAGGCATAGATGTTTCGGAATTAGTCTTTTCCGGTATCGCTTCTGCTTTGGCGGTGCTTTCAGATACAGAAAAGGAATTAGGGGTAGTACTGGTAGATATCGGCGGAGAGACTACGGATGTGGTGATTTTTATAGACGGATCAGTGGCTTATTCGTCTGTTGTCCCGATTGGTGCCCGTCATATTACCTCTGATATGGCAGTGGGTTTGAGGGTTTCTCTGGAATCGGCAGAGAAAATCAAATTGGCGTTGGGTAAGCTGCCAAAGATACCTGCATTATCAGAAAGAGCAGAAGAGGCTAGTAAAGCCTCCTTGAATAAGAAAAAAGAAGAAGAGGCTATAGATATTAAATCGCTGGGAATTATGGAGGATATCCAAAAAATTTCCCGCAAAGCTGTAGTTGACGGAATTATTAAACCAAGGCTACAGGAGATATTTAAATTTGTTGGTAAGGAAATCAAAAAAAGCGGTTTTGGTACCCAAGTGCCGGCAGGTTTAGTGCTTTGCGGTGGAGGAGCCCAAACGATTGGAGTGTTAGAACAAGCTAAGTATGTTTTGGGATTCCCAGCGAGACTTGGCTCGATTGAAGGTTTGGCGGGATTGATAGAAGAGATAGATTCTCCTTCCTTTGCCACCGCAGCCGGTTTAATTCTTTATGGAGCCTCTCAGGGTAGTCAGAGTCAGACCCATATGCCTGTTTTTTCGGGCAATCTGCCAATTAAGGGAGTAATCCAAAAAGGAATTGATTTGGTTAAATCCTTTCTGCCCTAATTTTTTGAACGGTCTATCACGTATCTTTTATCTGCCTAGAAAGGGGATTGATAAAGGTAGATTCATTTGTTAGAATGCCCTCAAAGTAACCTATGTTAATCAAACCAGATGTTCAGCGGTTTGCCAAGATTAAAGTGATGGGTCTTGGTGGAGGTGGCTCCAATTCTTTAAACTCCATGATTTCCCTTCAGCAAATTCAAGGCGTGGAATTTGTGGCAGTTAATACTGACGCTCAAGCATTGCTTAGTAATCAATCTCCTACTAAAGTCCAAATTGGAGAGAATTTAACCCGCGGTTTAGGCTCCGGCGGAGATCCGGAAATAGGCCGGCAGGCAGCTGAAGAATCGGCACAGAAGTTAGAAGATGTTTTACAGGATGCGGATATGGTGTTTTTAACAGCCGGAATGGGTGGAGGAACAGGTACAGGTTCCATACCTGTGGTAGCTCAAGTTGCCAAAACTCTTGGTGCTTTAACAGTGGCTGTGGTGACTAAACCTTTTGCTTTCGAGGGTACTAGAAGAATGGTGGCGGCAGAAGAGGGTTTAGAAAAACTCAAAGATAAGGTAGATGCTTTAATTATTATTCCCAATCAACGGCTTTTAGAAACAGTTGAGAAAAATATGACTTTGCAGGAGGCATTTAAGTTGGCAGATTCAGTTTTGGGTCAGGGCGTCCAGGGGATTTCAGATCTTATCACTATGCCGGGACTTATTAATGTTGATTTTGCCGATGTAAAAACCATTATGTCTAATGCCGGATCAGCTTTGATGGGAATTGGAGTGGCTGGTGGAGAGAATAGGGCCGCGGCAGCAGCCAGGATGGCCATAGCCTCCCCGCTTTTGGAGGTTTCGATTGAGGGTGCCAAAGGAGTATTGTTTAACATTGTGGGCGGTGCTGATCTTTCTATGACTGAGGTGAATGAAGCGGCGCAAATTATTGCCCAAGCTGCAGACCCAGATGCCAATATTATCTTTGGTGCAACCATAAAAGAAGATCAATTGGACCAGGTAAAGATTTCTGTCATTGCTACTGGTTTTGATGAAACCCGAAGGCGCTTGCGGGAGTATATTGGAACCGGTATCGGTTCTGCTTCTTTGCAAAATCAATCAAATGCTTGGGTTAGGCCAACAGCTCCTCCGGTAAATAATTCTCAAATGGTTCAGCAAGTACCCGAACCGGTTGCAGAGGAAGAAGAGCAAAAGCCGGAAGATGATGATGAAGATTTGGAAATTCCCGCATTTCTAAGATCAAACCGCTAAATTGCCAACAAGGAACCCTGTTATTGTTTTCTCTAGGAACCTATAGTATAATATCCAGTTATGGAAGAAAGAATATGGTCCAGGCGGGGAAGGATGGAACGCCTTAAAAAAGCAGCAGATAAATTAATAGTTGATTCGTCTGATCCTTTAGAGCAAGCCTATAAGCAGGCAGCTTATTGGAAGCAAATGGCTGAGATTTCAGATAAAAAGGAGGATTGGCAAAAAGCGGCACAGGCCTTTCTCCGACAAGTAGATCTTACTTTCCCACTTACTTATTCTAATATTTTAGCTGATTTCAACTGGGCGCTGTCCTATTTAAAATTCGATTCTACCAAGTTTAGTTACGGCCAACTGACTAGGACTTATATGAATTTAGTCGAACAGGATTTAGTAATAGGGAAATGGGACCACTTAACTGAGGTTTCCTTAACTTACCTTTGGGAATCAGTGAAAAAAGGAAAGCTTGGTCAAGCAAGATTTGCTTTTGATAATATCAATACAGCCAATAGTTGGACGGATAGTAGCACAGTGGCATTTATGGGGCGGGCGATAGGTCAGGGGGTTATTAGATGGATTGGCGGAAAGGTTGCCGATCGGTATTATTCTTTTCCTGAAGAGGGAAACCATAATACGGCTCAGGGTAGTACGCGCTGGTAAAATTTAAGGTAATGAGCTAGGTGATTGTATCCACCCCAAGGACCAATAGTAGTGGAAATATTATCCAGTAGCAAGGGTGGAAAAGCACAGATATCTTTAGCTATCCAGTAATATTGTTTTTGGAGTTTCTGGTA
>JAMDBX010000058.1 GCA_023487645.1 Patescibacteria group bacterium | reverse complement strand
GAACCCATCTTGGTTGAGGTAGTACCCAAAGAAATTGAACTAACAGTAAACCCTGATTCTGTAACTAATTTTTGCAGCACCCCCAAAATATTTAAAAAATCTTTATCTGCAGGTAAAGCTGCCAAAGCATATTTAGCTTTTTGGGATAAATCTTCCCCGTTGTAACCTTCCAAAGCAGACACCTTAGTTTCCAAAAACTCTGATCTTTTAACAAGATCGCCCATAGTTTGCTGATTACTAATTAATTTCATTGTCTGTGGATAAATAGCAAAGACAATTAAAAACAAACTAGAAAGAGCAACTATTGTGGGAAAAATGTAGAACCTGTATTTGAAATAGAATTTTAACAATTCATCCTTTTTCATTATTTGGATGCCACCTTTAGACTCATCCTATAAATCCCATCTCGGCCCCGGCTCAAGCTTTCTATTGAAACTTGCCCAAGCTTGTCCTCGTTATCATCCTTATTAGTAAGATTATCTAACAAAGTATCCAAATTTACGGGATCAGGCACCAAGGCAGAAAACGTTATATCACCTGTTTTATTGACGGAAACCGCAGTAACCATAACAGACGGAGGTATTATTTTATCAATCAATTTATACAGAGAGGATTGTTTCGACGGCACTCCCAGATATTGGGTAATCACCGTTAATCTATCTTTTAAAAGCAGTAGTGAGGCTTGGGTGTCTCTAAGATCCGCGACCCTTTGTTCCCCTTCGCTCAGTTTCGCCTGAACAACTTCAATGTTGCGGCTTTGCAAAATCCTTAAAGCGAGAGTTAATGACGTTAAAAAAACCATTACCAGAATAATACCTATGCCGACAAACTGGATTTTATAGAATCTGGTTTTTTTTAACTCCTGCGCTATGATCTCAGGCGGCAGTAAGTTAATAGAAATCTTAGCCATAATCAATCCTCTCTCAAAGCCAGTCCAACTGCCACCGAATAAGAGGGTGCGTCTTGAGCCAGCTTCGAAGCCGAGTTTTTATCTTTCATGATTGAATACCAAGGATCAGCTTCCTGAACCTCTAACCCTAAAACGCCTGCCAGATAAATTACCATTCCCGGCATCTTTGCCCCACCGCCTGAAACAACCACCCTCTTGATAGGGTTTGAAGGATATTTTGTCTCGAAAGCCTGGATAACCCTCCTGGCTTCACCTGCAATAATATTAACAATCGGTTTTAAAGCCTCAACTACTTTTCCTTCTAGCTGGTCTTCCATCAAACCATAAATTCTTTTATATTGTTCCGCCTGATTAAGCTCAAAATTAAAACGCTGGGCAATAGACCGGGTTAGAGCCATGCCACCGCTGGAAATCGAGCGGGTAAACCAAATCAACCCTTTGGATACTGCCGCAAAATCCGTTGTCGTAGCCCCAAACTGCATAATTAGGGTACTGGGGGAGAAAGGGTTATTTCCAACCAAAGACCTGGTTACGGCTATTGTCTCTGTTTCCAACGCCTTGGGGCGTAGTCCGGCCATATCCAACCAAAGGGTTGATTTGGTCACCACATTTCTAGGAGAAGCTATCACTAAAACTACTGTTCTGGCATTTTTATCATTTGCTGCTGATCTTATTAGGATCTGCCAGTTCAAGTTAACATCCGAAAGCGGCATCGGAATAAATTCTTCTGCCGCATAGCGGATGGCTGAAGAAAGCTCATTATCTGAAAGGTATGGCAAATCATCAATTATCCTGGTAAAAACTCTTGATTCGGGAAGTGCTACTATCACATCTCTTTGATCAATCCGGGTGGCAGCAAAAAGCTTTTTGATGGCATTTGCCAAGTTTTCCAAATCTTCCTCCGTATCAGACGCCATACCTGGCTGCGGGGTGGGAATAGACCCCAATGAAACCAGCCTGAATTGTTCTTTTTCTTTCGATAACGCTACTACTTTAATAGCGGAAAAACCGATATCTAAACCAACAGTAATTTTTGCCATACGAGCAGGATCTAGTAACTAGCCTAAAATTATTCTAAAACAAACTATACCCTAAACGCTATACCCTAAACGCTATACCCTAAACCCTATCTTACCTGGTATGTTCCCTTAACCAAGGAGAATGAGCCGGCCGGCCCTGATGAGAAAAATGTCGAAGCAAGGCCTGATTGGTAAGTAAGCGTAGAAACATTACCCAAATCAATCTCCCAAGCTGTCAGTTCATTAAAGCTCGAACCATTTGCCAATTCCACCTTTCCATAAGGGGCATAGATAATTCCGCTGAAAGAAGAATTACCACTATCAATCGCTTCTACTCCGCCATTTAAAACCGAGTTATAGGTAGAAAGCAACATTAGGTAACTACCGGAGGTTCCCGATCCTGCAAAATCAACTGAATTACCTAAAATTGTTTTTCCGTCTACAATAATCATGCCTGAACCTGCTCCAAAGCTTGAATCAAGCATAAACCTAGTACTGTTACCCACATTTAAGGCCCCTGTAATCCAAACAGGGGAAAAGACTTTAATGTTACAGCTGTTTCCCAAAGATACATTACCGTTTATCTCACCCGGGCCAAGAGTTGACGGGCAGCCTGAAACATTTCCGTTTGTAATCCCGGCTGCAGCAGCCTGGTTTTTCCAATCAGTAATGTTGGCATCAGAAATAGGGAAAACAGCCGGAGCAGGATCGGTAGATCCCGGATATTTAGTACCGGAAACCGTGACAGAAGGACCCAGGGTTTGATAATAAGCATCCTTGGAAATAGTCATATTGCCGGTAACGGTATTGGCATGGACACTACCATTAACCGCTGAGCCATTAGTTAAATTTAGTGATGTCGGTGCACCTCCCATGTAAGTCTGGAACCCCAGATCCCCGGAAATGCCAGTCCAAACCGGGCTACCCGCCTGCCAGCTGGCAGACCACTTGGCAGCGCCTTGAGTGTAGCTTCCAGCTAAATCAAGCGACCAAACCCAATAGTTTGAGTTATCTAATGATTGAGAATGAATCATAATCCAATAGGGAGTACCATTGTTTAAATTAGGTGACGTGCTGAATGTTACATCTACAAAACTATATTGATTTGTTACTAAATTAGCTGATAACGTCCCAGTTGCTAAAATTGTATTTTTGTTTGGCTTACCGCTGGAATCAGCCATAATCCTGACCGTGGGATTAGCTGGTGTTCCAACCTTTTTAAGCTTTAAGGAAACTTTATTTAATATCCCATCAACAAAAGGCCTAAAGCTCTGAGCCACGTCCTGACGATTTTCTCCTCCTACATTTTTCCCAAAGATATAATCCTGACAATTTGCATCAATACAATCACTTTGCTGATCAGCAGTTGGTTGGCTAGCTCCGGCTATATAAACATCACCGGTAAATGTATTACCATCTCCTCCTAAGATATTGCCGTTTGAGTAAATAGAACCCTTGATAGTATTGGTATTTCCCATCTGCAAACCCCCATTGCCAATTTGCATGCCATAATTAAAGGAAAGACCTTCGCCTTTTGAAGCTTGTATGGTAATTGTCCGTTTTACTTTAGGGTTGGCTTTATTGGGAATATAACCGGTGACCTGCAAAATTTTAGTGGCTGCATCTTTATCAGTCACTATTACAGAATACGATCCCTCACCAAAACTAGTTTCAGCTTCACCGTTATAACTGCCGCCGGTCTTATTTAAAGAAGCCAAAGCCTTGTCAACTCCGGCCTCAGCTATTGCCATGGCTGACTCGGACCGGTAAGAATACTGGGCATTTTGGAAATAAACTTGGGAGCCGGCAATAACAAACAGCACTGTAAAAAGCGCAATTCCCAAAGCCGCAAAGGTCAGAATTAAAATCTGCCCAGACTGATCCTTTAGATAGCCAGAAAAATTAATCATTCCTCAAATTTACCTCCGATACTGCAGTATTGGTTTCAGTGTTTATGCCATTTTTCTGCTTCAATATTAAAGTCGTCCTGATTTTTACCGCCTGAGTAGGAGAGACCTCGACCGGCGGAATAGCCGAGTTAAGATACTGAAAACTCAAACTGTCAACACTATTGGAAAAAATCCTATCTGCTGATTTCCTGAAACTTGAAGAATTCGGAAAAACCTTGTAATGCAAAATCTTTTGGTCAGTATAAATAACCATAAAATCATAAGCATTGGCAATTATATTACCGGAGGAATCTATCGAGGATACCTTCAAAACCAGTTGGCTGGCGCTGGTGGTATAAGTCGTTGAACCACTTGTATAGGAGGCAGCCACTGAGCTTGCCAACTTAACGTTGTTGCGGATCGCTGCCAGAGCATCATTAATATTTAAACCTTCCTGAATCTGGGAAGACTGCTGATAAAATATCCCGGCGCTGTTTGTGATAATTACCACCAGCAGTATACTTGCCGTTACAGCTATCCCCAAGGCCACCAAGACTTCTATAAAGGTTAGTCCTTTTTGATATTTGATATTTGATATTTGATATTTTATTGGTTTATCCCTCCTTCTCCAATCATGGTTTTTAATGTTAAGGTTTGGGGTTTATTATTATCCTGCCAGTTAACCGTAACTGTGACTTGCTTAATAGACTCTCCGTTTGTACAAACAGAAGTCTCGCAATTTGCCCATACTCCCGGCGATGTTTCTATTCCCACCACTACCGTTCCGCTTCCTTGAGGTAACGAACTTAATCGCGAATCAGCAATCGGGGTACTGCCGAGCGGTATGTTGATATATTTAACCGTTCTCTTGTCCTCAATTTGCTTGACCGCTATTTCCCTGGCTAAACTCATATGCTGACTTTTACCCACCAGCACCAAAGCGTTGGGGATATTGGCCAATAAAAAAACCGCCGAACCAATTACCACGATAGCCAATAACGATTCAATCAAAGAAAATCCGCCTTCTTTTTTCTTCATTTACTTATCGCCCCTGAGGAAAAGATGGCATAGTCAAAATAAGGGGGAACTACCTTTTGTACCTGAAACAGCTTAACTTTCCTTTGGGTAGTCCCGGAAGTCCCGATAGCAGTCAGGGATCTGGCTTGAGGAGGAATAGAGTAATCCCGGCAATCAGCAGTGCCGACAGGGCAAGTTATAGCCTGAACCGCAAAAGGCTGGAAAGTACTGTTATAAAGCAGTCTCGCCCGGATTAACATCAGTTGAGCATTAACCGGTATAGGAGGTTGCAAGGAAGCAAAGGAAATATTTCTTTGACATGCATAAGTATAAGGGCTGGAGCTACCATCAGCATATATTAAAGGAATACTATTAGTGCAATTAGCACTATTATCAGTAAAACTATTAGAGGCAACTCTTCCTGTATCACTCTCCAAAAAAATTTTTGAATTTTTATAAGTGGTACTTGAAGGATCATAATAAACCACTGTTAATTCCAAAGCAGACTTGTCTCCTTTGATGGCGGCCGCCGCATCTCCCCAATACACATTTATACTGCTTTGTCTGTAAAACTGTGCTGGAGGATTATGGGTGGAATCATTCAGATCAGCCAGCCAAACATGGGCAGTTTCCTCCTTTGCCAAAGGAGGAAACTCAAAAGGATCTTGCTGGCCGGAGGAGGGGACCGCGGGGATTAAACCTGTATCAGTGGCAGTAACTTGTGAATTATTTGGCAAAGAAAACGGTGCCGTAGAGCCAGTTCCCAAAGCCTTTTCAATTCCTGCTTCTGCCGCAGAATAAGCTCTGGAAGACTGCTCCACTTTGGAAGCCGTGGAGATATCCGAAAGAGAACGCTGGATCACTGATAAACCGATAGCCAAAGCGACCGTCATGACCAAAATCAGCAGCAGAATAATTTGGCCTTTTTGATCCTTCATATATCCATTATAACCGTAGTTCATCTTAGTTGAATAGTAGTTTGGAAAATTACCGAATCAATCTGACCGGACAAAGACGGAGGCACGGCCACGCCCGGATTCATAATAAACGATATGCTCACACCATCTTTAGATCCCGACTGAATACTTCTGGTAAATAAACCGCTGCTACCTGCTAATCTATCCACCGACACACCTAACTGAGTATTGGTATCAGTTAAAGAATTTGGGCTAGGCATGGGGTCTGTACAGACAGTACTAACAAACGACCCAACATCCATCGGTGAAGGCGCCGGAGAATTCATCATGCAAGGAGCGGACGGATTAGGCTGAGGATAATCAACCTGAATCTGACCATTTTGAACCGGGTTTGGGCTGGGACTGGGAGCAACAAATCGATACCTGGTGTAGCAACCATCCTTCACAATGACTAAAGTATCAGATGATCCGGCTGCGCTTGGACATACCACATTATCAGAACCTCTAATGCTTTTATCCAAACCCTCCAGTACCGCCTGCCCATTTTGTTTAATAACTGCCAATATCTGTGCTTTATTGCTGCCACGCAAAGTGCTGGCAAAAATTGCCACAATTATTACCCCGATAACAGAAACTATAGCAATAGCTACCAAAACCTCCACCAGGGTGAAACCATCTTCCTTGTCATCCCGACGAATGTCGGGATCCATAAATAATTTACATTGAACCATTATCTTCAAAGCTTTCTTAATATTGTTATCAATCTTGATTCATGTATTCCGGTTGTATCGCTCCACTGAACAATAACGGTAATTGTTTTTTGGGTCGCATAACTTGTGGAATCATCTGATAGAATGATCACCCTTTTAAATTTACCATTAAGAAGGTCTTCAGCACTACTTGGCATATCCGAACGCGTAGTTAAATAGTCTAAATTAACAGAAGCACTAGAATTAAACCTAAAATAGGCATTTCCTCCGCTACCATAAGAATTATATAATTGGCAACTCCAGATGGAGCTACAAGAAGCATCCCCATTCCATGAACAAACAGGATTACCGGATACAGGACAATTAGCAGTGCCTGTTAAATTTCCAATTCTTCCATCTCTATCCCTGCTTGTTCTAACCATTTCCATTCCTTCCTGAGCTAATTTAGTGGCTTGGGCTGAAGCTTTAGCGAAATTAGCATCCCTTAAAGAAAACAGCGTGGCAAAAACTAAAGCCGCCACCACTAAAATGCCCACGGTGGCTGCCACTACCACTTCCAGAATACTTTGACCTAGCTGATCATTGGACATAAATCTTGCCTCCCTGTTCAATAATTAAAGATTTTGTATTTGTGGTTTTGGTATTCCGCAGCGTAATGGTGAGTGAAGTACATCGCGCATCGTCTCCAATATTTATCTTACCAGTAAGAGGATCAAATCTTACGGCAAATGCAGTAAGCGGCGGAGCACTGGGACAGTATGAACAGCTGGAAACCATACCACATTCTCCGGTTATGGATTGTATTGTAATATTTGCCCCTAATTTAAAGGTTTTTTTGGTAGTCAGAGCAGGCGTAGGAGAGGGGAGGGGAAAGGAAAGCGGAGAAGGTAACAACTGGCAATTTAAGTTAGTCGTAATAAGATCATTTGAGAAATAAACCTGCCAGGTAGTACCAAATTGATTACTGGCACATGCTGAATTAGTAGTAGCATTGGTTTGAGCTAAACGAAGCTGGTTCTGAAAATCTAAGACTGCATTTTTTAAATTTTGGTCTTCACCGAAACCACTATAGTTTGCTAGTGCATAAATGCTAGTTATAGCAATAATTGCTATAACTACTAAAAGCTCAACTAAGGTAAAGGCATTCCGGACAGTTTTGCCCATATTTTCATTGTACATTGTATATTTTTCATTGTACATTCCTAAGGAGGACCGACTGTAAAATTATATGAGCCACCGGCTTCGCAACTGCCGACTACAGAAGAAGTATTCGCTAATTTGGCGCAAAGAGAATAATTATTGCAGTTGCCATTTACAGCTGAATTATCACAGATTGCAGGACTAATAGGTAAAGCAGTATAGGAATACTCCGGACTGCCGGTTGGGTCAGTCGGAATGGTGTTAAGGTAGGTTTTTTTGCCGGTCGGATCTTTTAAAGCACAGCCGAACTTAAAAGCACCATTGGTGCAGCTAGTACCTGCTGCTGGATAATAACCCTGGTCTGAATAGTATTGCTCCAAGGCTGATTGTATTGATCTTAAGTCTGACTGTCTTCTTGCATCCTGGCCTTGCTTGATGGCAGTAGAGTAAACAATCAAACCAATTGCCGAAAGTATGGCTATTATTGACATACTAACCATCAGTTCAATTAAAGTGAATCCGTTGTTTGTAAAACCATTCTTTTTGGGCATTAGTTTTATTTTAGTGAAAAAGTAATTGAAAGATCAAGCTACCTGTAAGTACTTCACTTGTGTTTAAGCTCATATATCAATACTTTATAACCGCCGTCATCAACTTTTATTACGTTAATTACATTCTCCTGCAAATAATTATCGAGCATTGATCCAATAAACGCATTGGAAAGTGGCGCATTAATTACTACATAATCCAAATAATCTAATAAACCTTTAAAATCATCCTGGTTAGTTTTTACCTGAGGAAACTCATACAGCTTGTAATCTCCATCAGACCGGAATGCATAGTACAAATCGGGAATGCTGGACAAAAACACTATTTTTCCTGCCGGCACAATAGACCTAACCTTTTCTGCAAAGTTAGTATAAGATTTATCAGCACTATTTGAAACCACTGAAAGATAATTATTTATTCCTAAAATAAGCAAGACTGCCGAGATTGATATCGCCGAAACCCTCAAATCATGCATAAGAAGCTTTTTCTTGCTACCAATTGAATAAACTAGCAGCAAAATTAACGCCGCGTAGGCAAACGGAGTAATGTAAACCGAATACCATTCAATTTTTCCAAAAAAGGCATACATCCAAGCCGCTCCTAGCATCAAACTAATAAGCAACCAATGTGCTCTTTTAGTTAACGCTGAGAGAACGAAAAAAGTCAGAGTAATAATAAAGTAGATTAAAAAACTTAGCCTGTACACCAAAGGCAGGGAAGTAAATGACATATTTAACCAGCCAGGGGTCATATTTCTACCCTGAGCCTCTAAATTTAACTGACTGCTTAAAACACTCAAGTTGGGTAAGATTGTCAAAAGCCAAAGCAAAGACGGCAAAGCAGCTGAAGCGACAAAAATCCAGAAACTTTTTTTATTAAAAAAATTTCTTTCAGAGAGGGCTAGAAAAAACACCAAGGCTAATACAAACACCCCAGCCAAAAAATGGACCATGGGTGCCATACCAACTAATAGCCCCCCAACAACCAAAAACAGCTTTGAATGAATATTTTTTAAATCGAGCATTTTCAAAACCAACGCTGCCGCACCTACTACCAGAATCATTATTAACATTTCCGGTCGACTAACTATGGCAGATTTGGAAAAAGTTGGATCTATAATCAACAAGAAAGATCCGAGAAATGCCAAAAAGGCGGATTTTATCTCAGATATTTTTGGCGCTTCTTTATTAATAAGAAGTTTAGAAAAAATAAAGAAAACATCAAGAAAAACACAACCTAATACAATTGACAGCAATCTTTGATTAACAATAGAAAAACCAAAAAACTTAAACCAAAAAGATAGTAGGTAAAGAAAAACCGGTGGGTACCAAAAAACTTCATGGGAAACACTTGATATTAAATTACCCCAAAGCTCTGTGGTAGGTTTACCATTTCTTATAATACCTAAAGCCACGTCTCCCAGTGAAGACTCATCCGGCCAAACTGGAAAAAGATCTAATAAGTGAGGTACATTAAGAAATAAAAAGATAGCAATAAGCAAGGACAAAAGGATAAAGTGAAGCTTCACTAAAAAATGATATCATATTGACTTATCAGCCTGTAATTGCAATGATCATATGGTGAAAATTAAGAAACTTCTGCAAAACCGCAAAATCCAGTTAGCAATCATTGTTCTGGTAACCATTATTGCCTATATAAATATTCTTCCTAATGGTTTTGCCTGGGATGACCGGGATTTTTTTATTGACTGGCCACAAATTAAAAACAGTGAAGGCTTGCCGGCTTATCTAAGCGTTCCGGCTTTATTGGAAGGTGATTTACCCCTAAATCACCGAGGTATATATCGGCCTCTCAGGAGTATGTATTATTTAGCCAGTTATGCAATCTGGGGACAAAATCCTCTTGGTTATCATATTCAAGCAATCATTGTACATACGCTAGCGGCTTTAGTTATTTACCTTATCGTCGAATTAATTACTAAAAAAAGATTGCCCGCTTTTTTTACGGCAGTTCTTTTTGCCACTCACCCCATTCACACCGAAGCAGTCACTTATATTACCGCCAGTATGGATACCGTAGGAATTCTTTTTTTCTTTCTCTCTTTTTATCTTTACTTAAAATCAACCAAAGAAAAAATTAAGAAAAATACCTATTTACTGGCTTCGGTGATTTACGGTTTTTTAGCTATTTTTACTTATGAAATGACTTTAGTATTACCATTAATGATCCTTTTATACGATTTCTGTACAAATAATTTTTCCCTAAAAAAGCTATTATCCAAAATTAATACTTACAAATATTTTATTTTATTGCCAGTTATTTACGCTCTAATCCGATTTGTAGTTTTAAGAATCGGTAATAGAGCTGATTATTTAGGCGTGGGCTGGCAAGTAGCGGCTAACCAGGCCCGGGTTAGCTTCCCGGAAACAATTGCCCATTATCTTTCACTACTTGCCTGGCCGGTAAACTTAACCATCAGCCCGGAATTATCCATAAAATTACTAGACGCTTTCATGAAATTATTATACAAAATAAGTCCTACCGGCTATTTAGTTGATCTATCCACTCATATTGTTTTTATTTTTCCGGTGATCTACTCTGCGCTGGCTATTTTGATCGCCTATAAAATCTGTAAAAAATATCCATTAGTATTTTTTGGAGTCTGCTGGATTATTATTACCTTACTACCGGTATCAAATATCATTCCGCAAGGCGCTACGATCGCAGAAAGGTTTTTGTATATACCATCTTTTGGCTTTGTCTTTTTAATCGGATTCTTACTTTATCATTGCTTTATATTTTTGGAAAAGAATAGAAGATTAATATACCGGCGCTTTTCCCTTGCATTAATCCTATTCTTTCTGCTGACAACTGCTTTTTATACTTTTCAAACAATCAAACGGAATGCGGACTGGAGAGATGAAAAAAACATTTGGCTGGCCGCCATGAAACTTTCTCCAAATCAACCGCGCTCTTATATTGCCTTGGGTGTAAATTATAGTCGGGATGGCCAATACGACAAAGCAATCAGTTTTTATAAAAAAGCCGCTGATTTGGATCCATCGGATGTTACTATTATTATTAGTCTTGGTTTAACCTATACCCAAAAAGGCGAGTTTGAAAATGCTAAAGCTCAGTATCAAAAAGCAATAAATATTAGTCCAAAATATTATCTGGCTCATGTTGATCTGGGTGATGTTTATATTAAACAAGGAGAATATGAATTGGCAAGGAAGGAATACCAATCTGCCCTGGATATTAAAAAGAATGACCCGGCTATCTTGTCTTATTTGGGAAGTGTTTACTATAACGAAAAAGAATACGACAAAGCTATCGAAGCCTTTAATAAATCATTAGAGCTTGATTCAAACCAACCAAAAGTATATTTGGGACTGGCCAGTTCTTATAAGCAAAAAGGGGAGATTCAAAAAGCCATCGAGATCTTAAAAAGAGCCAACAAAGATCTAAATAATCCGGAAATTCAGAAAGAAATAAAAAATTTAGAGAACAGTTGAAGAATTATTGAGCGTTTCTTCTACAGTAAAAACCATTAGCACCGCCAGTTGTTCCTAAGTTAGCACCAGTTGTACTCGTTGCGTTCCCAATGCTTGTTTCTAGAGTAGCACAGAGAGTATAACCTGCAGTGCTCAATGATCCAGTTCCGCTAGGACCAGAACTTGCATAAGCTGAGGCACCTCTTGGATCGACAGGTACAGTTTGATCAGAAAACCAAGTAGATGAAACTGTGGTTGGATAAACATTATTTTGATAGTTAACTTCCATGGCTTTAGACATAGCGATAATATCTTGAATTCTTTTTGAATCTCGGGCTTTTTGTTGGGTAGAAGTAAATAGGGCAATACCGACAACAGACAAAATAGCAATAATGGCGATCACAACAAGTAACTCAATTAAGGTAAAACCTTCAGGGTTATTTATTGTTTGGGGCAGATATTTTTTCATTAAATTTTTGCTTACAATCCATTATTCACATAACCAAAAAAGTCTGTCAAGACCCAGTTTAGCCTCAATAATAGTTCAAAATTCAAAAATCAAAAGTCAAAAGTGCAAGTAAAAAGTCAAAAGTTTTTAGCTTTTAACTTTAAAACACCCGCTGCCAACATATTGGCAATTTCAGTTGCTTCAGCGAGTAATTCATCCGCAGTTTTTATATTAGCTATTCCTGAATCTTTAAGTAAACTAAGCCAATATTTTGTCTCATTAGCACTTTTAAGAGCGGTTTCATAAAACTTTTTATATTCTAATCTAGAACTGGCAGCGCTACCTTCAATAAGATTCGCACCGATAGACATAGCAGAACGCAAAAGTTGATCTGCTATTATCCATGCTGCTCTTTTATTCGGTAAAGTATCCATAAACGTAATCATAGCTAGGCTAAATTTATAGCATCTTGTCTTTATATCACTTTTAAATTTTGAACTGTAATTTTGCATTTTGAATTTTAACTTTTGACTTATCTACCTATATGCAAATACCATTCCACAATTTCCTGTCCCCAGAAAAGCATTATCAAACTTCCCAAAACCAGGAACGGACCAAAAGGGATAGTCTGACCAAAACTCTTTTTACCGACAAGGACTAACCCTACTGATAATACGGCACCTGTTAAAAATGACAAAACCATAGCAAATAATGCCTGGGGGAATCCCAGCATCACTCCGATAAATGCTCCCAGCTTAACATCGCCGCCGCCCATCCCTTTTCCGCGCGTTACAATAATCAGGCTTAAGAAGAACCCGCCGATTAAAATACCCATCAATAAAGATAAAAGAAACGGCTCAGCTATCATTAATACATGTCTTTGAAAATAATCACTTTTAGGAGGAAGCAACAACCGGCCTATTGCAGATTGAGATAGCGCGTAATGAAGGAAACCTATTTTTGTTATTGTGATTATTAAATTAAGAACAACCCCGATAATGATTGAGGGCAAAATTACCCGGTCGGGAATGAACATCTTTTTTAAATCCGTCAAGAAAAGAACTGTCAAAACCGTTATAAAAAAGGTTTTAAATATCAGCTCCAAACCAAAAACTAAAAATTGAAAATTTTGGACACTTAAAGCTAGCTGAAACTGAAAATCGGAGATTGGAAACGGAAAATTTTTAAAGCTTTGCCAAAATAAAAACCCCACCAAAATCCCCATCACCACTTCTATAGTCAAATACTCGACACTTATCTTATCTTTGCAATACCGACATCTGCCCTTGAGGATTAAAAAGGATACAACAGGAAGAAGGTCATACCAAGCTAATGTATGTTTACATCGCGTACAGTATGACCTTCCCCTAAATGACTTATTATTAAGGCTTCGATCCGCTAATACTTTTAAAAAGCTTCCCAGGATCGTACCTATAATAAAACCTACTAAAATAAACCAAACCACAGTATTAATAAGCACAGACCAAACTCATATCAGAGCCGACAGCGTACGAATTATTATCAGTATCCCCATCAGTCGACATCTTGCCTCTTTGTTGCTGTGATTCTAACCGCGCCTTAATTATCCACTTTGCGCCATCACCACAATAAGTGTAGTGATATTCAGTACTGGCTGCGCCGTTATTAGTCGGATCAACCGGCAAAGTTGGCACTGTGACATTTGACTGTCCGGCAAAATTAATTTGTACCCATCCCGTACCATTAGTCAGCCTTGTGTTAGCACCTGATGGATAAGTCCTGTTAGGACCACAAGTCACACCAGTAGCAGTATTATCATTACAGGCAGGAGACTGTTGAGCTGCTGCTGAGCCTTCCTGTAAAGCCACATTAATGGCATTTTGTAAATTCATCAAATCGGAAAGCCGGGCCGCATCTCTACCTCGCATGGTTAACTCAAGCGGATTAATGATAAGCACCACAACTGCAGCCAAGATGGCAATAATTGCAATTACAACTAAAAGTTCTACAAGTGTAAATCCTTTATGTAGAACTTGAGCAGATTTTTTCAAACTTTCTCACCCCCTTTATAATCCATTGTAGACACAACTTATAATAGCTAGTCAAGGGGCCAATTAGCTGACCCACCTGCACTTATTCCAGGAAATTAACTAATTTGCATTTAAGGGGTAGCTTATGGGCAAAATTAATGGACAGGACCTCCTGTTGAGAGAAGGTGAACTGTCCATTAATATTCTAAAATATT
>JAMDBX010000004.1 GCA_023487645.1 Patescibacteria group bacterium | reverse complement strand
AGTTTATACCTTTGGTAAGATTCCTGCAAACAGGACTGAAAATTGGGATTTGAAATATTTTGCCGGGGCAGTACTGTTGCAGGATTATGATGATAATGTAGAAAAAAGTTTTGCTAGTTGGAAAGTAGTGACTAAGAAAAAGCCAACTCAAAAACAGCTGGAGCTAATGCATTTTGGTTTTAAGGCAGTAAAGGCGGTTAAATCAAATTCTGTTTTGGTGGTGGATAAAAATATCCCAATGACGCGAGGAATTGGTTCCGGACAAACTTCCCGGATTGGAGCTACTAAAATTGCTTTGGAACAAGCCGGGGATTTGGCCAAAAGTGGTATTCTAATAAGTGACAGCTTTTTTCCGTTTGATGATAGCGTTAAGATGGCGGTGAAATTTGGCATTGGGGTAATCGCGGAACAGGGCGGATCGATAAATGACCAGATGTCCGTGATAGCTGCTGATGAGGCTGGTATTGCAATGGTGTTTACCGGAAGGAGGGCATTCAGACACTAATGGAAAATCAAAAATCAAAAATCAAAAATCAAAAATATGATAGTTATCAAAGCCCATTTTCCTGGAGATATGGCTCAGAAGAAATGAGAGGAATATTCTCTGAGGAAAATAAATACAAACTTTGGAGAAAAGTTTGGGTAGCATTGGCTCGGGCAGAACATAGGGAAGGTTTGGTATCAAAGGAAGAACTGGAAGATTTAGAAAAAAATCAAGATAACATCGATATAGCAAGAATTTGGGAAATTGAAAAAGATACCCGGCATGACGTGGTGGCGGCCATCAGGGAGTTTTCCGAAAAAGCCAAAATCGGCGGGGGAAAAATCCACCTTGGCGCCACATCAATGGATATTTCTGATAATGCAGAAACGATCAGAATCTTAGAAGCATTAGGATTGGTGGAAGATGGGTTAAAAAGACTGCTTAAAACTTTTAGTGCAAAAATAGAGAAATATGCTGATTTTTCTTGTATGGGTTATACGCATTTGCAGCCGGCAGAACCAACTACTTTGGGTTACCGGTTTGCTTTTTATGCTCAAGATCTTTTGATGGATTTAGAGCTTTTGCAATTTGTTAAAGAGAGCTTAAAAAGCAAGGGGGTTAAAGGTGCAGTGGGAACTTCAGCCAGTTATGTAAAATTGCTGGATGAGACAAAAGCCAAAGAAATGGAAAATGGAATAATGGAGGAATTAGGGGTGGAGGCATTTGAAATTACTAATCAGACAGCTCCCCGAAAGATTGAATTTTGGTTGGGAAGTTTACTTTCCTCAATTGCAGAGAGTCTTAATAAATTTGCTTTTGATTTAAGGATTATGCAGTCGCCGGGATTCGGAGAATGGCAGGAATCATTTGGCAGTTCACAGATTGGTTCATCCGCTATGCCTTTTAAGAAGAATCCCATTAAGGCTGAACAAATTTGTTCATTGGCGAGGCTGGTGGTTAACCTGTCAAAAACTGCCTGGGATAATGCCGCATATATGCTTTTGGAAAGGACACTGGATGATTCAGCTAATAGAAGAGTGGTGACTCCGGAAATGTTTTTGGCAGTGGACGAGATGCTAAATTCTTCTATAAAAATTGTTGATGGATTAATTATTAATGAAAGCAGGATACATAAAAATCTGGAAACCTATTGGCCTTTTTCTGCAACTGAGGGAATTATCCTGGAATCAGTGAAAAAGGGGGCAGACCGGCAACAGATGCATGAGATACTCCGGGAGATTTCCATGAAAGCTTGGGAAACTATTTCCGGAGGTAATCCTAATCCAATGGAGAATTTATTAGAAGAGAACCCTATTATCAGGCTCTACTTAAAACCAATTGAAGTTGAAGAAATTTTAGATGCCAAAAATCATATTGGAAATGCCAAAGAAAAAGCTTTGAAGATTGCTGATATAATTAAAAAATTATGACAAAAGTAATGATCATAACTGGTTCTGATTCTGATTTGCCGGTGATGAAGGAGGTGGCAAAAGTTATGGAGGAATTTGGGGTAAGTTTCGAAATGACAATTTCTTCAGCGCACCGATCACCGGAAAGAACCAAGGAGCTAGTGGAAAATGCCAAAAGCAGCGGAATAAAAGTAATTATTGCCGGGGCGGGAATGGCAGCACATCTTGCCGGCGTATTGGCGGCAGAATTTCCTTTGCCGGTGATTGGAGTACCTCTCCAAAGCGGAGTTTTGCATGGGATAGATGCTTTACTTTCGACAATGCAAATGCCCTCGGGGATTCCGGTAGCAACTGTAGCGATAAACGGAACAAAAAATGCCGGGATTTTGGCAGTGCAAATTTTAGCAACTTCGGATAAAAGTTTGGAAGAAAAGCTGGTGGAATACAAAAAGAAATTAGCTGAAGGTGTTTTAGAAAAGGCAAAAAAATTGGCACAAGAAATGTCGTCCTGAGTGATTAGCCGAAAGATTTCCCACGGACTGGGAAGATTGCCACGTCGCTACGCTCCTCGCAATGACAAGGTATATGGTTGATGAAAAAACTGTTATCGCAAATATTCATAATGTTTTAAAAACTGTAAATCTGTCTGGTTTTGGTAAAAAGCATTCCGGTAAAGTCCGCGATAGCTATGAATTGGACGGTAAGCGGATTATCATTACCACTGATCGCCAATCCGCTTTTGATAAAATTCTCGGTTTCATTCCTTTTAAAGGACAAGTGTTAACAAAACTTTCAGAATTTTGGTTTAAAAAACATTATGAA
>JAMDBX010000052.1 GCA_023487645.1 Patescibacteria group bacterium | reverse complement strand
TGCCCCCACAGAAGTCGTTAGCGTTGCCAAATCATAGCGCAATTTACTTTGAAAGATAACTGCCGAACTGGTAAAGGCAGCGTAGCCAACAATGGCTAAAGCTCCAATAAAATAGCCCAGATTAAAAAGATCAAAAAAGGGGAGAGAGTAGGTTATGATGGCAATAGGTGGCCTGTACTCCCAAAAATCCTGATAGAGAACTCCCAAAGTAAGCTCCTTTGAAGCAATAAAGGTGCCATCATAACCTACTCTCTCCCCTTTTTTAACATCAACGGATAGTAACCATTCATAATAAAAGTCGGAACAACTAAAAGCGCTTGGAAGATTTGATATCCCAAATTATAAACTCCCACTTCCGTCATCGTTTTAAAAAAGGAAAGGATAAAAGCATCCAGGCGAAAATAAACGACATTTAAAATCATCGTCATCGAAAAAGGCCAAATTTCTTTTAAAAGATTTTTGCTATATTCGAAATTAAAAACAGGGAAGAGGCGGGGAAGATATTTTTTGACAATGATTAAAGAAAAAACGCCGCTGACTAACCAACCCAATAAATGACCGATCATCAAATCGGCAACTGTTAAGTCTTTTTCAACAATCAGGAAAAAGATCGGCAGTGTTACTAGTGCCCCCACAGAAGTCGTTAGCGTTGCCAAATCATAGCGCAATTTACTTTGAAAGATAACTGCCGAACTGGTAAAGGCAGCGTAGCCAACAATGGCTAAGGCTCCAATAAAAATTGACTGGCGAAAGAGGGGATCAGTGGGCCAGACTGCCACCAACAAAACCGCCAGTGTCACTAGAATACTAGAGAGGGCAAAGCGCATCCCTAAAAGCTTTTGCCAGTGACCCTCTTCTTGGTCCAATCTTTGCAAAACTAAAGCATTTAAACCAAAATCTACAGCCAGATAAAAAAAGGCCAGATAAGTTAGAGCCAGGGTAAAGATTCCCGTTTGAGCCTCATTATAATTACGGGCGACCATCCCCAAAATTATAAAGGTGGCAAGTGAGGTAATAGCTTTACCAAGAAGTTGCCACAGGGTTTGTTGAGAGACTTTAAACAAGGAACTCACTTTAACAGTTTAACTTAAAGGAGTTTTTTCCGCATCTTCCTCGGGTTTTTCCGGTTGTTCTTTTTTCTTGGAGGAGCCTTTGGATGCCGGTTTAATTACTAAATGCCTCTCCCGGCCTTCGCCCATACTTTCTGATTCAACACCGGGAATTTCTGAAACTACCATATGGATCACTCTCCTTTGCCAAGCAGGCATTGGTTCCAATTCAATCTCTTGACCATTCTCTTTGACCTCATCAGCCCAATTACGCGCCCGTCTTTCCAAATCTCCCTCTTTGCTTTTTCTCCAACCGGCAACATCAATGACCACCCTTTTATATTCCTCAACACCCTGGCGGCTAACGATTTGATTGACAATCAGTTGCAGGGCATCTAAGGTCTCTCCTTTAAAACCAATCAGTCTTCCGGCATCACTGGTTTCAATAGAGACAGTAACCTCTTCCGGTCCTTCAACTACTTCAAAGCTGCCTTCTAAAGCCAGCAGTCCTAAAATATTTTCTAAAACTTCGGAAACTCTTGCTTCCATGGTAGGTAAGTATAAATGATAGGGTAAGCCTCAGTCAATGGGAAAGAATGTAGAAGGTTTTAATTATTTTTGGAATCTTTTAATCCAACTCTCCAAACCACCCCAGCCGGAAATTAAATATTGTTGGACAATTCCTAAAATGGTAAAGGTGTTCCAATATAAAGCCAAACCAATGGGAAACTGCAAAGCAAAGTATCCCACCATCAGTGGCATCATATAACTCATCTGTGATTGGACAGCAGACATAGAATCCTCAGCTCCAGCTTTTTCCTTTTTCTCTTTACTTGTATCTCCGGGATATTCTTTCACTGCTTTCGGAGCCATCATTTTCGATTGCATAAATTGCAGGAGAGCGGTAATTAACGGAATAGCCAAAAGAAGATAGGCTCCTTGAGTAAAAGTAGATGGCTTAATGGCTAAGTTCAAACCAAAAAAATTTAAATCAGGGACGGAGTTGATATACCAAGAAGGGGAGTATAAAACACTATTAATTTGATGCAAACCTTGGCCATCAGAGAAAAAAGCAAAGATAGTTTGGTAAAGTGCCCAGATAACGGGAATTTGGATCAGAGCCGGCAAACAACCTCCAGCCGGGTTGACTCCGTGTTCTTTATATAAAGCCATTTGGGCTGCAGCCATCGCTTGTTTATCCTTGCCGTGTTTTTCTTTTAAAGCATCCAGCTTCGGCTTTAAATCCGCCATTTTTTTAGCACTTTTAAGTTGAGTAGCCATCACCGGCCACACCAATAACCTGATGATAACAGTCAAAATGATAATCGAAAAACCCAAAGCTCCCGGGATATGCACCGCTTCCAAAGCGTGCAAAATTAAAACCAATAAATTTACAATTGGACTAAAAAAGACCCAGTGAAAGATGTCGCCGATAAATTGAATTATTTGCATGAGATAATTCTTTGACCTCCTAACTTCATTCCCTGAATAATGCCATATTTTTCCACCATTTGTTTAGTATACTCGGAACAACTAGGGGAATGCTTGCAAGCTCCTCCGGGAGCTAAAAAAGCCAGTACCCCGCGGTCAAAAGAGAGATATTGTTGATAAAAGCTGATGAGACTAACGATTATTTTTTTCATCTGTTAAGATTTTACTCCTTTTTAATAATGCTTCAAGAGAAAACTCTAACTCTTCTTCTCTTTCT
>JAMDBX010000018.1 GCA_023487645.1 Patescibacteria group bacterium | reverse complement strand
TTTTCTCTACAGTCTCGGACTATCTTCAAAAATTCTTCTAAATTTTCCTAGAGACAGATCAAAATCCTACCCTTTAAAAGAAAATTGTCCCATTTATTTCAAATCTGCAGGTGGGTCAGATCAAATTTGTCATTGCGAGCGAATTGAAGCAATCTTGAAGAGTGATTAACTCGCAAGCTTTGCTTATTATTCTTCGAGCATAGCGAATCAAAAAGCTTCCTTGTCATCCCGTATTTAATACGGGATCCATAAATATTAATTAGTAAATTTAAAAGTGGAAATTATATCTGGATTCGGAGAGGGAAAATTAGAAAGTTTCTTTTCATTTAATAAATCAGGATGCCTATAACTTATCTGATAACCCGCCCCATTATGTAAAACAAACATAACTATACTAGAACCGCCGGCCTGCTTACCACCTCCGTCAGAAGATTTAACAGCTTGATCACCATTAAAGGTAATATTAGTTAAATCAAATTGTGTAGATCTAAAAGTATTTGTATATGACGCTATAGAATTTAACACGGTTGGTTCAATTTGGAAAAAATCTGAGTTATAAATTGATGAACAATTACTGCAATGTACATTAACTCCATTATTACGGTCATGGTAAACATTCCAGTCTGACGGATATTTAAATGAAACATTTTGATCAGTATATGTTTTCCAATTGGCAACATCTGCAGAACCGGAGGATTCATTTTTAGAAACCGGAGAAGGAGTTGCTTGAATTTGCCGAGACAATGAAACTGGCTTAATTTGTTTTTGATAAATTACATATCCAGCAATTGCTACAGCAATTAAAATTACTACTAAAAGTGGCGCTAGACCTCTCTGATGCATATTTTCAGCATATCATAAATGATATAATACTGTCATGAAAACAAGAATTGTCAGAAATCCCAAAATTTTGGCCGGCAAACCTGTTATTGCCGGGACTCGAATTCCGGTAGCCCTAATTTTAAATCTGTTAGCTCATGGTCAAACTATTGGGGAAATCGTGGGCGATTATCCGGATTTAACTGCCGCTGACGTCAAAGCGGCGGTAGAATATGCCCAACATACAGTAGAGAAAACCTATTCTCCTGCTACCTCTACTTTACATGAAATTTCTCATAGACGAAGACATTAGCCCTAAACTGGCTGGCTTTTTGCATCGGTTAGGACACTCAGCTATTCATATCAGAGACATTAAAATTAGTTTAGCGGATGATCAAATTCTCGAATTATCAGTCACGCAAGAATCTATTGTGATAACCGAAGATAAGGATTTTGGTGAACTGGTTTTTAAAAATACACAATCTGCCAAAGGCGTGATTTTATTGCGATTGGAGGATCAAACAGTACAAAACACTAAAAGAGCGATTAATTGGCTTTTATCAAATTATTCATCTAATAGGATCCAAAATCATTTTGTAGTCGTCACAGAAAAATCAGGAAAAATTGCGGCAAGAACAAACCGCTTAAAAAAGCTTGCCAGAAGCATCAATTAGTGAATTTAAAGGTGGAAAGAATTTGGTCAACCATGTTTATTTTTGCAGATGAAGTAGCGCTGATTTGCAGTGTTCCATTGTCAAGAAGGCTTACCCAATAGGATACTTCATTTAATTTATTGCCTCGTTGATCAATAAAATTAATTTTGGCTCCAGGTCGTCCGTCAATATTTAAATCTGCGATCTTTTGGACAGAAAGAGACTGTGATAACTTTTGTTTCGTACCAATTGGCGCTGTCACCGGCATATCTATTTGATTTGGTGGGTTATACGAGATATCAATTAGATCATATTTTAAGCTTGGCGAATCTATCCCGTTTTTAATATCCAACTTTTGATCACTAATATAGACATATCTGTTGTCCCCAAGTGTTTGAATATACCAATTTTCTGGATAATTAAATTTATATTTATAAGTTTTATTTGTATAAGTTTTCCAATTGGCAGTTTCAGCAGAACTGGAAGATTCATTTTGAGAAACTGGAGATGGGGAGGATTGAGTTGACTGAGGAACAGGAACAAGCTTAAATTGTTTTTGGTAAATCAAATACCCGCCAACAGCTATCAAAGTTACCAATACCACTATTAATATTGGTGCCAATCCTTTTTGTCTATTCATTATCTTTAATATATCACTTTGTCTTTTTATTCTGCAATTGACACCAAGGGCGTTAAAAAATCGCAGGATTTGCGACTCAGGGGAACCGGAAACTGACTACCACGACAGTGGAGGAATTTCCGAGGGGAACAGTCCCCGAGGAGCAAAGACAAGATTTTAGCCCGACTATCACTTGCAGGAGTTTTGAACACTTTTGCGACCAAAAGTGTTGTTAAAGAAATATTCTCTGGCTTCTTTTTCATCTTTTTTCATTTGCTTGATTAAATCTTTTGCTGAGGCAAATTTTTGATTGCCTCGGATTTTTTTTAAAAGTTTAATAGAAATCCATTTACCGTAAATATTTTTGTCAAAATTCAAAACATAGGTTTCGGCCAAGAATTTTTTTTTATCAAAAGTTTTAGCCGGACCAATAAAAGTGAGTGACGGATATTGTTTATTTCCAATTTTAGTTTGAGAAACATAAATTCCCTCGGGAATATTTTTGGTTAAATTTATATTAGCAGTAGGGAAACCCAACCTTCTGCCTCTTTGATTATGCTTCCTTACCTTCCCCCAACATTTGTACATATTATGGATGATTGGCTACGTTCCGGTTATGCTCATCCAAGGTTTTGGCATAATAGGAATTTCCTTTTGAATCATGATAGTAATAAAGATAAGGGGTAGAAGAATCAGCCTCAGCCACTGCTTTCAAAGATGACAATCCCGGGTTAGAAATTGGAGCAGGCGGCAAACCGGCATGAAGATAAGTATTGTATGGTGAATCTATTTTTAGATCATCCAAAGTCAAACCCCTTTTCCACCAGCTCTTTTCTCCTTTTTGGTAACCCAAAGCATACTGAACTGTCGCATCAGCATTTAACGCCATACCGATATTAAATCTTTTTAAAAGGATTGAGGCCACCATTCTTCTGACATTATCCGAGCGGGCCTCCCGCTCCACAATCGAAGCCAGAATCACCCCCTCTGCCTCGGTTAAACCTTTGGCTTTGATTTTTGAGCGTAAATCATCAGTCAAACGGGTATCAAAAGTTTTTTCCAAAGTTTCGGTAATATATCCGGCGGTTGCCTCTTTAGGAAAAAGATAAGTATCAGGAAACATATAGCCTTCCTTAGCATTTTTCAAAAATTGGCTTTTATCTATTCCCAACTGCTGATTTAACTTTTCCGCCATTTCCTCCACCCGCCAGCCTTCTATCAAAGTCACCCACGAATCTTCGCTACCGGACTGAAGTTTGCTTATCAGATCCGGAACGGACATGGAAGAAGAAAGCTTGTATGAACCGGCTTGAATCTTATCGGCCAGGTTGTTTTGTTTAACGTAAATTTTAAAAGCTAATTCTGATTTGATTAATCCACTGCTTTTCAGCTTTTTGGCAATTTCTGACACTCCGGCTCCCTTATTTATCACAAAAACTTGAGTAGTTGTATCGGCGGATACCGGTGCCAACTGACTATCCCACCAGCCTTTAGCCAAAAAGAACAGCAAAATTAAGATAACAATTAGGGCTAAAATTTTTCTCATAATTCCTACCTTGTCATTGCGAGCGATTAGCGAAGCAATCTTCCACGGAATAGGTAGATTGCCACGTCACTCACTTCGTTCGCTCCTCGCAACGACAGACCGAGAATCCAAATACTCCTGTAAAATTCCTGCGGCAGAATAGGCATCTTCTTCGCGACGACGCCCTTTTCGCCGTACACCTTGCTCAATCATCACCGTCAAAGCTTTCTTGCTGGACAAAGTCTCATCGCTAGTTTCCACCTCAAATCCTTTTTTTCTTAAGGCACTAACAAATCCGGTAACATTTTGACCCATTTTACCTTCCGGCAAACCAACCACGATTTTGTCGAAATTATTATCTTCAATTATTCTTGAAATTTTTTCCACCGCATCGGAGAAACCTTTAACCTCCAACACTTGCCAAGGAGAAGCTAGCTCGCCTTCTGAAATAGCCAGGCCTATTTTCCTCAATCCAAAATCAACGCCTAAATATTTCACTCCAAAAGGTTATATCATTTTTCCTAAAACAACAAGCCTTTTAAAATTTAGCCCAGGGGGCACACAAGTCATTAGGGAAATATATCTGCCTTGAGTATCCGGCGCGACTAGCACTGATAAATTAGATGGGTCAACTATTTTAAATTCGGTAACTTCGTACACAAATTTTGATCCCGGGGTTTCAACGGTAATCTGATCCCCTTTTTTCAAATCGGGCAGTTTGGAAAAAGGCGCGCTTTTAATAGCAAAAAGCGGACTTAAGGCAGAATGACCTGAGATAAACACGTTACCTTTTTCTCCAGGCAAGGCAGATCCAGGCAAATGGGCAAAACCTTTTGATAAATCATTGGTATCCACCAAAACATCCTCCTTATCAATTTTGAGCTTGGGAATAGAAAGATTAAACTTATCATAGTTAGGGTGAGACTCCCGCAGTTTTGAAGAAACAAAAGCTGGGAAGTTATCTTTATTTTGGACAGAAATTCCCAAAACCTGCTCGTTTGATCTGGTCGGACTAATCAGAGCTTGGCTTTGATAACTTTGCCCGAGTGCCCAAAACTGGAATGAAATTATCGGCAAAACCACCTGCATTAGGATAAAAGTTCCGATTGATAAAAAACCGACGGATATCAACTTACCCGGAGCGATCATTTCAGCCCTACCTCGATTTTAATATTCTTGGAAAGCAGGGGCAGGCGTTGAAGTATTGCCGGCAGCTGCGGGGTAATATCAATCTCTGAGCCTAAAATATTATCCACACTTTTGATAATATCTGCCGCCTGGGCCAAAGTTTTGAACTTAATCTGGTTTCTGATTTTGTCCGTATCAATCTTCGGCATTAACTTAGCCTTGAATTTTGCCAAGAATACCAACTTGCCGTCTTTTTCCAATTTTGAAACATCGGCCTGAGTTTCCGTATCAGAAAGATCCAACCGGAAACCATCCGGCACTTGTGTGGTAACCAATTTAGATACAATTGTCTTCAAGTCCGCATCATCAAACGCTGTTCCTTTATAAGTCACAGTCATATTTAAGGAAAACTCGCTCGCCTGATCATTAATATTTTTGCTATAACTTTTCTTGACGGTACTTTCTGATAAAGCTTCTTCTAAAATCTTTTTAGTCGGATATTTCTCCTGTATCTTTTGCTGAGCTTGCTGCCGTAAATTGGAGGATAGCTTGGCCAGCAATCTTTGCTGATCTTCGGACGAAACCACCGTCACGTCTTTAGAAGTGCCGCCGGAAAAATTGCCTTCGGTTTTCGCTACCACTTCTGATTTAGAATAATTACCCACTTTAAGTTCTACAGAAGAAGGAATATTACCATCCGCTCCAATGATTGCGGCGGTTGCTCCTATTGCGTCCGACTGTGATGGCGGAGCAGCAGCGCTTGCTGACTTCGAAGCCACCTCTACACCCTTATCAAGCTTAAATTGCACACCACTATCATTTGTTAATGTTTGACCAGCTTTTAGAACTAGTTGCTGATCGGTTGCATTATATATTCTAACCATCCCTTTTGCCGGATCACCGATTTGCCTTTTACCGGTGGCGGTGTCTTTGGCTGAACCGGATACATCAACATTAACTATCTGGCCGGGAATTATTTTCTTCTCTTCATCAACAGTTTTTTGATTAGGATCAGCTATCACTTGGGCATCTTTTTCCAAAATCTTTGGTTCGACAAAAATCTTAACATCAGCCTTCAGCAAGAATAAATAAGCCACTACCGCCAGAACCATTGCGCCAACAACTCCAAATAATATAATCAATACTGAAGCATTCCTGGGAATAAACCTCTTTAAGTTAAACTTTCTCTTGTGTTCTCCTTTTTGAGGTTGAGGCGGAGTAATTTCTCGTTCAAAATCATCAATTTCAATCGAATCTTCTTCCGGAATTGCTAATTCTCTTTCTTCGCTCAAACTATAAGCGGGCGCTTCTGCTGATTCACCAACCTCTTTATCTGCCACATCTCCCACCATAAACCCAAAGTTATCACCCGCAAGGTGAGGTTTCTCGAAAACCTTCTTTTTCTCTTCAACTTCTTCTTCGGTCTCTTCTTCTGACTCAGTATCTTCCTCATCCTCCAACTTTTCAACCTTTTGTTCTTCTGATTTCAAATCTTCTGATAAATCTTGCTCCGCTGATTCTTTTTGATCTTCCGTCTTCTCCGGACTCCCCTCTTCCAAAATATCCAGTCGTTCTGCAGATTTTTTAATTGGTTGATCGACAAAAACCACATTACCATTTATTTCTGACCCTCCTGCCAAACACACACTCTTAATTTCCAGCTCTTCACCTAAAACTTCGATCTTTGGCACATGCAGGAAAGACAGTTTCGACATCCAAGAAAAAGAGGCTAGCTGGCTTTTCAATCCCACTGCCATCTCTCCATAGATTAAAATCTTAGAAGGCAAAGTTTCTACATCAGTAAAAGTTAATAAGGCTTTTTCTATATCTGCACCAGAAGTCTCTCCTCGCGTCACCACCTTTACTCCATCCAATTTACCAGCCCGCACTACCGTCACTGTTAAATGCTTTTCTTCAAAACCTACCAAAATCGCCGTAGTCGGAACACCTTCTTGTTTTTCCAAAAAATGCACCAAAGCATTACTGGTAGAAACATAGGCCATTGGAGTCAATTCCAACTCTTTGACTAAATGGCGCAAAACCCTTAAGTATTCTTCTTTCAAATTATCATCAACAATCCAAGAATTGGGAACACCGAATAGAATTTTTTGTGGCTCAACTTCTTTTAAACCCAATACCTGATCTAATAATTTGTCAGTTACGGATACAATTTCGTCATTTGAAGAATAGCTTTGAGAAGCAATATCTAAAACTTTTAAATCTTTGCTGCCAACCGTCCACAAAGCAGCAGTTAATTTTTCCGCGCCGATGTTAACGGCGAAAAAGTAATCTGGTTGTTCTTCCTTCTTTCCAAACGGCAAAGAGGCAGTCAGTTTGTTTAAAAAACTCATAAAAATTTTGCCTGGAGGTGGCCTGAAATTATCTTAACATAAAATATGCGAGTTACACAATTTGTGCCCTGATCCGGCGAACACCGGCCGACACCGCTTCTTCTTTAGTAATTTTTATCTTACCAATTATGCCTATATGCTCAACGTGTGGTCCACCGCAAAATTCCAAAGAATAATAACCGGCCCGTTCTCTTTGATCTTTAGCTTTAGGATCCAAAGCAAACCCTGGTCCGATTCCGTAAATACTCACTTCATTACCATATTTTTCATCAAATAAACCAATCGCCCCAATTTCTTTGGCCTCTTGGGGAGACACAATTTTCCGCTCCACTTTTAAGTCCTCCTCAATTCTTTTATTGAGAATATCTTCTGTTTGTTTAATTTCTTCATCTGTCATTTTCCTATCAAAGGAAAAATCAAACCGCAGCCTTTCGGAAGTAATATTGGAGCCCTTTTGAAAAACCTGCGGTCCCAATACATCCCGCAAAGCCTGGTGCAGAAGGTGAGTGGCAGTGTGATATTTAGTCACGGTTTCTGAGTGATCTGCCAAACCACCCTTAAACATGCCTGCTGAAGCAGTCCGGGATAACTCGCGGTGCTTTTCAAACTCTTTTCTAAACTGCTCCCGGTCAATTTCCTGCCCCTTTTGCCTGAATAACTCCTCTGTTACTTCATATGGAAAACCAAAAGTCTGGTATAGATCAAACGCCTTTTTGCCGTCAATTTGATCAATTTTCTCAATTTCTTTCAAACCTTTTTCCAAAGTCTTTTCAAATCTTTGCATCTCCTCATCAATTACTTTTTTAATCATGTTAATATCAACCTCTTCAAAATACCCTGTACCCTGATATGTTTCTACCACAGCTTCCACCAGATCTGACATTTTATTCATGGCTTTTAATTTAAATCCGTCGAGAAAATGCATTTCGACCGCTGCTCTTCTTAATAATCTTCTTAAGATATATCCCTGCAGTTTATTTGAGGGTTCAACACCATCTTTAATTAAAAAGGTTGCCCCTTTTATATGATCGGCAATGATTCTGAAGTTATCTTTTGGTCCTTTGACTCCGTAAACATTGGCAGCCTGTATCAAGCCTTCTATTGATTTAATGATATCTTTAAATAAATCAGTTTGGCAAATATCTGGTTTATCTCCTGCTGCGGCCGTTAATCTTTCCAGCCCCCCGCCAAAATCTACATTCTTTTGATCTAATTCTTTCAAATTTCCATCTGCTTGTTTTTGGTATTGGATAAACACTGAATTGCCAATTTCTAAAAATCTGCCACAATCACAGTTTGGATGACATGGTTGGTCTTTCCATGGAGATTCCTCATGCAAACCCAAATTAATTCCAAAATCATAAAACACTTCCGAGTCGGGACCACCAATTTCTCCAGTTGGCATTTTATCTGGACTTCCAGACCTGCTCCACCAATTCTTACTAACTCCATATTGGAAAATTCTCCCTGCTGAAATTTCCAAGGGACTAGTTTCAGGATTTGTCATATCGACCACTATTGGGGCTATCTTTTCTTTCTCAAAAAGCTTACTCCATTCTGTAACAGAATCAGCATCTAGTCCTAGTTCAAATGTTTTTCCGTCCGGGGTTACTACTTGAGAATTATTATCTCCTCCAAAAACCGTTACAAAAAGCCGTTCCGGTTTAAGCTCTAATTCTTTAGTTAAAAATTCCCAAATCCAAGGTAGTTGCTCTTTTTTAAAGTAGTCGCCCAAAGACCAATTTCCTAACATTTCAAAAAAAGTAGTATGGCGGTTATCACCCACCTCCTCAATATCCTCTGCCCGAAAGGAAGGTTGGGAATCCACCAACCTTTTCCCAGCTGGATGAGATTGACCCAACAAATAGGGGACTAATGGCTGCATACCGGAGGAGGTAAAAAGGGTAGATGGGTCATTTTCCGGTACTAACTTTGCCGGGGCAATTTCCTTATGCCTGCGATCAGTAAAAAACTTAATATATTTTTCCCGAATATCCTTGGAACTCATGAAGCTATTTTAACATTAATTACTGTTTGGACGGAGAATTAAATTTGATTGATGAAATAATTGCTTTTTCTAAAGGCACAACTAAACTATTATTTTGATTAAGACTCTCATCTATATAAAGCAAATCTTGATTATTCAGCGGAACAAAAACTCTTTTCCCTACAATCAGTGCTTTTTTATTATTTATCTCTATTTCTTGCATCTTATCAAAACTCCAAGTTACATGATCTGCATAAACAGGACCACTAACACCATCAGTGCCAGGCCTAACTTTGTAAGTACCAGGCATTAATTCTATCGATTTCGGATCTTTAGATAGTAACGCCTGAAGCCAAGCTACGCCAGTTTTGTAACTAGGATGCCTAAAAGGACTTTGCTGAAAATCCTCTGCTTTAACAATCACAAATCCTACGAAATAATTTATATAATTATGTATCTGAGCTGAAGCAATATACGCATCATGAATATCATCAGAAACTTTACATTGCCATTCGGGAGGACACTTAAATAAAAAGCCAGAATGCGTATCAATTTCTTTCCAATTGCTTATATCAATAGGGTCCTTAATTTCTTCAATATAAATTTTCCCCTCGCCACTCTCACATTGCTTAGGATAACTTTCAACAACTTTACTACCCACAGATTTAATACAATCATTAAAAGTAGCAATAAAAGGAATTTCTGCTGGAATAGGTGAGGACTGAGAACTAGAAATAGATTTAAACTGTTTTTGGTAAATTAAATATCCACCAATTATTGCTACAGCTATCAAAATAATTATTAAAATTGGTGCCAGGCCTTTTTGTTTATTTTTCGCAGAAAAACAGTCCCACGGTTTATTCACTAAATTTAGTATAACATTCTTTTTTTGCTTAGAAACAAAGGGCGTTAAAAAATCGCAGGATTTGCGACTCAGGGGAACCACAAACTGACCGAACGATTAAAGAACTTTTTTATAAGAAAATCTTGCAAGCTCACAAGGTTCGCTTGTAGAATCTTTTGGGTTTAGGTCTTATCATTTTTTGTATCATACTGACAGCTCCGGATACAGCTTGGACTTCTGCATTAGTTACCAAATTGCTGGCCGCTGCCACTGGTTTTTCCACATCAGAAGCAATATTTTCCCCGGTTTGCAAAATATGGTTAAACTTGTCCAAGCCCTTTTTTAAATCCCGTAAAATAAAAAATACTTGGATGCCGGTAATCCCGAGAAAAATTGATAAAAGTAAAATTAAAAAGATAAGGGCAATCTGCAAAAAATCCATGGATTCTTAATATATCACACCTGTTATTTTTTCAGAAATACTGTTTTTTCCACTTTAGTCACCTGACCGGATTTGGAAGTAGCAGTAATTTCGATATTGTTAATATTATCAGTCAGCTTAATTTCCTGGACAAATTTTCCGGAAGCATCTACCCCGATCTCCTGATTGTTAATGCTTAATTTGGCCTCCGGATCTGTTCTGCCAATTACCTGAATCGTCTCGGAATTGGTATTTAATTGGTTGGCCGGCTGGGAAACTTCCAGATATGGTCCCCCCACTAAAAAACGGTATTCAAACCAAAGATAAGCAAAAAATATAATTACCATCCCCAAAATTACACTCCCCAAAGCCCGGGCCGGAGTTAACCGAAACTTTTTTTGGTCAACCGGGTTGGTAAAAGTTTCCAAAACCCGGGGCGGATGCTTAAATTCCGAAAACTCCCTTCGGTATATTGCCAGCAGTTTTTCCTGATTTAAACCCAAAAACTTGCCGTAATTTTTAATAAATCCCTGAACAAAAGTAGGCGGGGGAAGTTTGTTGTACTGACCGGCTTCTAAAGCTTCCAGTAATTCTTTACGGATTTTGGTGGCTTTTTCAATTTCATCCAGAGTATAAAACTTATTTTCCCTTTCTTCTTTTAAAACCTGACCAACTGTCCGCATATGATACGGATTTTACCAGAATGACTGATTGACATAAAGGCTTGCGCTTTTTAATATACAACTAATGTCCGACCAGTCTGTATCGTCCGTACAAAATGATAATTCCGCCCCGCTCCCGCCGCCTGTTGGTGACCCGGAAAAAGCCAGCTATTACACCGATAAGCTGACTGAACTTGTCAGTACAGACAAATTGACAGTTATGCGCACTGATCTTGCCAAATTTGACCCTACTTCTTTACAGGACCACTATCGGTTGGATCTAAACGATTACGAAGTAGAGATTAGCCACAATAAACAACCTGATTCAGGCAAAGATTTCTACGTAATGTTATTTAATAACTTAAAGCACATCAGCAACGGCTGCACAGAAAAAGCTATTCTGGCTTATATCCATATATCAGGGGACCAATTTGCCAAGTTTAAAACTGTAGCAGATGACCAAATTGATAGGAAAAGGAAAGAAGCCGAGGAAAAAAGATTCAAAGAAGCCATGGCGCCAATTGATCAAGCTCTGGAGCAGCTGAATACAACCAATTCCCAACCAGCAGCCGATAACACTCAAGCACCAACCAACCACATACCGCCAGTTTTTGCCCAATCCTAAACCTTGAGCTTAAAGCTGCCTTCCCTTAAAACTATCTGCTTACCGTCTTCATATAATTGCACGATAGTGGAAGGTTTTGATTTTAATTTGCCGCCGTCAACATAAAAAGAGATATCATTACCAAAGTATCTTTTCGCCTCTGTTATAGTTTCCGCCGGTTTATTCTTTTCCGAGTTGGCACTGGGTGCTACCAGCGGTCCAGCATTTTCTAAAATTTTCAGCAAAGCTTCATTTTTAGGTATCCTAAAGGCCAAACTTTTTTTACCCCTATGCAAATAGGCAAACTTTTCGGCCGGGCAGGGCAAAATTACGCTGACCGGATTAGGCCAAATCTTTTTCAAAAAATCTTTTTGCTGATTAGTTAAAACTATACCAAATTTCTTCAAATCATTTAAAGAAAAAACTAAAATGATCATCGGTTTGGCAATATTCCTTTTCCGCAATTTATAAATTTCTTCCACTACCGACGGGTTTAACGCCGAACCAACAATGCCATAAATGGTATCCGTCGGCATCACGCCGATTTTACCGTTTTTCAATAAATTGGTAATCTGACCGATATTTTCAAAAGTCAAATCAAGCGTATCCATGTGCTCAATTGTACCAAAAACTACAAAAGTCATTGCGAGCGAACGAAGCGAACGCGGCAATCTTCCCACTAAATATTCCCATTATGTTCACGGTCGTGAATACTTTGGGACAGTTAAAAACTCACTTAACTTGTGTTAAGGAGAAACTTTTGATAGGACACTGAGTTCTTTCTGGATCTGTTGTTGAATCAGAGAAAAAACAAAAAGGGGTTTTAACTCCATTTCTTATAAGAATCCTGCAATCTTGATCTTTGCAACCGCGCCTCCATTTACCTTCCTCAAGCCGTTTCGTAAATTCATCTGTTTCTGCACGAAATTCGCAAGTTTTCATTTGCGGACATTATACATCTACTTTACGTTCTATCAAGAAGAGCTTTGCTGTTGTGCAGCAAAATATTCATCAGCATTTCTGACCAAGACATCCCGGGGTTTGGAACCTTCCCCCGGTCCAATAATGCCGGCCATTTCCAGTTCATCAATAATCCGGGCGGCCCGGGCATAACCAACTTTTAATCTCCGTTGCAATAATGAGGCCGACGCCCGATCGTATTGGCAAATCGTCCTGACTGCTTCTTCAAATAACTCGTCTTGATCACCACCACCGCCATTTCCACCCCTGCCGCCTGCCCGGCCAATCGGCATTTCAGTAACTTCTGCTGTGTATTGCGGCGCAATACCGGTAGATTTGAGGTATTTAATTAAATTATTAATCTCGCCGTCCTGCACAAATACCCCCTGAATACGCATCGGCTTGGAAGCATCCGGCGGCAGGAATAACATGTCTCCCCGTCCCAGCAACTTCTCAGCCCCTGGCCCGTCCAAAATCACCCGGGAATCCACCATGGAAGACACATTAAAGGCAATTCGGCAGGGGATATTGGCTTTAATTAAACCGGTGATGACATCAACCGATGGCCGCTGGGTAGCCACTACCAAATGGATGCCAGTGGCCCGGGCCAGCTGGGCAATCCTGGTAATAGCATCTTCAATTTCCACTGGGGCAAACATCATCAAATCCGCCAGCTCATCAATAATAATCACAATATATGGCAAAGCTTGAAAACCGGACATCTCGTTATAACCAGTGATATTTCTGACCCCCACTGACTGGAATAATTTGTAGCGCCTGTCCATTTCCGCCATGGCCCACTTTAGAGAAGACAAAATCTTTTCCGGCTCGGTAATCACCGGGGTTAATAAGTGGGGGATACCATTATAGCTGGTCAGCTCCACCCTTTTCGGATCAATTAAAATTAATTTCAGTTCGTCCGGTGAATTTCTAAACAGCAAAGAGGTAATAATAGCGTTAAGCATGATTGATTTTCCTGAACCAGTGGTTCCGGCAATCAAACAGTGCGGCATTTTATCAATATCCACAATCATCGGCTTTGAGGAAGTATCACGCCCTAAAGCTACAGCCAGCTTGGATTTGTGACGGGACATTTCATCTGAGGATAAAACGTGTTTAAGTCCCACAATTTCCAGTGAATGATTCGGTACTTCGATACCCACCAAAGATTTGCCCGGAATTGGTGCCTCAATCCTGACCGTACCGGTTGGAGTAGCTAATGCTAAAGCCATATCATGCTGTAAATTGGCAATTTTGGAAATTTTGGTGCCGGCGGAAATCCTCAAAGCATACTGGGTAACAGCCGGTCCGCCGTTAACTTCAGCCACAGTGGCCTGAACGCCAAAAGAATCCAAGGTTTTTTCAATAATAGAGGCACTCTTTTTAACATCTCCCCGGTCAGCAGCTGATCCAACTTTATCAGACAACAGCGAGGCTGGTGGATATTTCCAAACCTTACTTTGCCCGGCCACATTTTGCACTAATACATCAGCAATAATTGGTCCCTGGCCTTTTTGCTGCTGCACTTGCGGTCTGGGAGTCGGCCGGTCATCAACTCCGGATACTTTAATCGGAATATGTTTGGCTTCAAAAGTATTTTGCCTGTTCAAAAGCGGTTTAACAATTCCTGTTAAAGCATTAAAAATCCATCCAAAAATAGCAAAAATTTGCTGCAGGGAAGTATCAAAAAGCACCACTAGTCCGCCGACAAAAACTAATAGCAGTAAAGCTACTGCTCCCAAAGGAGTAACAAAAGAGGAAAGCTGCACCCATAAAGTTTGCCCGATTAAACCCGCCTTCTCCAGCTTTACTGCTCCTATTAAAGATGCAATCGACAACACTACCAGTAAAAAGCCTAATAACACATTAGTTTGGGCAAATTTCCACCGGGCTTTTGTTAGTACTAGTCCTGATAAAAGGAATATCACCGGAGCTGACAGTTTCATTACACCTAAATATTCACCCAAAAAATCCCGCCAAAAAGATATAGTTTCCGAATGAGTAAAAATAGCGGCGCCGGACAAGACTGCCAAAATAAAAGCTACTAATGTACCGATGGCAGTTATTGTTTTTTGTTTTAATTTAAACTTTGGTAATTTATAGATAGATTTTCTTCTAGCCATAACTTTATTGTAGCCTACTCCCTATTATACCACACTATAGGATTGATTATACCTCCACCACCACGGGCAGAATTAGCGGTCTCCTTCCGGTAGCCTGATATAAGAATTTCTCAAGCGATCCTTCAATGACTTTTCTGACAAAACGCCAATCACTTCCCTTGTGAATATGTTTTTGCAGACTATCCCTAACCAC
>JAMDBX010000011.1 GCA_023487645.1 Patescibacteria group bacterium | reverse complement strand
CTGATTGAAAAAAATATCTTACTTTTTCCTTACGCTTTAATGATTCGGTTTTTATTCAAAAGTATTAAGCTGGAGTTAAAGATGGCTAAACCTTGGAAATGTCCTGTTTGCGGTTTTATTGCAAAAGACGAGACGGAGTTGGACGAACACATCAAGAAAACCGGGCATGTCATGTATGACGACACCGACGACAAAGGCACCGAAACTCCCAAAGAGCCTAATGATTTGGAATACAGCGATTCGTCTGCCATGCACACTCCAGGAGTCAGCAGCGGCGACGTTCATAGCAATGAGCCGGATTTAGAAAGCAAAAAAAGAATCCAGGGAAAAGAAGGCAAACAATAATTTTAAATTAACCATTCCTTTTTCTATTTTCCTCCAGCAACCTTAATATTTCTTCATCAGACATTTGGGTAAAATTGTCATACCAGAACTTTTCAGCCATAAATTCAGCCGGCGCTGCCAGACAAATAACATCATCTATTAGTCGGCGCAGATTCTCCGCCATATCCAAAACGCAAACCGGAGTGGCAAAAATTATCTTTTTCGGATCTAGCTTCTTAACCGCTTCAACTGCTGCTTTGGCTGTCATGCTCGTAGCCATTCCGTCATCTGCCAAAATTACCGTCTTGCCGGTTAAACTCGGCAGCTCCCCGCCCCGGTAAATTTCCACCCGCTTTTCCAGTTCTTTTTCTTCCAAATCAATCGTATCTTTCAACTCCACATCATCAATACCTAAAACCTCAATGGTAGTTTGATCCAAAATTTTTATCCCCCCCTCGGCAATAACGCCTATCCCAAAATCTTTATCTCCCGATAGAACAATTTTCCTTACCACCAACACCTCTAAGGGGGCTAGCAAAACCTCAGCAATTTCATAACCAATCGGCACACCCCCTTTGGGTATGGCTAAAACAAAAGGATTTTCCTTCCGGTATTTAAAGATTTCAGAAGCTAACTTTTTCCCTGCTTCCTGACGATTTTGAAAAAACATCTAATCACCTAAGTTCTGCTGACTAGTTTAAAGAATCTGCTTTCTTTTCCTTCTGCCGTTTGATCCTGATATAAAAAGGCTAAATTTTTCCCATCAAATGTTTGGAAAAATTCTTCCCAGGATATGGGGCGTAGTGATGGATCCGGCCCTTCCCCGTCTCCCTGAAAATCTATCCGCAAAAGACCTATTCCCTCTCCGGTTTTTTCCGTACCCCTAACAATAGCTGGACGGCCACCCCGCTGTTCAACCCACTTCTTAATCTCCTCATGGTTTGTGGTTGTCTTTGACTCTCCTGCCACTTTACTCGCCCTCTTTCACTTTCATGCTACTTCTTTTTTAATAGATTTCGGGCAAAAAGGCGTTAAAAATCTGTAAGATTCAAATAATTCTTGCAGTAAGCTTACTTTTCTTTGTCTCAGATCTTAACTTTTAAACGTATATTTAAAAAGTAACTACTAAAATGGAAATAACCAGTCCGGTTTTTGAAAACAATGGAAAAATTCCTCAAAAATATACTTGTGACGGTGAAGATATTAACCCTCCCTTAAAGTTTGAAGATATTCCAAGCGAGGCGGCAAGCTTAGCCTTAATAGTTTCTGATCCTGATGCACCGGGCAAGACCTTTTATCATTGGTTATTATTCAATATGGATCCAGGCACCGACCATATTGACGAAGATAGCGTACCGTCAACAGCAATAGAGGGGAAAAATGATTCTGAACACTCAGAATACAGCGGCCCTTGCCCTCCTTCGGGTATTCACAAATACATCTTCACCCTTTATGCTTTAGACGGACCATTGGATTTAGAAGCAGGCGCAACAGCCGAAGAAATCCTGGAAGCAATAGAAGGCCATGTTATTGATGCAGCTCAAATTATCGGAACATACGGCAGATAAAATTTAATTCATCCTTTACTGCGGTACAATCTTTGACCCGTCTTTGCCAGCCCTAATGGAAAAATATTTTCTGAAGGCAGAAATACCATCGACGGTAAGGTAATCCATATTTGGCGGTAACATCGGATTTATCCGCAATGTTTGACGTTTGATATCAGGCTCTATCCCTAAAAGCAGACGCAGGAAAAGGATTGGGGCTCCGGCTGACCAGGCTTGCGGACTGGCAGCGGTGGGGTATTGGACCGGAAACGGAATTTCAGACCGGTCAAAGCCGGCAAATACTTCCGGCAATCGGTAATTAAAAAAGGAGCTGGCTGTAATCGTATCAAGAATTATCTGCAAAGCTTTCTCTCTTTGTCCGGCCTTAACCAATCCGGCTGCAATCAAACTATTATCATGCGGCCAAACCGTTCCCCGATGGTAAATCAACGGATTATATCCTTTATCATCTTTGCTGATAGTTCTCACTCCCCACCCGCTGTATAACCCATTTGAAAAAAGAAGACTTACTACTCGCGGGATCTTTTCTTCGTTTACAATATCACTCCAAAGCAACTGGCCGATACCAGAAGAAAGTGAGTCAATCTGTCTTTTGTTTCTATCCAATCCTAAAGCAAAATAGCCCTTACTTTTAATCCAAAAGGCTTCGTTAAACCTACCTTTAAGCTCGGCTGCTTCTTGTTCCAGCCTTACTGCCAGAGAGATGTCCTGCCAAACAGATCTGGCAATCTCGGCAATGCGCATTTTTGCATCATAGACATAACCCTGGACATCACTTGAGGTAATCGGGGTTTGGGCTATTTCTCCGTTTCTAAAAATCATTGAATCCCAGGAATCGCGCCAGTTTTGATTTTTAAGCCCCCTTTCTGACCCCCTTTGATACTCCACAAAGCCATCCTGATCCATATCACCATACTCATCAATCCATTTTAGCGCCTTAAGAGCTGAATCCTTCATCTCTTTAATGAACCCAACTGAGGCTCCGAATCGGTAAACCTCGGATAAAAGTATCAAAAAAAGCGGCGTGGTATCTACAGCTCCATAATAAGGAAACGGCACCCAATTCCTAAAATAGGCCGTCTCGCCAAAGCGCATTTCGTGCAAAATTTTTCCCGGCTGCTCATCCCGCAAGGGGTTTACTTCTTTCCCCTGGTATTTTGCCAAAAATTTAAGAGTTGAAATTGCTAACTCTAATCCAAAGATTATGGTTTGATAAGCAGTTATTAAACTATCCCGGCCAAAAATTGCCACGAACCAAGGGATACCGGCAGCAGGCAGCGAAGTAATTTTCCCAGGCATTTCTTCCTGGTAGATACGAAGTGCTGCTAGGTCGCTTAGACTTTGGCTAATTGCCTGCTCGAAATCATCCCAGTCAGTCTGCAGCGTCAATTTTGACCAGTGCCACTCCTTTAAAATCTCTGCTTCTTTTTTTATTTTTTCCAACCTTCTGACCGTAATTGTTTTTCTCCCTGCCAAGAAAGCAATTGAAAACGAAAAAGTAAGCCGTTGTTTCGGTTGAAGCGAAACGGAAAGATTAACAATATTGCCTTTTAACTGAACTGGTTGACTAAAATGGATGACGGTAGTTCTTCTAAAAGCATCTCTGGCATAGGAAAAAATCAGCAGATGTTTTTTCCTAAAGTTTTTTGTAATGAAACGTTTATTAGGATGCTCCTGGTTTCCTCCGCGAGTTAAGGCTCTAATCTCAAATATATCGGAAAAATCAGTATCGAACTTTAAACCCAGCAGAAAACTTAACTGCTTTTGAGTATTATTCTTTACTTCTATATCTTCGTGGAATATTTTAGTAATGGTACGTTTACGGATGATAGTTAAATCAAACCTTGAAAGGTCTTTGGTCGGATAATTGCCTAAAACTATGGAAGCGCTATGAAAACCTGTCTCCTGAGATGACAAAGCCTCGAGAGGACTATTATTAATAAGCAGTTCTAGTTTGCTCAGGTGTCTAACATCAGCAGAAAATAGGCCCTGATAATCCTGAGCCACAATATCACCGGTAAAATTTGAAATCATAAAAATATTTCCGCTGCTGATAACAAGATTGCTTCTTCTCATAAATCCAGCTTCATCTGTTTAATAATGTTTTAAATAAGTTGAGATAGTTGATAATTGCGTGTGGCATTAAAAATTTATTTTTGACGGATTCATGGGCGTTTTGGGAGATCTTTTCCTGTACCTGCGGATTATTAAGCACATATATAATTTTCCGGGCGGCCTCGATAGGCGAGTTGACCACAAAACCGTTAACACCATCTTTAATCTGCAGTTTTATGCCGCCCACATTCCCGCCTATGACAACCGCACCTTTCCACATCGCTTCAGTAACCGTCAGACCAAACCCTTCCCGGATCGATTTCTGCAAGATAATACTTGAGGCGGTTTGGAAGGCATTGACTGCTTTATCGTTATTTCTTAGGTTTACCAGCAAAAAAATTCCTTTTTCACCTCCAATATAATCTCTCACTTTGGTATACAAAACTTCCCCTTCCGGGTCATCGGTGGCTGATTGGGCTACCAGTGCCAGTTGCAGAGTAGGAATTTCCTTTTTTGCCAACCGATAGGCATCAATTACTCCCAAGGGATCTTTCCAGGGATCAAGACGCGAGACTTGGGTAACCAGTGGTTTAACAATATCTATGCCAAATTTTTTAGTATATTCTTTGGCTTGGCCTTTATCCATTAATATATTTTTAGCAGAAAAAGGGTCAATCACCGGAGTAAAAAAACTGCTTTGGTTTGGGGGCGGAAAATCTTTATGTGTATATTCCGGCAGGGTAAAAATAAAATGGTCAAAACATTTAAGATAAGGTAGCAGGAATTGCCACATAGCCGGATTAGGAGAAGAAGTATCAATGTGGCAGCGCCAAATCACAAAATCTGGTCTTTCCTCACTTAAAAAGCTAATCAAGGCAGCCGGCTGCGGGTCATGAATGATCAGAATCTGAGGCTGTGGCTGCAGCTCGCTCAGAGCCTGGGCAATAAATTTGTTGTATTGGATATAGACCTTTTTCTCCTGTGTTTTTAATCTGCTCGGCTTCCCCTGCATTAAGTTATGGATCTTTTTGGTCACTTCAAAAAATTCCATGTTCGGAGGAATTACATACCAACTTTCATCCAACCCTGTATCTGTTTGCAAAGGCACCTCTGAACGCAGTATTTCCGCCACTCCTCCGCCCACTGCCGTAGCATTAAGATGAACTACCCTTAACCCCTTCAAATCCTTGGCTACACTTTGAATTTCTTTAACAACCTCAGGCATCAGATTTGTGTATTCCAAAAGCGATTTTGGTTGATAATCAACTTTTTGTAATCCTTGGAAATTCATTTTTTGTTTTCTAATATCCGACGGTAGATATCTTCATATCCGTCAGTCATTCTACTGGCATTAAAATTGTCCAACGCATACCTTCGACAGAATGACCGGTCAATGGATCCTACCTTACTTACCGCTTCAATCATCCCTTCCAAATCCTCAACAATAAATCCGGTTTTACCATCAACAACGATTTCCAGAATTGACCCTTTATTGAAGGCAATAACCGGACAACCGCAAGCCATTGCCTCAATCATCGTTAATCCAAACGGCTCCCTCCAGGTAATGGGGTGTAGCAAGCAAAGCGCCCGGCTCATCAGTTTATTCCTTTCTACCTCGTCTACTTCACCGATCCAGCGGATCCGATCATCGGAAAGCTGCGGCCCGACATACTCATTAAAATAAGCTACGTCAGTTAGATCCAGCTTTGCAGCAATAATCAGCGGCAGATCAAGATTTTGCGCCACTTCTATCGCATGATGGGTTCCTTTCTCCATTGAAATCCTCCCCACAAAAAGTAAATACCCGTCGTTTTCCGAAGAATACGGATACCCATCCATGGCCAGCCCGTTATAAACAACACCGGCCACAGTGGCGACCGGTGGAGCAAATTTAACCTGGGAGCGGGAAATTGCCGCCAGATAAGGGTTTCGAAACGTACTGTATAGACGCCTGTTAGTCGCGGTAAACGGACCATGCAAAGTCATCAAAACCGGAGTTTTGGATTTTTGAGCCACCGGCAAACTAAATACACCAATATGGTCATGGACAATATCAAACTGATCTTCCATGGTATATGGTGTACCGAGATGAAGTAGTGTCAAGTCGTTCAAATCATACATATCCTTTATCTTTGCTTCCCGCAGTGATCTTGGATACACCGAAACAAGCTTGGCTGAAGTTTGCGAGTCGCCGCTGGCAAAAAGAGTTACTTCGTGCCCTCTTTTTATTAGCTCCTCTGTTAAAGTATAAACAATCCGTTCCGAACCGCCATATTTTTTCGGCGGCACCCGTTCAATGATGGTAGCGATTTGGGCTATTTTCAGATTAACCCTCCTCTTCTTCTTTTAAAACCTCTTCAATGAAAGGCTTGGGGTCTTTACTTAATTTCTCCAGGTTTTCTAAAAGGGGCGGAAAGAGTTCATCAAACTCAACTGTCACCCTTTTCCTTTTAAAAGGGTTCGCCCAGGTTACAATCTGCTGGTACACATAAGGATGCCACTGTCCTAGTTCCCGCAGCCGCTCAGAAATATTTTTGATCAGGGTATTCGCAGTCAAAACCGACTGGGCTCTATCTTCCCTGATTTTATGAGCAATTTTGAGGGGAGTGCTTAAAAAGAAATCACATTTGGACAGTACACTCTCAAAAGCTGATCCGGATAAATCTTCAGTCCTTTCATACCCTAATCCTAATGTCACTAAATACGCATGTTCTAAAGCATTAATAATTTCCGCCGCCGCTTCCAACATCCCCGGTTTAATAGATAAGTAATGCCGGTAAATTGACAAGGCAATAGCTGACCTTTCCCTAATGTTCATCTCTTTTTCCGTATTAAAATTCATCAAGCTTTCGGCCAAATACGAAGGAACTACAATTACCGGCAGTTTATTAATCTGCATCATGGTAGCAGCGATAAAACGATGCTGACCGTCGATAATTTGATATTTACCCGCCTTTTGCGGATCCTCCACTACGATTAGTGGAACAAGGAAACCAAGCTTCTCAATAGAGTGAATTAAGCGCTTAATGTGGAAATCACTGGGCTTTCTGGCGTGCGGAGTAATTTCCAAATCACCGGCAGAAACCACCTTTAAGGCAATTGGCTGATTTTTATATGGATCCAGCAATTTAGCTTCAATAATACCATTCATGTTCGTATTTCCAAGCAATGCTCACTTTCCAACCAAGTACTTTTGGTATTAAACTCATCACAAAGCTCAATCATTTTAAAAACAATATCCTTAAGCTCCGGCTCCTGAGCAATTCTGGCCTGCATATTCCTAATAACAGTCGGGTAAAGTTTTATCCCTCTTAATCCGCCTTTTTCATCAACCTCAACCTCAAAAATAAACGACTGATCATTTCTCTCGATTTCATCCACCGCATAATCATCTACAAAATCTCCAGTGGAATATAGAATTGGTTTTCCTTTATAAATCTCAATTCCCTGAAAAACATGGGCTGAGTGACCAAAAATTAAATCTGCTCCGGCATCAATCAAGGCCTTAGCAAAAGGAATATGTTCCGGTTGAGGCCGGTGTCCCCAATTAGGCCCCCAATGAGCAGACACAATTAAGAAATTTGCCTCTTTTTTTGCTTCCTGAACCTGATGCATTAAGTATTCCGCCCGCTTATCCGCCAAATCCACTGGTACATAAAAAACTCCAGGGTCATCATCGCCGGAGGCTTCCCATTCCGGCTCGTTGTCTGTAAAAGCAATCAAGCCAATTTTGAGCTTTTCTTTTTGAGTTGTTAAAATTGTCGGGGCAGAAGCCTCAACAAAAATCATACCGGCTCCGGCGTAGGCCACCCCTCCGTCATCCAAAATTTCCAGCATATCCATCATAGCTTCATCCTCATAATCCAAAACATGGTTATTGGCCAAAGACACCATATCAATCCGGGCTTTTTCTAACACGGCGATATTCTTGTTGTCTGACCGAAAATGGAAAGCTTTGGGAGTAATGGTCCAGGGCTGACCTTTGTCAGAGATAACACATTCTAAATTACAGATTCTATAATCAGCCTGCTGAAAAATATCCAAAGTATCTCCCCACGGATATTCGGGAGATTCTTTTTTTAAAACCTCATTCACTAATCGACCTAACATAACGTCGCCAATAAAAAGTAATTTCACATCTTCAAATACCTTTCATCCTAACAGCCGGATTTAAATTAAGAGTCATAACTAAGTCAGAACTGAGTAAGAACTATGGAAGATACCGAAATTACTTTCATGATTATTACCAAATTTTAATAACCTTATAACAGTACAGTCTTATCGTTACCTCGTGCCGAAAAACCAGTCTGCTGCCAGGGATTTTTATGGCAGGATTTTGAGTATTATTATCAAAACCGGTGTTCCTTTTGTGATTGGAGGAGGATTTGCAGTATATGAATATACAAGCTTTAACCGCCCGACTAACGACCTTGATGTTTTTTGTAAAGCCGGGGATTTTCCCAAAATTGTGGCAATCCTCAAACAAACCGGCATAGATATCAAAATATTGGATGAAAGGTGGCTGGCGCAGGTGATAGAAGCCAAGGATCATGTTGACATATTGTTTTCTTCACCAAACTATATCATCACTGTTGACGATTCCTGGTTTGAAAATGCCGTTTATATTAAGCTTCTGGGCTACCAGGTCAAACTTATCCCAAAAGAAGAATTAATTTGGTGCAAAGCGTATATCCAAGACCGCGATCATTATGACGGCGCTGATATCAACCACCTTATTTTAATAACCGGCAGGCAGTTAAATTGGAAAAGACTACTCGTCCGCATGGAAAATCACTGGGAAATACTTTTATCACTGATCCTTAACTTCCGCTTTGTTTACCCTTCAGAAAGGGATATTATCCCCAACTGGCTCCTGGAAGAACTCATTTCCCGCGTAAAGTACCAAATCCAAAATCCAATCCCCCAGGATAAAATTTGCCGGGGGCCACTGCTTTCCCGAACCCAATATAAGTTTGATATTACTGAGTTGGGATTTGAAGTTTTAGCATGACCAAAGTCCGTATTGCCGCCATGGCTGATTTACATACTCAAGAAGAAAACGTAGGAGCTTTCAGACAAGTCTTTGAAGAAGTCTCCGGGAAGGCTGATATCTTATTAATTTGCGGAGACTTAACCAACGAAGGCTTGGTTTCTGAGGCGAAAGTGTTGGCTGAGGAGTTAAGCTTTTGCAAAATACCGATGGTCGGAGTATTGGGAAATCACGATCACGAAAATAACCAACATGAGGAAATTAAAAAAATTCTTTCGGCCGAACATTTATTTCTTTTAGGAAATCACCCCTATATTTATAAAGGAATCGGTTTTGCCGGTGTCAAAGGCTTTTGCGGCGGTTTTGATAATCACCAAACCGACCCCTTTGGAGAACGAGTCCTTAAACAATTTGTTTATGAAGCAGTCAATGAATCCATAAAGTTAGAGGAATCCTTAATAAGACTGGAGACTGACAAAAAGGTTGTCCTGCTTCACTATTCCCCCATCCGTCAAACAGTGGTGGGTGAATCTTTAGAAATCTACCCGATGTTAGGAAGCAGCCGATTGATTGAACCGATTGAAAATTTTGGCGTAACAGCAGTCTTTCATGGCCATGCTCATCACGGCAGTCCGAAGGGTAAAACTGCCCGAGGTGTTCCGGTTTACAATGTCTCTTTCCCCCTGCTCTCCAGAATCTCACCCCACCAACCATATATGATCTTAGAGATATGAAGTTGCTTAGTTACTTTTTAGTAAAGTACTCATAAACCTCTTTAGAAATCATGGCTATTCTTTCCTGGGCTCCCGGGGGATAATCACTTTCTGACATGATGGTTATTATGTAATCTCCATTACCGGTGTAAATGATCCCGGCATCATGCTTAAACCAACCAATATCCCCGGTTTTGTTAGCGACGGGTACTTCATCCGGCAAATATTTAGGTAACCCATCATCGGATTGTTGATTCTTTAATAAATCAGCCATCTCCTGTGTATATTGCTGATTAGCTAATTCACCTTTGTATAGCCTTTCATAAAAAAGGGCGATATCGGCAGGGGTAGATTTCGGCGGGTCGCCATCAGTTCCAACAGATGATTCACTAAAGCCATTTTCTTTCAAAAAAGCAGCCACAGAAGATAATTTAACTTTTTCAGTCAGGAGCAAAGCTGCATAGTTATGGGAAATAGCAATCATCTGCAATAACGCATCATGTACTGTCAAAGTTACTGTCCCTTCCTTAAGCTCTGCCGAATCAGGATCGATGTTAAATTTTTCATTTAAAGCGGCGATATCCTCACTCAAAACTTGGTCTTCGGTTAACCCACCGTCTTGAATTTGTTTAAAAACCGTGGCCATAATCCATAATTTATAAAGACTTCCGGTTTCAAAAACTCTATGCTCATTAAAATAATAACTTTCACCACTTTTTAAGTTTTTTATAGCAATCCCATATGTACCCCTGGCTCCTGTTAAAGATTCATCTACGATATTTCTTAGGGAATTGTTTATTCTACTTAATGGACTGATCAATTCCGGAGACCGCTTAAAAACTCCGGATATACCAATCGCCACAAGGATCAGCAATAGTATCCAAGCCCATACCTTTTTCTTTTGTCTTTGCGGCTTTAATTTCAAACCAACAATATAATTATTATCCATCCAAAAATTCCGGCTTGAAAATTATACTTTCTGGAAGATTAAAATTCTAGTTTTTTCAGCCTCCATTTATAAGAAAGGTTGGCGTGCCATTAACCCCACTTTCAACACCGCTAATAAAATTCTGGTGTATCCGCTCCTCAACCTGCACAACCGGAAAAGCTTCTCCGCAATTAGGGCATTCAAAATCCCCATACTCCAACAATATCACCGTAGCTTTAGGATTTCCTAAAGTATGGTCATCTTTTCCCACCGGAACAGCCAGTTGCGTCATTACTATTTACCTTACTCCTTTCTTCTGACAGGCTTGGCAATCCTGCTTGGGTAAGCTACACTGATTTGTTGTTCCAACAGTTGCCCGCTGACCTTTCTAGCGGAAGGGATAATAGTTAAGTCCTTAACATCATGCATGTCCAAAATTTGCCGCACCTGCTTCTCATTTTTGTAATTAGCTGTAACAGCCAGTAAAACTCCCCCTTTTTTGATGCTTTTTTCAAAAATTTTGGCCGAACGCTCCGGCACGCCTATTTCCACCAGCGTGCCGATTAACCCGCCGGCCAAAACTCCCATTAAGGTAGTCGTTAACACCGTCAGTGGTCCAACCACCAAAACTGCACCTATCCCCGGCAAAATCACCGGGGTCAGACCGATTAAAAGACCGGCCAAGCCTCCTAAAACACTCCCTGTCAGAATCCCCTCTGATTCATTTTTGGGTGAACGATAGCTGCTTACTATGTCTTGCCTGACAATAACTGAAATCTCTTTGACTTCTATTCCTTCTTTTCTTAAACGTAACAAAGCCTTATCAGCATCTCCATGCCTGGTAAATATTCCCAAAATAATCCTCCTTTTCATTTTGAAGCTTAACCTTAACAAATCTGTAATAATCCCCCATCAGTATCCCGGAAGATTTTGGTAAGAAATTGATGTATGATCAAATCATGAAAATTACCGTTATTGTTCATCCCGGAGCCAGACGGGAAAGGATAGAAAAAGATTTACTGGGAACCTTGCATGTTTACGTTAACCAGCCGCCTTTGGAGGGTAAAGCCAATAAAGCTACCAGTGAAGCTTTGGCAGATTATTTTAAAACCAGTAAATCAAATGTGAAGCTTATTTCCGGAGCCAAATCAAAATATAAAGTATTTGAGCTGCAGTTATGATTTCAGCAGATACATTGGGGTAATTTTGCCGTAAGGGTGATCGGTGGAGCAAAATTTGGCCTCGGTTTCAAAATACTTTTTATACTCTGCCTCTTCCTCCCTTTCAAAGGGATAAATCCAAATCTTCTGACGGGCAGTCTTTAACCAGTAATCCCACACGATATCCAGTGTTTTATTAAGCTCTTCGCTGTCAAAATTGAATCCGTTGTTGCCCCGTAGTTTTTCCACCACTGCCACTACTTTTTCCATTGATCCCAGATGATCAGTTTCTGAGTGGGTCAGAATTTGGATTTCAAAAACCAACTCTAAAGCAGTTTTATTCGAAGCTGGCTTTTGTGCAAAAGCTTTTAGTAATTCATCAATATTAGCAAAAGGCTTCTTTTCCGGCACAAAAAACGCCCGATTCATAAAATAGCCGCCTGTTTTCAACAATCTTTTAATCTCACAATAAAACTCATCCCTTTTTTCCCACGGCAGATTCGGCAAAACAGCATCTCCTAACACCACATCAAAATACCCGTTCTGTAAAGGGTTATTTAACCAGTTGGCTTTGATAATCACCTCATTGGGATTTTTGGTCTTTAAAAGTTCAGTCATGGCCAAAATCATTTCCCAATTAATATCAATTATGCAGGAATTAAAGTTGCTTTCAACCAGTGCATCCCGCAGTTCCGGCGTAGCCCCTAATACCAATCCCTTTAGTCCGGTTTTGCCTTCGGAAATATTTTTCAGCCATTTTTTGTATTGGTCCACTTCCATTTTTGAGGGCCGGCTGGGAGAATCAAAATAAGTCCCCCAACTTTGGGCGATTTGTTTCCAAACATACGAAGTTTCATTTAAGCTCACATCTGACATACCCCAATAATAACAAAATGTATATAATAAACCCAATGGCTAAATTAAAAGCAAAAATAGTTAGACTGCAAACCAAAGATAACTTAGAGCTGCAAGGTTTGCTATTTGAAACGGAACAACCAACCAAAAGTGCTGTCATCCATATCCATGGTTGGACCGGCAATTTTTATGAAAATATTTTCCTGGAGCATATTGCCCAGGGATTAATTGATAAAAGCTTTTCCTTTCTGACTTTTAATAACCGGGGAGCTGGATTTGTGCAGGAATTTATGAAAAAGAATGGCTCGAATATTGAGTATGCCAAACTGGGCGGAAGTTTGGAGCGCTTCGAAGACTGCTTAATCGACATCGAATCCGCTGTTAATTTTATGCAAAGCCTAGGCTACAACAACCTTTATCTGCAAGGCCACAGCACTGGTTCCCAAAAAGCAGCTTACTATGCATCTCAAACAAAAACAGATATCAAAGGTTTAATTCTTTTGGAACCGACTGATGATCCGGCCGTAACCAAAAAGGATTTGGGTAGCCGGTACAAAGAGGCTTTAGGAATAGCCCGGGAATATATTGATTCAGGAAATCCCCAAAAAGCCATGCCTGACTGGATTCCTTTCGGGGTGGAGCTGAGTGCCCAACGGTTTTTAAGTTTGGCGGATCCAAAGTCCGCAGAAGGCCAGCTTTTCCATTTTAGTGATGATTTAAATGAATTAAAAAGAATTAATTGCCCTATACTAGCTGTGTATGGAGCAAAAACCCAATACCAGGAAAACCCTGCTTCTGCCTTAGAAATCCTTAGCCAACAACTACCAGCAGTCACCACAAAATTAATTGACAATGCCGATCATTGGTTCAGAAGATATGAAGATGAACTGAAATCAATAATTATCGAGTGGCTTCGCACTTAAAGAAATTATGCTTTCTTTTCTTCTTTGTTTTGAGAATGCTTTGAAGTTTTGCCCGGACGAACCTGGCTGGCATAAACTGCCTGCCTGCCAGCCTGTCCACCAATTTGACGGGCTGCTTTTAAACCGGACAACCGATTAAGCATATCCCTGGCAACGTCTTGCCCGCCTAAACCAAAAGCTAACCCTCCGGCTAAAGCCGCCATAGCCACCAATCCTGCTACAAACAGCTGGATCAAATTAGAAGCAATTTGCAACTGATTTAAAACCACCAGGGCAGTAAAAATATACAAAGCATATTTGGCCACCTGACCAAGCAGGCTAGCGCCCGCAGTCCCTGCTCCGCTCGCGGCATTCTTCACTAAATTATAAGCAATATTGGCAATAACATAACCAATAAACCCAATTACCACTGCCGCAAAGACGTTAGGAATGTAAAACAGAATTTGATTTAAAAGAGCCGTCACATTGGTAAGCTGCCAGGCATTAAATGCCGGGATCAGAAAAGCTAAAAAGACAAACCAGAAAACCACCTGGGAAGCAATCTCCGTCCAAATGTGGTGAGTCCCGGTTTTTTCCTCCAAACCTACCCTGGTCAAAAACCTATCCAGCCCGATCCAGTCAAACAGCCTTTTGGCAACATATTTTAAAATCACCGCCAACGCCCAACCAATCACTAAAATAACCAACCCGGCTATAAACTGCGGAATAAACAAAATGATCCTATTAAAAGTATCAGTGACAGTTGCAACCACAGATGTTCCGACATTTGGCATAGTGTTTTTAATCTTACAAAAGATTTATCTAGTTTTTGGTAAAATCACTGTAATAAATAAGGAAGAAATAATTGGACTATGAAACTAGCGGCCGTAATAACCTTGTTGATCGTCATCTTTTTAGGGCTAGGCCTATACCTCCGGCTTAAAAAACCCGCTCCGTCCCCAACAGTTTCCCCTTCTTCCGCACCCTCAGCCCCGGTCACCAACCAGTCTCCGCTGACCATTGCTGCCATGCAACAAAAATCCTATCCAGGCAGCAATATCACCATCGAGCAAACTTTGACGCCCGGCGCGATTTACAATCAATATATAGTTTCCTATCAATCAGAAGGCTTAAAACAATTTGCCCTTTTAACTGTTCCCCAAGGACAAAAACCAAATGGCGGCTGGCCGGTGATCATTTTTAACCATGGCTATATCCCGCCAGCACAATACTCCACTGCTGAAAGTTATGCAGTTATGGTTGAACCGCTTGCCAGCGCCGGATATATTGTTTTCAAGCCTGATTACCGGGGCAACGGCTCCTCACAAGGAAAACCTGAGCAGCCTTATATCTCACCAAGCTATGTCACCGACAGCATGAATGCCTTGGCATCAATAAAAAAATATCCTGATGCTGATCCTAATAAAATCGGCGTTTTTGGTCATTCGATGGGCGGCAATGTTACTTTGCATGAGTTAGTCGTAACCCATGATTTTAAAGCGGCGGAAATTATTTCCGGGGTGGTGGGAAATGAAACTGATATTGATTGTAAATCGCGCCGGGC
>JAMDBX010000012.1 GCA_023487645.1 Patescibacteria group bacterium | reverse complement strand
CTTCCAACATCAGCAACAACTACTCGACCATTTTTTTCCATCCTTCCCTGATAGTTGCCCTCATCAGCTATAACTCTATACCCAGAGATCACAGTATTAGTAATTGGCACATATTTTCCGCCTACGTTGAAACTTCGGCGGGTGAAAGCGGAGAGGGAGGGATTCGAACCCTCGATACCCTTACGGATATACAGTCTTTCCAGGACTGCTCTATAGACCACTCAGACACCTCTCCATAAAAACTATCGCAGGACTTATCAAAGGGTATTATAGCTAGTTTTGTGTTTAGAGTCACTAACAAAAGAAGAAATATTTTTGGCTTCCAAGATGATATCTTGACATCTATCTTGTAGGGTATAAGATATATCTAGAAGACTCTAAAAATGGGCGAAAGACTAAATGGTCTGGGTCATTTTAGGGATAGTTTTCTTCCCCGCTCAGTAAAGCAAGTGGCAGGGCGAGGTATTTTGGCTTTAGGATTACTTCTTGCAGGCTGTGAAGCTCAATCACCCAAACCCCCATCACCCACCCCTTCATCTAGAGTTACAACTGGATCCATCAGACCCCAAGAAGAATCAACGCCGATTTTGCAAGTAGATACCAGTTTACTTGGTTTGATGGAGGCACTTAAGGGAATAGGTTATCTCACTGGTGGTCCCCACTCCGACGGTTTATCAGGATCTGTTCGTTATGCTTTGGATTTTGCTCCGCGGGAAGTTGTTCCTTGCCCAGGCGGCTCTCCTGTTAAAGATTGGGAGGTGGTAGCTACGGCTTCAGGAAAAGTCGCTGTAGTAGGTAATGAAAAAGACCGCAATGACCCCAACCATAGTGTGGTGGAAATTGATCATGGGGCTTTCAGTAGTGATTATTTTCATCTTGCTGATATACAGGTAAATGTAGGACAAAATGTTGAGGCCGGTCAATTTCTAGGGTATGCCGCTTGCGAAGCTCCAAAAGGAGGAGAAACTAAGGGTGTTCATGCTCATTTTGGTGTCAAAGTAGGTGGAAAATATGTGCCAATTACTAATACTGTGATCTCTGGGTATAGAGTTATAGCTGATGAGGGCAACTATCAGGGAAGGATGGAAAAAAATGGTCGAGTAGTTGTTGCTGATGTTGGAAGACAGGGAAACGAGTTGGAAAGTCCGTTTCCCTATTTGCCCCGGACGGGGGGATCTGAGCCGCAGGTTTTAGGAATACCAGCCACCCCGACTAGGGTTCCAACCAAAGTTCCTACTGCCGTTTTGGCTACTCCGACTCCTATGATGGAGGATAAAGCGATGATGGAGGCACTTAAGGGATGGTTAAATCCTTTTATCAATTTTCAAGATCAGTCCTCGCGGGGGATAACTTTGAGTATGAAGACTTCACAGATAAATGGTAAGCCGGGTGCTCCGGCTACGGTTGAAGAGTTTATTAATCGCCTGCTGTCTAATCCTAATAATACCTTTTTTACCAACTGGGTAGAGACGCACAGATACTCGTCATTTTCTGGAATAAGGGTTATTTATAGTTTCGGTCAAGCTGATATTCAGAAGGTTCATATGCAACATTTGGCAAAAGATACTCTTTCTAATGCAGATATGGCCAATGATTATCAGTACCGAGGGCGGGAGAGGATAGAATATACCTATCGTTGGCAAGGCTGGACAAAAAGGTTCCCAGATGGATCTCCATCACCTCAAGTAAGTTTCCAGGGTCAACCCTATTCGCAGTGGAAGGATGCATCTCTGGACATGACGGTAGTAATGAAAAACGGTAAATGGTCGGTTACTTGGCCTGAGAGCCTTTATAACAGAGTGGTTTATGAGCCTTTAGATCAGATGAGTGAGTTTGCTTTGGGGTTAATGGTTTCAGGTCTGTCTTGTCCTGACACTGGTTGTCGTGCTCCTCAAAATCTTTCTCGGCCGTAGAATTTATTCTTGATTTCGGGATTTGTTAGGTGTACAATTCGCCCAGCACCTCTTGATGAGGACAAGCTCGTAGTTTCGCGGCTTTTTGGCGGACAATTGGGCATCATTATGGACGATCTTGAAGCAATCAAACAAAAGATCAATATAGTTGACCTCATCCAGGAATATTTTCCTCTAAAAAAAGCCGGCGCCAATTTTAAAGCTAATTGTCCTTTTCACCAAGAAAAAACTCCCTCCTTTATGGTTTCACCCGAACGGGGAATTTGGCATTGTTTTGGATGTCAAAAGGGAGGCGACATTTTCAAATTCCTCATGGAAAAAGAAGGCCTGGAGTTTACTGAAGCCATGGAGGTTTTAGCCAAGAGAGCAGGTATTACCCTTAAAAAAGGAAAAAGTGAGCACAAAGATCACAGACTGCGTTTGTTTGAAGCCAATCAAAAGGCCACCCAATTTTACCACCATTTACTAACCAAACATCCGTTAGGCAAAACTGCCCGGGAGTATTTGGAAAAAAGGGGTTTATCAGAAAAAACTGTTGAAGATTTTAACTTAGGTTATGCCCCCAACTCCTGGGATTCCCTGAGAAATTTTTTAAAAAAGCGCGGTTTCAGTGATCAGGAGATGATTGAAGCCGGTTTAACCGTTTCTTCCAAAAACGGCAGCTATGACCGTTTCCGGGGACGGATCATTTTTCCCCTGGTAGATATCAAAAACCAGGTGATCGGGTTTGCCGGCAGGATTCTGGGACAGGGAGAGCCGAAATATATTAATACCCCCCAAACAATAATTTTTGATAAAAGCAATTTTTTATTTGGCCTGAATTTATCCAAAGGGGAAGTACGCAGTAAAAACCAGGCCGTCTTAACTGAAGGGGAGATGGATATGATGATGTCTTTTCAGTCGGGAGTAAAAAATGTGGTCGCCTGCAAAGGTACCGCCCTAACTTCCGGCCAAATTGAGCTCATTAAAAGGCATGCCGAGACAATTTTGCTCTGTTTTGACCGGGATTTGGCCGGGGATGCTGCTTCTCGCCGGGGGATTGAGATGGCGGATACGGCGGGGCTCAATATTAAGGTTATCCAGATTCCCGACGGTAAAGATCCAGCAGAGTTGGTTGTAAAAGATGCCAATTTATGGAATGAGGCGGTGGAGGGGGCAGTGCCGATTTATGATTATTATTTAACTTCAGTTAGCTTGCGTTTTAACCCCAAAACTGCCGAAGGCAAGAAAAAAATTGCTTCAGAGATGATGCCGATTTTAGCCAAAATTTCCGATTCCTTAACCAAGGAGCACTATATCCAAAAGTTGTCGGCTTTAATCTCGATCCCGGAAGAGCTCCTGCGGCGGGAGATCCGCAACAAAAGTTTATTGCCCAACTACCAAACCGTTCTTCGTCAACCGGCTGATCAATTAAAAATTAGTTCCAGGTCAAGAAGGGAACTCTTGGAGGAGTATTTGCTGGCACTGCTTCTTAGGGTTCCACCGGATTTGATTTTTGTGCCTAATTTTCCTGAAACATTGTTTTTATCGGAAAACTTCCGTTCTCTTTATGTACTGCTCGTAATATACTTAGATGCGATATCATTTAAAGGATCGGCTTTTAATATTAGCGATTTTGTTAAAATGGTTCCTGTAGAATTAGTACCTATAGTAGATAGGTTGTATTTAATGGAAATTGATGATAAACTAGTACATTCTAGGGCATGGCAACAAGAAGTTGAAATAGTCGTGACAGCCTTAAAAAAAGCTTTAGTGAAGGCATCGTTGGAGAAACTATCGGCTGATATCAAAAGTGCCCAGGCTTTTGGTAAAATAGAACTGTTAGAGACTTTAAATAAGAGATTTAGAGATCTTTCGGTTAAACTAAAGAATCTCTAAACTCTTGCGAGAACGCCGTCGCTCTTTTGATCGTTGTCAAAGAGCAATCTGTTCTCTTAAAAGGTTTCGGGATTTGTCTTTAAAATTAAAAAATTTGTAACCATATGGCTAAACAACAAAAATTACCACAACTTGATGAAAAGAAGCTTTTAAAACTCGGTAAAGACCGGGGATTTGTCACCCAGGAAGAGATTTTGCAAATTTTTCCCAAACCGGAAGATAAGATTTCCGAGCTAGATAGTTTTTATCTGCAGTTGATCGATGCTGGGATTGATGTTTTTGAAACTACTGCGGAAGAGGTAGCCGAGGCGGAGAGGAGCGCCAGTGATTTAGAAAAAGAATTGGAGATGTTAGCTTCTTTGGAAGAAGGTTCGGTGACCGATCCGGTCCGGCAGTACCTGCGGGAGATTGGACGGGTATCCCTGCTGACTGCCGAACAGGAAATTGAACTAGCTAAACGGTCAGAAAAAGGTGAACGTCTAGCTAAAGACAAATTGATTAGTGCAAATTTACGTTTGGTTGTTTCTATTGCCAAAAAATATGTCGGCCGAGGCATGAGCCTTTTGGATTTGATCGAAGAGGGAAATATGGGGTTGATGCGGGCAGTGGAAAAATATGACTGGAGACGGGGTTTTAAGTTTTCTACTTATGCCACCTGGTGGATCAGACAGGCTATCACCCGGGCACTAGCCGACCAGGCCCGGACCATCCGGATTCCCGTGCACATGGTGGAAACCATCAATCGTTTTAACCGGGCCCAAAGAAAATTAATGCAGGATTTAGGACGGGAACCGACTCCGGAAGAGGTGGCCAAAGAGATGGGGATTGATCCGGCCAAGGCTCGGGAGATCATTAAAGTTTCCCAGGAACCAACCTCTTTAGCCACCAAAGTCGGAGATGAAGAAGATTCCGAGCTTGGTGATTTTATTGAAGCCCCGGGACTTAAACCAGATGAGCAGGCTACCCGGGCTTTACTTCGAAACCATCTGGATGAAGTTTTGGACAGCCTCTCACCCCGGGAAAAAAGGGTGTTGCAGCTGCGTTTTGGTTTGGAGGATGGCAAACAACGGACTTTAGAGGAAGTGGGTAAAGAGTTTGGAGTAACCAGGGAAAGAATCAGACAAATTGAAGCTAAAGCTATCCGTAAACTTCGTCATCCCACCCGGGCCAAAAAACTTCGGGACTACCTTGAGTAATCTATTTGTAAAAAAAGATTACCCCGGTAAAATTCACAATTAACCCCCAGGCCAACAACCATAAGAGTAATACTTTAGGGAAGCGGTCAATGATAAATAATAGGCTTAAGAAGATGATTGGGGTGACATCCAAGAAATAGCGGCTGCCAAATTGTACCCAGCCGGTTCCTACATTCAGCAGCAAAACTAAGATATTGAAAGCTACTGTTACCGCTGTAATCAACTGGAAGAAAAAGACCGGAGAAGGGGAAGGGTCCCTGAAAAAGTTGTGAAAAAAATGCTGGTGTTTGAAACTTTGGTAAGCTACACCCAAGGAAAGCAGCCAAAGGATCAGTATCGGGTAAACAAAAAAGATGCTATTACCTTCAGCATCAGAATGGACGAACGGAAAAGTTGACGACTTGATCCAAATATTGGGGCTGAGGAAATAGTAATTAAAATTGTGAGGAATATTACTGAGCGAAAACATCTGGTTGTTACGGAAATAGATAGCATAGCGAGTAGCACCTTGTTGATATCGGTAGCCGGTTTCCAGGGCATTGTTAAACCGGGCAAAGTTATACATTAAAAAACCACAGAAAAATATACTAAGCAGCAAACCGGTTCCCAATAAGGCCCGTTTAAAAAGCTGAGACCTCTGGTGATAAAGAATATACAAAGGGTAGGTTAAAAACAGCAAGTTAAACACCATCGTATATCGGGTTAGCCAAGCCAAGTTAACTAAAAGCACTGCCAACCACCACCAAGATAATTTTTGAGTTTGATTTAAGAATTTAAATAAGCAAAGGAAAAACAGCAGCAGATAGAAGGTAGCAATAATTTGGCTGGAAAACCAGATATTAGCCTTTAAGGCAAGAAAAAAATTAGGAGAAGCGAAAGCAAAACTAACCACTAAAATTAATTTAATGAACTTACTGGGCTTGATTTTAAAATAGCGGGATGCTTCCTGGATCAGAAAATAAAAAACTAGGATGTTTAAAATCCCAGCCACGCAGGTGTAGAGTGTATCACTTGCCTGCAGATGGGAAATCAAATAATATGGCAAAATATAGAGTATGGCTGCCGGACCCCAATACAAATACCGGTGGGATTGGTATAACGAGAGGTCGTAATTATTAGGAGGATTGACATAAAGCTGATGGCGGAACAAGGCATCAAGGAGGAAATTATAGTAGCTAGAAGGAGAAACATTGGTAAGGGAGAAACCCGAGAAAAAGTAAGTTAAGGCAAGATAGATGATAAAAATGGCCGAAAAATAAAAAATAAAGCTTCTTTGTTCTAAAAATTTGCCTATCGCATGAATAGCAGCTAGCTTCCGGGTACTCATTAACTGTTCTAATCATAACAAAGCAGTCTATTTTGTCTAGATGAGTTAATAACTAGTTTTCTAAAAAATTTTTGACCCAAAGGTAGCGGTCTATACGTTTTCGGCCAAAATACGGATCGGAATATTTTTCCCTAACTACCGACAACATGGCAGCTTCCGGTTCAAAATCAGGGTAATTCTTTTGGGCGGTGGTGTTAATAAAACGGGCAGCCCACAGGATTTCAGCGTAATCGATTGAGCGGGGAGGACTGCCAAAATACCTCTGTTTTAGGTTTTGTAAAATTTGCCAATTGGTTGAAGCCTCATAAATTTGTTCGGTGGGATGATACGGGCTTCGCTGCATTGCCCCGATACATCCCCAACGTCCGGGGTCGGGGTCGCGGGAGCAGGTGGTTTCGTCAGTATGGATGATTGCCAAAAGCGGCCAAGGAACATTGTACTCTAACTGGGCAGCATAATAGATGGGGAAATAGAGGTCAAAATCTTCTAACCGATTTTTTAAGCTGAAGTTTTTTCCCAAAGAGAAAAGATCCCCTTCTTCAACCTTTTTTCTAAACTTTGTCTTGGCTGCCTGGATGGCTTTTAAATAATACTTTAAAGAGGAGTTTATTTCCGGGGCACCAAGTTCGGTACCTAGAATTAATGCTGCCCTCGCTGGCTGGGACAAGGTGGTTTCAAGAATTGCCCCACCTGTTAAGGCGGCGGTGATTTTGAGAAATGCTCGGCGTGAATATCTTTCCATACAAAATTTTTTCCTGAAAACCACAGGGATAAAATTAAATTTTTAAAAAAGGGAAAACTTACCTGCCAGCAGGCTTAAAAGAAGAATTCCCTCCATGTCCACGTACTATGCAGTACATGGGGTGCATGTCTTGACACTTCATCAACGCTGTTTGGTTACAGCTACGAAGACTTGCTTTCGCAGGATGTGTCATTTGCTCAAGGAAGTTTGAGCGCTTACCCTATACCGGAGCGTTAGCGACTGGTATGGAGTAGTTCTAGCACCTCGCAACTTTTGTATTATAACGGTTTGAAGTAGGGGTAGGCAAGAGTTTAAGACTAATTTCAAGAGAATGATCTAGCAATTGACAATGAAATAAAATAATGTCATATTGAATATATGCCGAAGGAAACCCGAACATATAAAGATAGAGCTAAATATTTGATACAAGCGGTGACTAAAAGAAGAAAGCGACTAAAGGATTTAGCGATTCAATATAAAGGCGGTAAATGCATTTTTTGTGGCTACTCAAAATATAATGGTGCGCTAGATTTTCATCATATTGATGAATCTAGTAAAGAATTTGGTCTTTCGGTCAGAGGTTTAACCCGCAGTTGGGATAAAATACTATTAGAAATAGATAAGTGTATTTTGGTTTGTGCTAATTGTCATCGGGAGATTCATGCTGGGATACTTCAAGTTCCTCAAAGATAGACTGGATTTGATAATGAGCGAATAGTATAATTCCAATGTACTTTAAAAGTTACATTCCTCGGTAGCTCAATGGCAGAGCGGGTCGCTGTGAAGGTATCGCAGCTTTTGATAGAAATATCGGAATGAAAACTGGGTTAATTGTCGGGAAGCCTGTAAAATGGTAATCCGCAGCCAAGTTACGTTCATGTAAACTGAACGTGAAAGGTTCAGAGACTATACGCCCGGAACCTAAGGTAGAAATATTATGGTTATGAGATAGTCCAAGCCTTAATGAAAATTAAGGGGTACTTGTAACGACAAGGTTGTAGGTTCGAGTCCTACCCGAGGAGCACTTCGGCAAGCTCAGTGCAAGCCAATTATATGAACAATTCAAAAGATTGGTTTGTATACATGCTTCTTTGCGATGAGAAAACTTTTTATGTTGGAATAACTGATAATCTAAAAGTTAGAATAGATCAGCACAAGGGTAAAGAATCTTTTTTTACGAAGAAGTTTTCTCAATTAAGGCTAGTTTACTGTGAAAGATATCAAGATAAACATCAGGCTGCTGAAAGAGAAAAACAATTAAAGGGTTGGAGTAGAGCAAAGAAGCATATGCTAATTGATGGCAAGCTGGGCTGGAATACATGCACTGGTTTTGCCGAAGCCTTGATTAAAGGATGAGAAGTTTACCTTGAGCGAAGCCGAAAGGAGTCCTACCCGAGGAGCCAAGTGGCACTTAATATACCAAGTTTAGCCTCATTCAAAACTTGGAGTGCTGAAGTAAAATTTAGTTAGTGAATTTGAAAGTAGAGAGAATTTGGTCAAATACGCTTTGATAGCTTTTGTTTCCCAGTTGGATAACCAAAACTTCATTATTAAGTTGGACAAGAGTGTAATGTAGAAAACTTCCTTCACCAGGGCCAGAGCCTGCAAGTACACCAGTTATTGAAACTGCAGGATGATTGGCGACAGTAATATCTTTTCTAGTTACCAAATTACTGCTAAAACTTTTTATATAGTGAGTTTCTGCCTCTTTTATTGTGGTTATGACTAAAGGATTTCCACTCTCATTCGTTGCCATATTTATGCTTAGCTGAATCGGTACTAATCCTGCTTCGCTAGTATTTGTTTTTTGGTCAACAATAACATTGTATTGATTGCCAGTAACTGGAGAGGCTGTAACTTTGTAATCTAGAGGATATTTAAAAGAAAAGCTGTATTTGCTACTTGTGTATGATTGCCAGTTCGTAGTTGGGTTAATAGTGGGGCTTGTTGTTGATGTAGGTATAGTTATTGGATTAGTTACTACCTGAGTCGGTGAAGCTGTTGGTTGTATAACAATTGGTTGTTGACTTGGTGTTTGGCTTTTACCTATTTGAATGCCTGCAAAAACTGATCCTGCAACGACAATCAATCCTAATATTATAAATAACAGATTTTTTGACCAGTTAATGGATGATTGGGATGGGACAGGAGCTGGAGTTTGAAGTGTGGGTTGAACTGGCGGAATGTTTGGTTGAATTTCATTTTCCATAAGTTAAGAATATCAAAGAGTAGAAACATTCACAATCTTTGGCTTCACTTTTTCTATTTCTTCTCGGATTTGAGCTATCCTTCGATGACACTCAGGACTATAGCAAGCCTAAAGTCAGAGAAAGCATTGATAATAAAATACAATTGAGTGGTTACTGCGAAGCAGCAAGCTCTGCTTATATTAAAGTTACGATTCTCGAGCTGAAATTTGTCTTAAAATCTCATGCTATAATCCTGGTTAATGAGTGGAAAAGAAGCATTACCCATAGTTCCCAAGCCTTTTAAAATCATTACAGGAGAAGATGAAACAATTCAACAAATAACAGATAATTTTTTCCAAAATATAATTGACACTTTGGGGTACAAGCAGGCAGCAGCTGATGCTTTTACAGAAAAGATAAGACAACCGTTAGGTATAGAGAAGCCGTCAGGTTTTATACCCTCTGACAACTGGGCTACATACTTAAGGATACGAGGTTATACAGTTGCTTCAGTTTTAGAACTTCGGGATGATTTAAACTATGTCGAAGTCCTCTTTGCCCATTATTTAACAATACAAAGAATTAAAAATCTCAGAAAGGGTTTTGTTGATCCGAAGGGTTTTTACTAGTTTATAATAAAGATATGGTTTATGAATCAGCCTTTAAATTTATTTGGGGCTGTGGGGATTATCATTAATTCAGCCATCCACTATGCTTTACCTTCAGTTGGGCTTAATATAATATGGTTATTTATTGCCCTTTATGGATTAACTAAGGCAGCGAAAAGCTAATTTACCTATTTTTTTCCAAGATTGGTATCGGAGTTTTTGTGGCCTTTGCTGCTACTTTAGCCCAAAATTTACTTAAAAAAAGAAGTGGTAAAAATTAAATATTACTTTCAACAATGCCCCAGAAATCATCTGGTTTTTCTGTCCTTTGTTGGGGAGTGGGAGCTGCATTTTCTACTAAAATTTCTCTAGAACCCCCATTAAATACAACGCGTGTTCCATTAAAAATGTCTGTTTCTCGAGTTCTTATAAGGTCTTTTGAAGCCTCAGCAGATTTTTCTCTTGCATCGTGTAAGTCTGTTGCCACAGCAATAAATTTGTCTTGTTCTATAGTCATGAAGCTAATAATATCTTACTATAAGACACTTGTCAAGGGTGAAATACATTATAAGAGGCAATGTTTTTTTCTTAACCAATTCTTACCCTCTTTTCATTGAGATTTTATCCGTAAGTTCTAGGATGTTTAAAGAAAAGGGGGATTGGTAATGGATGACCGGGTGATTTTAGGGGTTTTTACCAATAAAAGTGATGCCGAGGATGCCCTCTCGAGCCTTGAAGATTTTGGCTATAATCCCAAAGATATTTCTTTGGTAATGCGGGATATGAATAAGGTAAAGGAGGGGGTTGGTCAAGAGGAAGACATTATTGCCCGGGATACAATATCCGGAGCAGTAGCTGGGGGGGTGTTGGGAGCTTTGGCCGGCTTGTTGGTAGCTACAGGTGTTGTCCCGGGCTTGGGAGTTCTATTTATCGGAGGTCCGTTGGCAACTTCTTTGGGATTGACTGGAGCTGCTGCCACGACTGTTTCCGGAGCTACCACCGGAGTTCTGGCCGGAGGATTTTTGGGGGCCTTAGCTTCTTTGGGGGTGCCAGAATCCGAAGCCCGGCTTTATGAAGAAAGCATCCGCCGGGGAGAGATTTTGCTGATTGTCCCGGTACTGCGCGGTGACGAACGCGAAGTTAGCCGGATTTTAGAAAATTATGGTGCCAACCAAGTGACAAGTACACAAGTTCCACCCAAGTCAAAAGTTCGTTTTACGCCTTCACAAGGTTATCGGGAAGGTTATTTTCCTGCCGCCGGACAAAAGGGTGGAAAAGCTTCTACTAAAAAACGTCGGCGCCGATGAGTGTGTTACATAGTGTATTTTTTTAAAAAAAGTTTTTTACTGGTTTCTACTAAAATTAAATAGGTACTAACCAAAATAATTAAAACTAAAAAATATAAAGGTGGGGGCGGAATGAAACCCAGTGACGATGAAAAGGGCGTAAATGGTAGAGCAATACCTGCTAGCACAATACCTAAGCAGGTTAAGGCTAGCCAATTACCAGGACGGCTTTTAAAAAAGGGGGTCCTGCCTGTGCGAATAACAAAAACCACTAAAATTTCCGTAGCCAGCGATTCGATAAACCAACCCGTTTGGAAAAATGCACCTTTGGCATGAAATAGGAAAATCATGACCCCGAAAGTTAAAAAATCATAAAGCGAGCTGATCGGGCCGAAGAAAACCATATAATGTTTGATAAAATTAATGTTCCAGTGCCGGGGTTTGACTAATGATTCCGGATCAACGTTATCCGAGGGGATGGTCAACTGGGAAATATCGTAAAGTCCGTTAGTTAATAAGATTTGGGCTGCGGTCATGGGTAAAAAGGGCAGGAAAAAAGAGGCCCCGGCAGCAGAAAACATATTGCCGAAATTAGAACTGGTACCCATTAAAATATATTTAATGGTGTTGTTAAAGATACGCCGGCCCTCCATAATCCCTTCGGCAATTACCTCCAAACTTTTGCGCATCAGTACCACTGAAGCGGTGCTTTTAGCTACATCCACGGCTGAACTGACGGAGATTCCGACATCGGCTCCGTGTAGTGAGGGAACATCGTTAATTCCGTCACCCATGTAACCTACAGTATGGCCATTTTGTTGTAATGCTTGAATAATCCGTAATTTTTGTTCCGGAGAAACCCGGGCAAAGACATTAGTATTGTTTACCAGAGCAGCGAGTTGGGAGTCGGACAGGTTGTCAATTTGCGATCCCAGCATGAGGTTGGCAACTTCCATGCCGACCTCGTTGCAAATTTTACGGGTGACAAGTTCGCCATCCCCGGTGATTACTTTGACCGCTACATTTAAGTTTTGTAAGGTAGTGAGGGCCTCTTTGGTTGTTTTTTTGGGGATATCCAAAAAAGTAACAAATCCTAAAAACTCTAATTTTTCCAAGTCTTTCCAGTTATAGGAATCTTTCTTGCTGGCTTTTTTTTGGGCTAAGGCAATTACATGATAACCCCCTTGGCCTAAGGCTTGAAACACATCCAGAAGCGTTTTTTTATGGCTATCTTCACAAAGGTTAAGCACCTCCTCCGGAGCCCCTTTGATAATCATAGTTTTCCTTTTCTTTTGGGAAATTACTGTAAACATCAACCTTTTGCTGTAATCGAAAGGTTCCTCGTAAATTTTTTCGATCTCTTTATCTGGAGAAATATTGTTCTTGAGGGCATATTCCCAGATGGCACTGTCGATGGTATTGCCGATAATCTTATGATGGATAACTGCACTATTACAAAGTAGGGAGTAAGTTAAGATTTGGTTATCACGTTTTCCCGAGCGGTCAATATAATCAATAAGTCGGATTTTTCCCTCGGTTAAAGTTCCAGTTTTATCGGTACAAAGCACGTCCATATTTCCCAGGTTTTCAATGGCAATAAGCTGTTTGACTAAGACCTCCTTTTTGGCCAGTTTTCCCGCTCCGTGAGCCAGGCTGACGGTGACAATGACCGGTAATAGTTCGGGAGTTAAACCGACGGCAATGGCCAGGGAAAAAAGTACCGACTCTAAAAGATGATGGCCAAGCAGGGCATTGACACCAAAAATGACAGCCGTAAGAATCAAAATGACTTTTATCAAGAAATTGCCAAATTTTGTTAAGCCGTTTTGGAAACTTGTTTCCGGTTTGATATAAGAAACCGACTGGGAAATTTTTCCAAACTCGGTTATTTTTCCGACAGCCACAACCACTCCTTTGCCCCATCCGCTGCGGATGGTGGTGCCCATAAAGGCGATGTTTTTCATTTGGTTGATATCAGAGGGGACAGAGGAAAGGGTTTGGTCGGTTTTGGGTACCGTCTTTGACTCTCCGGTCAAGGCCGCCTGGTCGATCTCTAAACTGTTGGCCTCAATTAAGCGTAAATCCGCCGGTACCACGCTTCCCGGGGCAAGCAGGACAATATCACCAATGGTCAGATGAGCTACGGGAATGTCTTTTTTTTCACCATTTCTAATGACCACTGCCTCCAGGGAAATTTTCTTTAAAAGTGTTTCGATGGTTTTTTGGGCAAAATATTCATTCCAAAAACCTAAAACAACGCTTAAAAGGATCATGGAAAAAATATAGTAAGAGCTTATCTGCTGTCCTAGTAAAAAAGAAACAAAGGTAGCAGCTGCTAAAATAAGGATTAAGGGATTATCTTTAAATTGGCGGAAAAAAAGTTTTGGGGCGCTAATTTTTTTACTGGCGATAATGTTTTGGCCGTAGAGTTTATGCCTGGTCAAAACTTCCGCTTCACTTAAACCCTGTTCGCATGTTTTTAACTGGGAAAAAAGTTCTTCCTTTTGCCAATGTAGATAGTCTCCTTTGTAGGGCAGATTCATTATTTTATTATACAAATATTTCAGGTCTTGTCGTTTGTGTTTTAGTACTGCTAAAATACTTTAACCCGCTGCCTAGTTGGAGGTGAAAATATGAACCGAAATGTAACTGTTTTAGTAATTATCCTGATTATTATTTTAATTTCCGGGTATCTTATTTGGTTAAGACAGAAATTCCAGGCAGCACCTGTGTCCCAACCTGTGGTTACTCAGACCCCACAAGTTTTAACACCGACACCAACCCCGACTCCGACAATTACCGCGACACCAACAGCCAGTCCCTCGGCCAGTCCGACTGTCTCGCCGCGGCGTCTGACTCCCACACCTACAAAAACAAGTGTTTCCGGACAAAGGGTGAGGTAAAAAAGTCATATGGAAGAAAATCACAGATTGGCAATTATTGGCTCCGGGCCGGCGGGTTTAACCGCCGCCATCTATGCTGCCCGGGGTAATTTAAACCCAGTGGTAATCTCCGGACGTACTCCCGGAGGGCAGTTGACTTTAACTACCGATGTTGACGATTTCCCGGGGTTTCCCGAAGGTATTCAGGGAAGGGAGTTAATGTTGCTTCTAAGAAAGCAGGCGGAGAAATTTGGGACTAAATTCATCGAAGAGGATGTCATCTCAGTTGATTTTACCCAGCCGGCTTTGGAAATTAAAACGGAAAGTCAAAAACTGTCTGTCTCGGCGGTAATTATTGCCAGTGGGGCTTCGGCTAAATGGCTGGGTTTGCCTTCGGAACAGCGGTTGATCGGCCGGGGGGTTTCTGCTTGTGCCGTCTGTGACGGTCCTTTTTTTAAAGATAAAAAGGTAGTGGTGGTTGGGGGAGGTGATGCTGCTATGAGAGAGGCCCAACATCTCTCCAAATATGCTACCTCAATAACTGTCGTCCACCGCAGGGAAACCTTAAAAGCCCAGGCAGCCTTGCAGAAGTTGGTCAAGCAAAAACCCAATGTCACCTTTCTTTTTGACAATTCAGTTGAAGAGGTTTTGGGTGAGGATAAGGTAACAGGGGTAAAAATAAAAAATCTCAAAACCGGAGTAGTCCAGGAGATGGAAACTGACGGAGTATTTGTGGCCATCGGTCATCGGCCCAACACTGATTTTTTAAAAGACCAACTGAAGCTAAATGATTTGGGTTATATCGTGGTCACTGAGGAAACTCGTTCTTCAATCCCCGGAGTCTTTATTGCTGGGGATGTGGCTGACTGGCATTACCGCCAGGCAGTCACCGCCGCCGGTGCCGGGTGTAAAGCCGCCTTAGATGCGGAAGAGTACTTAGAACAAAATTCAAAATTAAAAATTTAGAATTTAAAATTACAATTTCACTTTTGACTTTTAGATAGGGATCGTTATGCATCATGAGAGAATCCTACCGAAGTAGGTATCATTGAATCATCTAAAATCCGACCCAAATTTCAACCTTTTGCCAACTGTCTCCCTAACCTGTTAATCTCTCTTAGGAGGGCTGTGGGAT
>JAMDBX010000050.1 GCA_023487645.1 Patescibacteria group bacterium | reverse complement strand
ACAGCGGTTCTGATATGGGTTGTTGTTGTAGTGGTAGTAATTAACCAGTCGCTTATAAAAACTGTGCTTAAATCGATAACCACACTAAGTGCTTGGGTTCGGTTGTGAAAAACCATACCGCTTGAAACTACTCCTTCACGAAGTACTCTTAAGTATAGGGTAAAGACTAAAAAGCCTCGCTTTAATGCTCATTGCCCTGCCTTAAGAGCATGGAACAACATCCAATACCACAAAATATTTCTTCATACCAGTTTCGGCTGGTGGGAGACATGACCCTGAAACAGTTTTTTCAACTCGCCGGAGGTTTTTTAGTCGGTCTCATTTTTTATTCTTCCCCTTTAATTGGCATCATCAAGTGGCCATTTGCAATTATCTCTGTAATTTTAGGTGCAGCCATGGCTTTTGTACCGCTTGAAGAACGCCCTCTGGAAAACTGGATTTTTGCCTTTTTTAAAGCAATTTATTCCCCCACAATTTTCAAGTGGAAAAAAACAACTGAAACACTAAAGTTTTTCCAGGATGAGACTCCTGCAAGCAATGTTCCCAATCCACAAACTCAAGTCCAAGACGCAGCTCTTAAGAATTATCTGGAAACAGCCAGAGTGGCTTCGGGCCCTCTTTCTAAACTTGAGGGAGCAGAACAGGGCTTTCTTGCTGCTATATCCGGAATTTTTGCCGGCATAAAAGGTCCTGCAATTCCAACAGTAAATCAAATCCCTGCTGCCCCGCCACCACCCGTTGCCCCAAAGAAGTTGGAAATTCCTGTAAGCGTCCCTGTTAAGATTTCTCCTATGCAGCCTTCTCATCTGGTGGTCGAGGAGAAAACCCAACCGGCTTTCCAAACTGCGCAAATTCAAACACAAAAGGTTAATCCTATTATTGCTGGAGAGGAAATTGTTTCCACAAAAGAGGCCATCTTTTCAATTGACGCAACCCCGCCCAACCCCCCAACAAGTCCGAATGTGATAGTCGGACAGGTTGTTGATGAAGCCAGGAGAATCATTGAGGGAGCAATTATTGAGGTAAGGGACGAATATGGACGCCCAATCAGGGCTCTCAGAAGCAACAAGCTCGGACATTTTATAGCCGTTACAGCACTTGATAATGGGAAATATAGCATTATCAGCGAAAAAGACGGGTATCAGTTTATGCCTGTCAATTTTGAAGCCAAGGGAGATATTATTCCGCCGATTTTGGTTGGGGGGCGCAGACTGGTAGAAACAAGTGTTCAATCGACACCGGGGACTTTAACTAACCAAACAATCTATAACTAAATGCCAAATAAAATTCCAGGTTCCAAACTCAAGATTCCGTTTTTGAATATTCCCGACAAACCCATTAGCTCAACCACTCAGGACTTTGTCCCTGTTGCCGATATTACAAACGACATTGTTGTCTATAAAGACGGTGGAGCATCCCTCATAATGGAATCAACCTCCCTTAATTTTGGTCTTCTTTCCGAAAAGGAGCAGGAGGCTGTGATTGCAGCCTATGCTGCCATGATAAACTCTCTCACCTTTTCTGTTCAAATTGTCGTCCTAACCAAAAAGAAAGATATTTCATCATATTTAAACTTTCTGGATGAGCAAGCAAAAAAGATTACCCAACCACTTCTTGCAAAACTCATGCAGGATTATAAAAGCTTTATTAGTGAATCTGTTAAGAAGAAAAATGTTTTGGGAAAAAGATTTTTTGTTGTTCTTTATTTATCTCCTCTTGAGTTAGGGGTTGGTAAGTCCGTTGCCGCAATCACAAAAAGAGGTGGACCTCTTCCCTATGCCGAATCATATGTCATCAAAAAGGCTAAGATTGTTCTTTATCCGAGACGCGATCACTTAATGCGTCAGGCAGGGAGGCTTGGAATCAAATTTAAACAGCTTACTACCCCTGAACTTATTAACTTGTTTTATTCAATTTATAATCCTGAAAAACCGGCAGTCAAAAAAGAACCAGAGGTGGTGCTAAACAAATGAATACAGATAACAAACAAGGTCAACAACTAGCTACAGCTCAACAGCCTGAAACCAAACCCCCAATTTTGTCTCCGGCTTTTTCAGTCATGAATCAAAAAATGAATTTACTGGATGTAATTTCACCCCAGTCGGTGGAAGTAGACTTTGACTACATAAAAATAAATGATGTCTACTTTAGAACCATTTTTGTGGGAGGTTATCCGAGATTTGTTGCACCAGGCTGGCTTGAGCCTGTTGTGAACCTTGATACCTCACTTGATATTGCCTTTTATATCTACCCTGTCGACGGAAAAAGCGTACTTGACGATCTGAGACGCAAAATTGCCGAGATGGAAGCGGAAATGACAACGGATATAGAACGCGGAAAAATAGTTGACCCTGTAACTCAGGCAAAACTGGAAGATGCTCAGGCTCTTCAGGAACAACTTGTAAAAGGAGTGGAACGTTTTTATGAGTTTGGATTCTACATAACAATTCCAGCCAATTCTCCCGAGGAACTTAATCAGATAACCAAACAGGTTGAGTCCCAGCTCGGATCTCTGATGATTGTCAGTAAACATACGATGCTTGATATGTCCGAAGGTTTTTTGGCAACTGCCCCATTTGGAATTGACAGACTCAATATCACAAGGAATATGGACACGACTTCTGTTGCCACAACCTTCCCTCTTACCTCTACGGAATTATCAAGCGATCGTGGTGTCTTATACGGTATAAACTCCCAAAATGAATCTTTCATCATTTTTGACAGATTCAGTTTACAAAACGCCAACATGACCATATTTGCCACATCGGGCGCTGGAAAATCGTATTTTGTTAAACTTGAGGCCATAAGGTCTTTGATGGTTGGAACTGAAACAATCGTCATAGATCCGGAAAGTGAATACAAAACCATTGCCGAGGCGGTTGGGGGTGAATATATTTCCTTCTCTTATAACTCAACCGCAAAAATAAATCCCTTTGACTTATCACAAATCAGGGAAGAAGGAGAAAACCAACTGGGTTTGAAAATTCTTTCTC
>JAMDBX010000008.1 GCA_023487645.1 Patescibacteria group bacterium | reverse complement strand
ATTTAAGTAACCTTTCTATTGCCGGGAAAGGTTGTAAGGGCTTGGTTTAAAGCATCAATTGCCCGTTTGACTCCGGCGCAAAACCCTCGCGGTGAGGCTAAAAGAAGTTTTTTAGGGCAATTATTTAGTGTTTTCGATCCATTTTCCATCAGTTTTGATTAATTCTTTAAGCATGTCTATGGCCTGGTCTTGGGGAACATTTGCTTTAACTAAAGTTTGGCCCCGGAAAATAGCGACAGTTTTTTCACCTTGTCCCATCATTCCGTAATCGGCATCCGCCATCTCTCCCGGACCGTTAACGATACACCCCATCACGGCAATAGAAAGGTTACTTAAATGTCCCATCTCTTTCTCAACTTGGGCCAGGACAGGAGGGAGATCATAGCGGGTTCGGCCACAGGTTGGGCAACCAATTAGTTCTAATTTGGTTCTTCGCAATCCCAAAGACTGCAATAGGTCGTAACAAACGCTGATTTCGTTCACCGGATCCTCGGATAAAGAAACCCGGATGGTATCGCCAATACCTTCGGCCAGAAGAGTACCAATCCCAGTCACTCCTTTAACACGTCCCATTTGTCCGGCTCCAGCCTCGGTGACTCCCAAATGAAGGGGATAGTTCATCCCTTCCTCTTGCATCCTGGCAACCATTAACCTGTTAGCCTCGATCATGACTTTAACCTTGCTGGCTTTTAAAGAGATGACCAGCTCTTGAAAGTGGTTACGCTCACAGATTTTTAAATATTCCATGGCGGATTCAACCATGCCTTCGGGCGTATCGCCATACATTATTTTCAATCTCTCGGACAGACTTCCATGGTTGACTCCAATCCTCATGGCTGTGCCGTGTTCTTTACAGGTTTTCAAAACGGGAAGGAGAGATTTTTCGATCTCTTCCATTTCAGCTTCGATTTCACTTTGGCTGTACTCTAATTTTCCGGATGTTTTTTTAAAAATAAACAAACCGGGGTTAATGCGGATTTTATCCATAACTTGGGCGGTTTTGATGGCGATATCGCTAAACAGCCATTTTGGCCCATCAGCCAGCGGCACATCCTGGTAATTTTTTTTAAGCAATTTTTTAATCTCGACAACATGCTCGGCATCTTTAATTGAGGGGACAGTGACCCGGACAAGCTCCGCGCCGGCCTTGTGAAGTTGGGCAATTTGTTCCGCTACTGCCGGGACATTTTCCGTGTGTTCACTGCACATGGTCTGGACAACCACCGGGTTATCACCACCGATAATTAGGTTTTTAACTTTGACTGGTCTGGTTTGAAAACGCGGGAAAGATGTTTGAGACATAAGTTGTGCTTGAATTTTATCATTTGACACAAATTATGAATAGATGTTAATATTTTGTTCATGAAAGAAGGCGAAAGCAGCGTTTTGTTGGTCGTGAGAGTGATGCCACTGGCTGATGGGCTAAAAGTTGCAGTGATCAAGGATCCTTTGTCGGATTCTCCGCTTAGCGTAGTAGGCAGAACGACCCGAGAGGCTATAGATGAAGCTATTACCAGAGTGGAATTTGAAGTTCAAGGTAAGGAGTATGTTCCTAAAGCTTGTGTCTATAACCCTAGAAATAATTAAATTTAACCTCTTTTTGTGGTAAATTTTACTCTTATGGATTTTAAGAAATATTTACAAAGTTCAGCTCAACAGATTAATAAGGAAATGGAGGAGTTTTTTGCTGATTGGAGTCAGGAAGTCCAGTCAATAAGTTCCAAGCTGATAGATTTAAATAAAGCTTTTATTCAAGCTTCCGAAGGTGGAAAAAGACTGAGAGGATCCCTGGTAAAATTAGGTTACGAGTTAGCGGGTGGCGAGGACAGTGATAAGATCCTCAAAGCAGCCATAGCCTTTGAGATCTTTCAAACAGCCATTTTGGCCCATGATGACATCATTGATTTAAGTCCTTTAAGGCGAGGGAAACCAACTTTATACCACTCTTTGGGTGGCAACCATTATGGCATTTCTCAAACCATCTGTTTGGGAGATATCGGCTTTTTTTTAGCCGAAAGGCTGATTTCCGAAAGTGATTTTCCCCAAAACCGGAAGTACCAAGCCTTAAATTTGTTTATCCAGGCAATGTTGGAAACGGCGATGGGTCAGATGCTGGATATAGAACTTCCTTACCAGAAAGAGTCCAAAGAGGAGGTTGACGCTTTGACAGTTTTTCGTTTAAAAACTGCCCGTTACACTTTGGTTGGTCCGCTTCATCTGGGAGCAATTTTAGGCGGGGGAAATGAAAAATTACTTCAGGATTTTAGTGATCTTGGGGAAAATTTGGGGATTGCCTTCCAGATCCAGGATGATATTTTAGGAGTTTTTGGCAACGAGGGAGAAATTGGCAAGTCAATAACTTCCGATATTGAAGAGGGGAAAAATACTTTATTGATGATTCATGCTTTAAAAAAGGCCGATCAAAAACAAAAAGAGGTTTTGACAAAATATTACGGACAGGGAAAAATCGGGGATAAAGAACTCGAGTTAATTCGTCAGGTTTTTATTGATACCGGAGCCTTGGAATATTCCCAAAAGCGGGCAGTCCAGCTGGCGGAAAAAGGCAAAAAGGTAATCGGACAGATGATTATCCCTGAGGATAAAAAGGATCTGCTTTTAGAAATGGCTGATTTTTTAGTTAAAAGAAATAGGTAAATTAAAATTACTGGTTAATTTGATAAATTCTGGTATCCCCTGATTGAAAGATGACCTTGCCTAGTTTGGCAAATTTAGCCTCATCTAAATGGGTATATTTTTGCCTTTCCAAGGTTCCGATATAAACATAAGAAACGTTGTATTTTTTCAGCAACTGCTTGGTTACCTCAATATCCGGACTTTCATAAAGGGTAGTCACCTCCGTGCTTCTTTTTCCGGCTTCATCATAAGAACCTCTCCATAACCATTCATGGACCGGCCAGCCAATTACTGTTGGCAGTCCGGTGTTAGAAGAGATCCGGGCATAATCAGTATAAGAATCACCTTGACCTTCCAAAATTACCGGCTGCCCCTGAATATTATCCCGCAGCCACAAAACCGCCTGGTAATCGTTGGGGTAGAGAGTTTGCAGGTAAGCGAGTCCATCTAAGCTTTGGGGACCGGTTAAATCCCGATAGTAAGACCTGGTGGCAAAATAGGGGTAAATGGCCACCAAGGTAAACAGAAAAAGTAAGGGTATAGCGTATAGGGTATGACGTACGGTTTTTTGCGGGATAGTTAAACTTCGGACAATCATATACCCACAAATTAACCCCAAAACCATAAAAGCTTGGTAGCCAAACTTAAAAACCGTGTTCGCCCGGTAATGGGCAGGATAAATGTCTTTGACATAAACCAACTCCGGGATCAAAATTAAGATCGTAGCAAAAACAGCTAAAACCAGGACTAGAAGATCGGTAGGGTTAGCTGGTTTAAATTCCTTAAGTTTTTTAACAATGCCCAGGGTGTTAAAGCGGGTTTTTTCGCATTGTTTTTGTCCCCTTGAAGTTATTAAATAAATAAAACCAAAGAGGACAAAATAGAAAAATCCCCATAAAATAGTCAACATCCAGAGTGGGGAACGGGCACAGTGGTTGGCCTCAAATAAAAAGGGTCCCAGCCGCCCCATTTTCACTAAGAAATCCGGGGCACAAAGAACACCGATCCCTGAGGAAAAAGGTTTAAAGTTGGCCCAAAATGGCAGGGAGAAAAGTATCGAGCCAAAACCGATCAGGGCCGAAGATTTAATTGTCGACCAGACGGCAGTTGTCAAGGGAGATTTTTGCAGCTGCAGCATCAATATTACCAAAAAGATTAACAATAAATAGATCGGTCCGTCCAAAACATTGGTCATAAGTGAAACAGCCACCAGTAAAGCGTAGAGGGCATAGTCGGCACGGGTTATTTTTAAAGAGTGGAAAACTTTAATAGTTAGGGCAATGATTAATAAAACAAAAGGGATGTTTAAAACATGGCCATGCAAATCGGCTACTACAAATGAATAAATGGGAAATTCGTGGATAGTAAAAGGGATAAAGCGGGTAGCGTTGGGGTACCAGTAACCTGAGAAATTGAAAGACAATGGCAGCTGCCAAAAGGGGACGGGGTTATCCGGCGGCGAGTAGGACTGGAAGAAGGCATAAATGGTATGTAAATTGCCTCCCAGAGTCACCAAAAAGGCTGCTAATCCTCCGGCTACCAGCAATCGCCTTCGGGCCAGTTTGGTAGAGTTGGGACTAAAAAAACTGTAGAGATTGGCCCCCAGACAAAAGGTTGCGCTTAAGGTCAGGGCAAAGAGTGTGGCCAGCATCAGGTTGTAGCCGATTTCCGGTTTTAAAAAGGAAAGTTTGATTAGCACTGCCGTGATCAGGTGGCCAAAATAATAATAATTAATGGGAAATGGAGTAAGCCATAAATCTTTGGGAGGAAAATAGCTTGTCCGCAGTATTGAGTTGATAAAACCAAAATCCATAAACTTTTCCAGTCCATGGATTGAAGGCTCAAAGGAGCGGACCCAAGCCCAGAATAAAAACCCGGCCAAAAAGATAGCTTCTTCCAAGGCCAGGACCTTAAAATTTTTGATCAAAGCCACGGAAGTTTTTTTCCGGTAAGAGAGCCAACTGTTAAAAATTAAGGCTACTCCTAATAAGATAAACAAGCCTAAACTAGAAAAAGGCAGAATGTGTAAGCTGGATAAAAACCAACTGGCATAGCTTAAAAAAAGGATCCCTAAAATTTTAGACAAAGCATATCCCTGGTCAAAAAAAGAATGAAAAAGTAGGGATGTTAGGGGAAAAAACATCAAACCGACAGAAAAAAGGATTAACCACCACTGTAAAGCGTAAAAAAGATCCATAACTGTATAAAAGCTATTTTAAATTATAACAGAGGAGGAAAGGTATATTTAGGGGTTAGTTGCTTTTAAAGCTTCCCACTGCTGGATGGTGATTGTATCTAATCCTTGGCTGACCCGTTGGATTTGGTAACTTTGCCAGGAGGGAAAATCCGTAAAACTTAAGGCCGGCTGCCGGGCCTGGGCTACTTCGGGGGATTGTATCCAGGAGAAATAACCGGAAACATTGATCCAAATTAAGGGAAAAGATACCAGACAGAGGATAAGGGCTTCCTGTTTAAAATTAAACTTTTTTTGTAGAAAAATAAAGATTTGGTTTAAGGCGAGTCCGGCAATAAAATAAATAAAGGGTAAAACAGTAATTGCTCGGGCCAGATTTGGGCTGTCAATGGTCATGGCGCTTAAAAAGATTAAACTTAAGATATAAACCAGCCACCAAATACCGATTTTAATTTTATGCCGAATGGCCAACACCACTTCAGTAAAAAAGAGGATTTTAATAACCGGGTCAACAACCGTCTGGTGTGAGGGAAAATAACGCAAATTTTCTACACCTTGGCCGATTACTGAACCGTCAAGAAAGGTTAGCCCCAATAATGTTTGTTTAAACTGGTTGTAAACCAGGTTGATATTTCCTTGGGACCAGGTAAAGATAAAGACCATAGACGGTCTGCCGAAATAGTCCAGGGGATGAGTAAGGACGACTATTATTAGGGGAATTAATACTAGAAAAAATACTTTTAGAAAAACAAAATATTTTTTTATTTCAGTTAGGGGTTGTTTAGAAGAGAGTGAATCAATAACTAGGTAAAAAATGGCCGCCAGGGAATAGATTTTACCTCCAAAATAACTGTAACAGGCCAGTCCGGCGAATAAACCGCTTAGTGCAAACCATCTTTGCTTGTTTTCTTGCAGAGCTTTTTCCCAAAAGTAGATCATCATTAGTCCTAAAAAAATAGCCCCCAGATTAAACCAGCTTCCGCGGGCAAAATTTAGATACCAAATACTGGTACCTAAAAGCAAGGTGGTAAAAAAACTGATAGGGGCAGTAGTGCAACGTTTCATTAAATAGTAAAAAATTATCAGGACGAATGTCCCCCAAAGACCTGAAGAAAACCGGAGTCCGAAAATAGCGTTGTTTAAGCCAAAAATTTTTACCCACAGTGCCATCCAGTAAAAGTTTAAAGCAACCTGGCTGCCGTCACCCAACAGGGCTAGAGGTGAGACAAATTTATTACCAAATAAAATTTTATAAACATCACCCAAATAGGTAGCTTCGTCTCCGGTGATGTTGGTGGGGATTGAGCTTAGTTGATAGAAGTAGATCGGCAAGACAGTTGCAATTAAAAGTAATACTCCGAGAGGAATACGATTAAAAAGAGGAAGCGAGAAAAATTTGCTCATGGTTAAAAATTAATTCCCCGGGGGCTGCAGAAGTGATAAATATTGTTCCTTGTTAAGGTGGAGAGTATTTTGGAAAATCATCACCTTGGGATGGTCGTAAACCTGGAAAGTTTCCTCGCTGCTGTCATCATTTATCTGGTAACCAAAAAGGCCGGGGTAGGAGGTAAACTCCGCCACTTTTTGATAACCTAACTTATTTTCAAAAAGCATTTGGTAATAATTACTGGTGATGGGATATTGATCCGGCAAATGGATGAGTGTCCCGTAAAGCCTTCGGCTGTTGAAAATAATATAATCGGCGGTGGATAATTTGTCGGCCAAGTAAGCGATTTTTTCAGAATCATCGGTTTGGTACATTTTTAGCTGCTCAATTTGGTAGCGACCCGGGTTGCGGTCGGGTAAAGAGATCGGCAAGCCGTCATCCCATTCCTCGCCTAAAAGTTTAGCCTGAGCCGGGATATTTTGATAGATCCACTGTGAGGCACTGATCCGGGTTTGCGGACGGGTGTAGATAGTAAAAAAAGCCAGCCCCCAAATGATTGTGGTCCCGACAAACAACCCTCCAAGGATGTAGCCTAAAATATTTAGTTTAAGTTTTTGGAAAAGACGGTCGCTGGATAATCCTTGGATAATGGCTAAAAGATAGTAGCTTGCAAAGAGTAAAAGATAGGGGACGGTAGGCATCATGTAGCGGATAAATTTGGTATGCCAGGAACCGACGTAGGCAAAATAAATTAAGGGGATGGAAAGAGCGACCAATATCTTTTTGTCCCGGTTTTTTACTGCCTGTATCAAAGCTAAAACAACCCCCAAAATCCCAACCAGGGCAATGGGCCCCAGTTGCCAGAGGAGATTTTCCAGCTGAAAAAAGTAAGAGGCGGTGTGGGTAAACTGTAAAGTGTAGACAACCGGCAAACTTCCAGTAGCCACTCCGGATTCATAACCCATTGACTGGTTAAATTTTTCCCAATCTAAAAATGTAAAAGGGGAAAAAATAGTGAAGGTTACTAAAAAGACAATAGCAAGGATAGCCAGGGAAGATGCCAGGTGAAAGATGTTTTTTTGTTTAAAAAAGGTCCAGGCCAAAGCTGCCCCAGGGGCCACCACAAAAATCAGGGACGTGGTTTTGGTAGCCACAGCCAACCCCAAAACCAGGGCACATTTTAAAAGGTTGCCCACGCTCAGTTTGTCCAATAAATCCAGGGAAAACAGACTTATCAAGACGGCAAAGAAAACCAGTAGACTTTCGGTGGTATCAAAATGGGCCGATTGGATGGAAGCGACGCTAAAAACATAGAGCAGGGCTGTTAGCAAGGCGCTGCTTTTGCCGAATAATTTTTTGGCCAAAAGGAAAAGGGGGATAATGGTGAGGGTAGAAAAAAGGGCGGAGAAAAACCGGCCTACCTGGTCGATGTGTCCCCAGTCGGAGAGCCAGACGGCATTTTTACTAACATCGGCGGCAACTTCGGCTCCGGCCCGGTATAAATAGATGGAAAACCCGCCATAGGCAAAAAATCCCGGATCCAATTGGCTAAAAAAACGGATTTTGGAAACGGCGTTGGCGATGTTGCGCTCATCTGGATGGAAATAATGCCCTTGGTCCCAGTTGAGGTTGTAAAAACGTAAGAAAGCCCCAATTATTAGCAGCCCCAAAATTAGTAAAACTCCGCTCTTAATTTTTAATTGATTCATGTTAGTATTACTCCCTGTTTATTAATTCTGCTGCTTTTTCTCCCATTTCGACAGCATAATTTGTTCCTCTATCCCAAGGATACACCATATCCAAATTAGCCAGGTAAACATTTTTTAAAGGTGTCTGCATTTGGGGGATCAGGTTGGGGTAATCGTTAGTGACGATCGGTTGGGCGAAAGGGGATTGGAAGAGGTGGTAAGAGATGAGTGACGAGCTATAAGAAGGGTTGATCTGTTTTAAGAAGGGGTCAAAAATTTTGAGAAGTTGTTCGGCAGTCATCTTTAAATAAGGATGATCTGAGGGTAGATAGTTGCCGATATAAAGAGTGTGTTGGTTGTTGTAATGTTTGGGGTCCATGAAATTGGTGTGTTCAGCTAAAACTAAAAAAGGAAAACTTTTGTCGGTGATATTTAACCAGTAGGTATTTTTTAAAAAAGGTTTTTTTAGAACCAAAATCAAGTTTAAGGCATGAAGGTGAGGGATAGAGGAGATTTTTTGAATATAATCTGAAGGCAACTGGGGGGTGATTTTGGCAAAAATAGGAGAAGGAAGTGTCACAATAACTTTGTCAAACACTTGTCTGGCATTTTGGATTTTAAGACTGATGCCTCTTGCCTCTTGTCTGATACCCGTTACCTCAGTCCCCAGCACGATTTCCCCTCCCAAGCTTTGAACTTTGTCCGCCAGTCTTTGGATAAAAGGTTTAAACCCACCTTGAGGATAAACTAAGCTGGAGGTTCTTTTTTTAATTCTGGCCCAAAACCAGGTCAAAGCAATTTTTTCTCGGAAATCACCGAATTTACCGATAAATAAAGGTTCCCAAATCAGCCGGAAAGATCTTTCTCCCATATATTTTTTAATCCAGGGGAGCGCTTTTTGTCCTTTTAGGTGTTGGTGGTTATTAATCAGTTTTAAATAAAGGGTGGCCAACCCGGTCCGCAGCCGGTCTGCAATTGGAAAGTAGGGGAATGTCAAAAGTGCGGCCGCTGAATCCAGGGGAAGAATTTGTTGGTTGACAAGCACCTCTGTTTTTGGCCGGACAGTAATTGTTGGGTGATTTAATTCTTTAGCTAAATTTAGAACTGAAGCATCATTGGTAAACCAGTGATGGTAAGATTTTTCCAAAGACCATTCCCAACCGGGATTTTGAAAACCTGAAGCCAAACCTCCAGCTTCGTTTTCTTTTTCAAAAATAGAAATTTGATCTCCGTTTTGTAAAAGACGCATGGCTGCAGTAAGGCCGGTAAAGCCGGCTCCGAGTATGGCGATTCGCATAACACTATTCTACCCTAAAATGGCCAATGATTTAAGTTTCTTGTAAGGCTTATATATTTTTGGTAGACTTGTGGACATGTCGCAAAAGCCGCAAGAGCCATTAAAAGATATTCCTTTACATATTGCTATCATCATGGACGGTAATCGCCGTTGGGCCAGGACCAGGGGTTTACCTGATGGCAAGGGACACGAGGCCGGCGCCGAAGCTTTAGAGCGGATTGTTGATGCAGGTGCCAAAATAGGGATTAAAACCATCACTGTCTACGCTCTCTCTACGGAAAACATTAAAGAAAGGGCCAAACGGGAAGTTTTGGGCCTTTTTAAAATTTTTCGCATCGGTTACCGTACCCGGGTGAAAAAAATGATGAAAAATGGGGTCAAAGTAGCAATTTTAGGGGAGATTAGCGGTTTGCCAAAAACTTTGCAGCGGTTGATTGAAGAGTTAAAGAAAACTTACATTGCAAATGAGTCTATTAGATTAAATATTGCCTTAAATTATGGCGGACAAAAAGAGTTAATCGAGGCTGTCAAAAGTATTGTCAAGGAAGGCATTGATGTAAACAAGATTAATGAAAACACTATTGATAACCACCTTTATACTAACGGTCAACCCCGGCCGGAGTTGGTCATTAGGACTGGAGGCCATATTCGGCTGTCTAATTTCCTCCTCTGGCAAACAGCTTACTCTGAACTTTACTTTAGTAAAAAACTTTGGCCGGATTTTGGGCCTGCTGATTTAAAAAAAGCGGTCTCTTGGTACCAAAAACAACAGAGAAATTTCGGCAAGTAATCAAGCTACTGCATTTCGTTCCAAATTACCAGATCCCGGGAGAAGATATCTTTAAAAATGACCATATATTTGGGTTGGTAGATGATTTTTTCTGCCGGTTGGGTATTGATATTGGTGCCTATTTGTAAATTACGGACAAAAAGCGGCTGTTGGGCGGAATCGGTAGCTAGGGAAATCACCGACCCATTAATTGTCAATTGGTTGTTGCTAGTAAAAGAGTCACAGTGGTTGGTATAAGGGGAATAGGCGCTGCAAAATTGGCCGGTAGTGATAATAATGGCATTGACCTGGGTGACCTTGGGGGCAACATTAACCTGTCCTTTAACTACAAAGACCAGGCCGCTGCGGCTGCTTGTATCACCGTAAGTAATATTTTGGTTAATATTTAAATCTCCCTGGACAAAAACAACAATTGGTCCGGTTTCGCCCAAAAAAAGTCCGGTGGTGTTGATGGTAACATCCCCTTGAACCCGGATAATCCATCCATTGGTTCCGTTTACGGCTCCGTTTAAATCTGCCATAGTAGCCGGAGAGCCGCCTTTATTGATAGTTGTTTTTTGATTACTCATAATTGCCTGGGTAAAATAGAGTGATTCCATGTCTTCATAAGTGGGAATGGAAAATTGGGGGATAGCGGCCCTTTCGCCGGTGATACAAAAAATACTGGTCCCTGTTTGGGAAAAATTGTTTTGGGCGTTGGAGTCGACCGTGGTGAGGAAACCGCTATCCAACCTGACAGGATTTGTTCCCCCGGGGCAACTGGCGGCAGCAGCAGTGCAGAGGGAGATGTTGGCAGGTTGGGTCACATATTTGCCGTTGGGATCAGCGGAACGGTTGCTGTTAGCCTGAACTTGATAAGAATGGTCGCCTGCTGAGACCGTGGTATCCGTAAAGGTGGTGGTAGTACCCGGCAGGCCGGTGTACAAGGAGACACTGTCCCGGTAAATATCAATTGAGGAAACGTTGTTTAGTGGAGGCCAGGAGAGTTTGACATAAGGGTTGCTGCCGCAGCCGCCACTGCCCGCAATATTAACATTAAAATTTGTCCAGATAACTTTAGACTGGTCCATCATCTCCAGGGAAGAATCATTGGGGTACATCCGCAGTTCATAGGCTCCGGAAGCTGTGGGCATAGTAAAGTTGCAGGGGCTGGTGGTGTTGGCAGGCAAAGGGTTGGCTCCGGGTGTTTGGGAACAGCTGTTGGCATATTTCCAGTTGTTACCTCCAATGGTATCTGTTTTGGCATCTCCAGATCCACTGGCATCAAATAAGCCGATCCAGTCCCGGCCGGTAACCAACTCAGCCTTAGTGGTTTTTGGGGCGAGGATGGTTAAAACAAAAACAGTGCCAATGATTAAAAAAAAGACAAACAAGGGAACCTTTTGCATCTTCTACTTAGCTTTTAATTGTTTAACCTCTTGTTTAAGATCTTCAATCTCTTTTTGTTGTTCTTTAATGGCTTCTAAAAGGACAGCACCGAATTTTCCGTAATCTAAGGCTTTGTAACCCTCGTTATCTGTATTCACCAGCTCGGGAAATTGTTTTTCTACGTCTTGGGCAATAAGGCCAATTTGTCTTCCTTTGGGGAGATTTCTTTGAGGGAACTCGTTTGTTCGCCAATCAAATTTGACACTGTTGATATCATCCAGTTTACCTAAAACTCCGGTAAGCGGTTCGATATTTTTCTTTAGTCTTAAATCTGATCCGCTTAAGCCACCACTAGCGTAATAGAGGGATCCGTTTACATAAAGAGTGTAGCCATGGTCCGCTGTATCTCTAATGGCAACACCTCCTGTATCCGCTAAGGTCATTTGGACACAACAACTAATGTTGGTTATTTGTAAATCGTTACTGCTAGAAGGCATATTAAAATCCCAGCCTTGATTATAAGCGTTATTAATAATGCGAAATGCCAGAGCTTGAGCTTCTGTACCAATCCTCCTCATTTCCAGCCAACCATCGGATAGTCCGAATCGAGTGTTGCCATCGTTAACTTGAAGTTTAGATGTCGGGTTAGTATTTCCAATGCCCACATTACCACCATTTTGAATAAAAATACCATTGCCGCTACCACCTGCTAAATTTAAATCTGCATAACCACTGCCTTGAGTTGAGGAAGGATAAATTAAAGCCCAATTACTATTTGCTGTATTATCCAGTCTAATTTTACCCGCACTGGCAATTTCTAATTTATCCCCAGGATTTGTTGTCCCAATACCAACATTACCTCCTGTAAGCAAGGTCATAAGTGTACTTGATCCAGAACGTAACTGGAGGTTTTGGGAAGTATCAGTGGAGATGACAGCATTATTAGTACCACCAATATTTGGGTCTATATAAATTCCATTTGTCCCCTGGAAATAACCTTTACCAACTACATGTAAAGCTTGTTGAGGACTAGTTGTCCCAATTCCAACGTTACCATTACCTAAAACTGTAACCAGTTGTGTCGGGGCGGCTCCGGACGCACCATCAAATATCCTAAAAGCCGGATAGGTTGAACCGGCGCTACCCTGAACCCATAAACCGTTTTGGGCATCCGCACCAAAACCTGTTTTAGCAATACCTGAATTTAAAAAGAGTACTTTATCCCCATCGCTACCTGTACCGGCTGCAGTCGGTTCACCATAACCTAAACCTTGAGCCGGGAAAAAGGTATTGCCGTAAGTACTGCCATTTGATATCACAAGCGGATAGCTGGGAGTTGAGGTTCCAATCCCCAACTTGCCGTTGATGTAAACATTGGAGCTGATGCTTTGGTAGGGGGAAGCGGCTGCAGCTGCGATCTGGTAGGAATTGCCAATTAGGGCGTTTACAAATTTTCCCGGAAGGGTGGCTATTAGTAAAGTAGCCGAAGCCGGATCGATTTTTGGCAGGAGGTTGGTGCTTCTGCCAACCAAAAAGCCTCCGGTAAGGATGCCGATACTAAGGACCAGGAAAATAATAATTTTTAGAGACTTTAGGGCAAGCCTTAGGGGGAGCTTAGACATGGTTAATTTAAATATATCGGTAGTAGGAGGTAGATGTCAACACAACTTATTGGTTAGAGTGGACGTCGCCTCCGGATGTTTCCAACCAGGCCGGATGAGAAGTAGAGCAAGGAGTAATCTGAGTGCTGGATGAAGATTGGTAAGTGTCTCCCCTTAAAGGCGACGCATGGGCAGCAATCTGATAAGTGTAAGTAACCCCTGCCGTTACGGGTGAGTCTATATAAGAAGGGGGGGAGGCGGGGACTGTAGCAATGTAGCTTCCTGGAGGATCGCGGTAAATGTCGACTGTATCCACCCCTACCAGGGCTGGCCATGTTAGTATAACAAATGGTGATGCAGGTGGGGTGGGACAGGTAGCGCTGGAATCGGGACCAAAATCCACCCAGACTACTTTGGATAATGCCAGTAAAGTATCGCTTTGGTTGGCATTTAAGCGGAACTCATAAGCCCCGGGCTGGGATAAGGAGGGCATATTAAATTGGCATTTACCGCTTAAGTAGGGTTTGCTGGATGGACTGGTATTGGAAGAGGAAGGGTGTTGGCAATCCAAACCAAGGCTGGCATCGCCAGTCCGGCTCCAGCTAATACTGTTTGTAGTGTTGTTTCCGGTTGTTCCCACTACAAACAAACCCATCCAATCCCAAGCTGTGGCAATTTCAGCTAAAGTATTTTGAGGAAAAGAGGTGATAGCGAGGCTTACTCCCATTATCAAGATTATTAAAGAAGAGAAAATGGTAATTTTTGGATGCGACATATTGGTAGGTTAACCTTAGCATAAGGAATTTTGCAGCCCTTTGTCAATTAAAAAGGGTGTAAAAAGGGTGTAAAAGGTAGAGGCTAATTTTTTGTAGTTATAGTTATGGCAACCAGAAGGCCTGGATCTTACCATAACCAATCGAGTCTGTATTGGTACCAGTACCAACATAAGCTCTAACCTTCAAAGTGTGATTACCGGAATTACCCGCTGGAAAGATACCAATAGAAATAGCATTCTTTGCGGGTGAGCCACCACCAACTATATAAGCTATATTCCCGTCTACCCCATCATAATTGATCACTATGCCGCCACCATCATCCCCAGCCGACATACCAGCTGTTGCAAATGCAATAACATAACCCCCAGTCCTTGGAGTATTTATAGTAGTACTAAACCAATCCCCCCAGGCCCTTGTGTAATAATCTGAACTTGAGGCAATGTCTACGGTACTTGTTCCCGAAGGAAGATTGGTAACACAGTTATCCCGCAGGCATAAGTTGTTAGCATTAATACTTAAAGTATCCATAGCAGTGGCATTATATCCTGTCAGGTGTAAATTCTGACTTGCACTCCAATCATTATTCCCTGTCTCTATATATATTTCATTATTGCTATAAGGAATAAACCTAAGTTGTCCGTAGCCGGCCGAAGATAGTCTTAATGGTGTTACCGAAGTACTGTCAACTACATCTAATTTATATAATGGCGCCGCTCCAATACCTACATTACCACCATCTGCTTGAAGTACCAATGGTCCCCATTGAGAACCTTCATGGACATATTCTAAACTGGCATAATCATTAGTATTGTTTACACCCATATATAATCTTTTAAGAGGGTCAGTAGTAGATTGGATAAGAAATTGAGCAGTTCTTGAGCCTCCATTATTTAAATCACTGGAAACATTTAAAGTACCCAGAGGACTAGTTGTCCCAATACCAACATTACCTCCCCGGACTGCATGTACTGCTCCATTACCTAAATCCACATAAGAGGCGTTAGTCTGACCAATATTAATTGGCCAATTAGCTCCGGCTGTATCTATCCAACCTTGATTGACTGTATCCAGCAGCAACCCACCCTGAGAACGGATAGTCCCGTTAACATCTAAAGGACTACTCGGACTAATTGTCCCAATACCAACATTACCACCCTTTGATATACTAACTAATGGAGGGACGTTTTCTAATGCTTCCAATCCACTTGCAGTGGCAGTACCTGTTTTAAATTGAAGGCTTCCTGAAGATGATGCTTCAATCCACCAGGGATAAGCACTTGATCCACTACCTGTTGGCCTGTAAAGACGCATTGAGGGGTTATCACCTGTTTGATTAAAAGAGATTAGGGGGATATGGTTCCAACCTCCTGGTTGGATATCTAATTTTCCTATGGGAGTTGATGTCCCCATTCCGGTATTACCAGAAATATGGACATCAGAGCCTACATCCTGATAAGTGAGAGTGGTTGCAGCATTGGCAGTAGTGATGGGGGAGGTAATTGAGACATTATCAAATTTACCATCCAGTATTGGGTTAGGGTAAACTCCGGGAGTTCCTGCAGCTATGATTGATGAACCCATCTTAAATAAAAAGCCTGTTTTAACTTCTAAAATTACCCCCACCAATACTAAAATAAGGAAGATAATTTGGATGTTTTTGATTTTTAAATGAGACATCTACTTTAAATATAGCCAATATGAAAGACACAAGTCAAGAAAAATTGTATAATGAAACTATGAGTCTAAAATTAAATGCCAAACAATTAAGAAAATCCAAAGGCAAAAGGCAAAAATCAAAAATAAAAAGGAATGATATTTATATTGTTTTAGATAATGTATTGGATACTTATAATATCGGTTCCGTGTTCAGGTTGGCTGATGCCGTGGCTGCTAAAAAGATTTACCTTTGTGGTGGAACCGCTACACCTCCTAATCCCCGGATTAAAAAAGCTTCCATTAATACTACCGAATGGGTGGATTGGGAATACGCCGAATCAACGGTTGAGTTGATTCGGAAGTTACAATCTTCAATTTCTAATTTACAGGTTGTGGTAGTAGAGCAAAG
>JAMDBX010000010.1 GCA_023487645.1 Patescibacteria group bacterium | reverse complement strand
CATAATTTTCTTTCTGCAAAGTGAGTCACCTCCTACCTACTTACAAAAGCAAGTGGAGATATTTTCGGTAGGATTCTTATGTGAGGCAATGAATCACTTTCGGTAGGATTTTACGTGAGTCATATCGTTCTTTTGATGAAATTGTTGCATTTGTCTATAATGAAGCATACGAAACTAACTTTGGTGATTTTATTACTGATCTTACAAAATTAGGCATACCTGAGGAGGTTGTATTTTCATCCTACAACGTATTTAATGATATGTGGAACTTCTTTCCTCATAAAAAGTTGAATGGGAAATCACCATATGAGGTTTATAAACAAACCTATGGTTAATGGAACTAAGATTGAGAACACAATAGGGGAGCTAATAATACTTCTTTTATATCTTACCCGCTTTCGTGAAAAAGAAGATAAGGTATGGCGATCTTGGAAAGGTTATGATTTTACTGTTTTAAACAAGCTTATGAAAGATGGTGATATTTCGTTTTCTTATCATGCAAAAAGTGTATATCTAGAGGAAAAAGGAATAGAGCGAGCAAAGAAATTATTGAAAAAGTATAAGCTATCAGAATAGGCGTATTACTTCTGGTTATCTTAAAAGATAAAAGACTGTATGGTACCCTATTTGAATAGCATTTCAAAAAATGCCATATCCTAATTAAGGATTTAATCACTATATCTTCTTTCATTGGATTGTTATAATAACTTCCATGCAAGATGTAAACCAAATATACGAAGAAGCATTTAAGCTAGTTGATAAACACTGCTCCACCGATGCAACCCATCAGCAAGACCATATTAAAAGAGTCCTCAACTTAATTGAATACTTGGCGGACAAGGAAAAAGTTAGTGAACAACTTGATTGGGAAAGTTTAAGATTAGCTGCAATATTTCATGATTTAGGATCCGGTTACCGGATCAAAGAATTAAAAAAATCTTCGGATAAATTTAAAGCGGGAAAACATGCCCAACGCAGTTTTATGATAGCTAAAAAATTTTTAAAACAAGAGGAAATTTCCCAAAAACAAGCTGAGAAAATCCAAAAGATAATTTCTTCTCATGGGGTTGATGGACTAAGCGAGAGTATAGAGGGCCACTTACTTCACGATGCTGATTTACTTGACGGGCTTGGGCTGGTGGGTGTTTTAAGAATTTTTACTTTTGGAGGACAAATTGGCAGGAATATTTTAGGTAGCCTGGAATTTACCAAGTTAAAGATTAACAATCGGGAATTTAAAACCAAAACCGGAAAAAAATTAGGACAGAAAAGAATTAAAAAAATCCTCAACCAACTTCAAAAAACCGAAGAAGAGTTAAATGGTAATGATCTTTAATTCTTTACTCAAAACAAAACTTTTTGCTTATTTAGTGTATAAAGACATATGCCGGTTTTAGAATTTTCATAAACAAGTTGCCAGTTAGAAAATCTTTCAGGCAGTGATCCATTTTGTACAGCTATGTAATTGAACCAATCTCCTTTCTTAATCCAGGAAGAATCTATAAAAGGAAAGTCAATATAATACAAATTATGAAAACCATATAAAAGGACTCTATCATTCATAGTCATCTGTTTTTCAAAATATTGATCTACATCATAAAAATCCGCTAGTGTAAAATTTAAATGACTTGATAAAAATACCTCTTTTGTTTCTAACCCCAAAATAACCGGAATATATTTAGCATTTGTGACCATTCTGTAAAAAATAGTAGTTAAAGATACAAAGATAATTGTTGAGATAAGAAAAAAATGTAAACTTTTATCTTTAATATCATGCAAAACAATCGCTACTAATAATGAAAAACCGGGCAAGTAGGGTAAAATAAACCTCCCCCCTCCCGTACGGGGAGTAATGTACCAAACCAACAACGACAACATTGAGTAAAACAAAATGACTCTTGCCTTGGGTTTAATTTTCCTTCTAAATATTAGAATAAGCGGTAGGAAAATAAAATAAATTGGTGAAATAGGATCTGCAGCATGAAGAAGTATCTCTCCAATATCTTTAATAAAGTTTAGGGGGTTGAGTAAAGCAATATTTACTGTTGTGGGATATAGATTAGTAAAAAAGGGGTATACAGGATTACCAGTACTCAAATAAGACGATATAAACCATGGCAAAGGTATCAGCAAGGCCACTGTAGTATAATATATCAGTGAAAGTAATAACGAACGAAAAGAAACTTTATAGTGCGTACGTTTATAATAAAAAAAGATTAAAATAAGTATAGAAAATATAACTATGGATCCTAAAGCCAGTAACTTTGTCGAGACTGCAAATCCAGTCATTACAGCCGCAGTAGTCAACCAAAATCTCTTTTGACTTTCCCACCAATTAACAAAACCCCAAAGAGCCATTACCTCGAAAAATGTCCGGGTTAAATCAATATAAGCAGTGGTTGATTCCCAAGCTACTACTAAATTGGCATAAAAAACAACCAGTACTAAAAGACTATAAAGCGGACTAAGGAACTTTCGGGAAAGCTGATACAGGGCAATCATCGATAACAAACCAAAGGAAAAATGAATAATTTTTACCAGGATTTCGTTTCCAATAGAAAGTCCTGTCAGATAAAACATCTCGGTAAGTTTGGGCATATCAGAATAAAAAAGAAGCCCTCCTGGTATATGCCCAATTTCATGATTTAATAAAAATATTTTAGGAAGCGTAAGGTGATACCAGAGTGCGTCAAATGCATGCTCAGGGCCAAGAGCGCCGATTAAATTAACTGTCACCTGGATAAAGATAAGTAAAATTAAAAAAACAGCAAGTTTACTTTTTGATAGTGAAAAGAAACGCCTTTGTTGTAATATTTTGTAAATTTCACCTGCTCTTTTTAGAATGGATTTGTTTTTTAACAGGAGAACAATCAAGAAATAGATTAAGGTGACAGTTGTGACATTACCTTTAGACAACAACGAAAATAATCCTAATAAAAAAATAAGGTAGGAGAAAATACCAAGGGTAAGCGCTAGATAGAACATAGTCCTCCCCGACAAGCCAGAAAAAAAATATAATAACCTAAAGAGATAATAACAAAGATAAAATATAAAAATTTTACTTGTCTTTTTTTAATCTTCATTTTTAAATTCTATATTTTAATATAGCCCAAAATGCTCTCGATCCATCTCTTGCAGTTTTTAGCTTCTTTCCCTCTTTGTATCCTCTTGGGGATGTTTTAATGGGGATCTCTAAAATCTTATAACCACTTTTAAGTAATCTAGAGGTTATCTCTACCTCAAAGTCAAAACTATTTGCCTGGAAGTTAATATTTTCTATGGCTTTTCGGGGAAATATTTTATATCCGGTTTCCAGATCAGTAATCCATTGATAATAGAGTAAGCTAATAAATAAACTTAATAATCTGTTTCCCAGGTAATGAAGAAAAAACCTCACTGTCTTTTCTTCATTAGTAAAATTAGGAAGCCTCTTCAACCGTGTCCCGTAAACAACCTCACTCTTATCTTCTTTAAGCGGCTGTAAAAGAGATGGCAGATACTTAGGATTATACTCTAAATCCGCATCCTGGATAATAATAAAATCTCCAGTTGCATGTTTAAAACCTGTTCTTAGTGCTGCCCCTTTACCTTGATTTTTTTTATGCCTTAATATTTTTCCAATTTTGATTTTTTTTATTTCTTTGTAGGCCTTTATCGCTGTTTGATCATTTGATCCGTCATCTACTACAATAATTTCTTTTTTAACATCCCCAATATTCACTAACACAACACTACGAATCACCTTAACTATAGTTTTTTCTTCATTATAAGCGGGAATAATTATTGAAAGTTTCATTTTACCCTTAAGCACATATCTCAACTAGTATAACTAGTATAATATGTAAGTTGTCAAAAAAATATACTTATCTTGTGGAAGAAAAATTGTAAATTTGGGAGTATTTTTTATTGATATAATCCAAAAAATATTGAGGATTAAGATTTTCTCCGGTAACTTTTTTTACCAATTCATCTGGCCAAAAAAGTTTACCGTATTGGTAAATATTATTTTGCAGCCAATAAAGGATTGTCCCCAACTCCCCTTTTTCCATCAGGTTATTTAAATCCAGTTCTTTGGACATTTTAGCTGCAAATTGGGCAGCATAGAGATTGCCTAAAGTATAAGTCGGGAAATAGCCGAAATTACCATAAGACCAATGGACATCCTGCAGTACCCCATCCCGGTCTGTTTCCGGGACTACCCCCAAATATTTTTTCATCTTTTCTCTCCACATCCCGGGAAGTTGTTCTACTTTTAAGCGGTTGTTAATTAGGCCGTCTTCCAATTCAAAACGCATCATGATATGCAGGTTATAAGTCACCTCATCCGCCTCCGTCCGGATAAACCCGGGCTTGACCTGGTTGAATAGTTTAACCAAAGTTTGACTTCCAAATTTACTTAACTGATCCTGATAAAAAGCCTGCAAGATAGGCGTAAGAAATTCTATAAACTGGGGACTCCTACCTACCAGGTTTTCCCAAAACCTGGATTGTGATTCATGGATTCCTAAAGATACCCCTTCCTCAAGGGGTGTTTCATCAAAATCCTCATCAATCCCCATCTCATAGAGGGCATGCCCACTTTCATGCATAGTGGACATCAGTGAGTCCCGAAAATCATTTTCTTTATATTTGCTGGTAATACGTACATCAAAATGTCCCAGATGAGTAGTAAAAGGATGAGCGGAAACATCCAGCCTTCCGGCATCTAAATCAAATCCCATCTTTTTCATAACAAAAAGGGCTAGTTGTTGCTGTGAAGAAACAGGATAGCCAACCAACCCGGAGGTTAAATCCTCAAGCTCTTTTTGCTTTTTTTTAGTCTTGATCTTTTTTACTATCTGGGTGAGCGAGGGTTGGATTGCCCCAAAAATTTGGTGACAAAAATCACTCGTTAAGCCGGGTTCGTAAAGGTCCAGCAGGGCATCATAGGGATTTTTATCATAGCCTAAATGCCCGGCGATAATTTGGTTAAGTTGAATTATTTTACGAAGATAGGGAGCAAAATCTTCAAAACGGTCTCTCTTTTTGGCTTGTTGCCAAACCATAAAAGCCTCTGAAGTTGTTTGGACCATCTCCACAATAATTTCTTTGGGTACTTTAAAAAAATATTTTCCCTCCCTTTCTAAATTTTTTAAAATAGCCTGTTCTTTTTCATTTAATTTATCTTTATCTTCCCGGGCTTTTTCCAACAGTTTTAAAAACTGGCGGCCAAGCCATTTATCTGTTAATAGCCCTGCCAAAAAAGCTGACTGCCTGGCTCGTCCTTCTGAAGCTTTTGGTGGCAAGTTGACATTTAAATCCCAGTCTAAAGTTGCCGAGATTTTATTTAACAAACTGATTTGCCGGTAACTTTGCAAAAGTTTTTTAATATTAGGATTAGAAATATCTTTCATTTTTTGCAACCTCCTTAGCTTAAGTTGGAAACCGGAGCCGAAGGAATGAAAAAGGAAAAAGTAGTCCCTTTGTCTTCAATACTATTGACCCAGATTCTTCCCTTGTGGGCATCGATGATGGATTTGACAATATACAATCCCAATCCGATACCCTTAGACATCTGGGTTAAGGAATTAGAAACCCGGAAAAATTTGGTAAAAAGATGCGGCAGGGCACTTGAAGGAATACCTCTACCGCTATCGGAAACATGGACAATTGCCCCCTCAGGTTGTTTTTGCAGACTAACCATCACCCAACCTCCCGGATGGTTATAAGCTATTCCATTCATAATTAAATTGGATAAAACTTCATTTAAAAGATGCACATCACCTATAACAGGGATTGACGGAGGTTCCATTTTATCTATTATTAATTGAATATTTTTTTGCTTAGCGTTGATGGATAACATATCCACTGCATCTTTAATTATTTCTTCTATATTAACAGGCTTCAGCTCTACTTTCAAAGTTCCTTTTTCAATTTGTGAGGTATTTAATAAATTTTCAATTAATGAAGCTAGGCGATCAGCGCTGATAATCGACCGGTCCAAAAAAAGCTTCTCATCATCATTTAATTTATCAGGATTGGCAACAACAGCCTCCTTCAAAAAGAAAAGATAGCCCTTGATGGAAGTAAGCGGTGTCCGTAGCTGATGGGCAGTAATCGCCACAAAATCTAATTTCATTTGCTCGAATTCATTTTCGGAGGTTACATCTCTGATTGAATAGATCTTCCCCTTTATCTCCTCGTGTTTGCCCCGAAGAGGTGAGACACTGACATTTATAAGAATCTTCTCCCCTTCAAAAGAGGTCAATTGGATTTTAAAATCAGACCCAATTATTTTATCGCTGTCTGTGTTGAGTACTTCATTTATCTGTTTACCCTGGACTGTCCCTAAAGAGGTTTTTAGAATTTCCAAAGCTTTCCTACTGGCAATCCTGATTATACCTACGGTATTGGTTATAATCACCCCCTCGTGGATACTTTGAAGAACCTCTTCCAAATCTTCCCTTTCCCGAAGTGAAGACTGCACAGAAAGGGCAATTTCGGTAAATTTTTTTTGTTGAATAATCTGTTGACTGTTAAAGCGCTTCAGGATACTCCTTATTAAAAAACCGCCAACTGTAATTAAGACAATATTTACCACCAAAACCGGCACCCCGAACAACGTTTTGTCTAAAATTGCCATTAAATCTAAGGTAACTATTGTTATGAAAATTAATCCTAAAAATGATAATTTTAAATTCTTTTTTCCGGAACCGGAATCATAAACAGTGGTAACCTCGGCAGTTTTGGATGGAGCTTGACTGGGATCCATTACACCTTACATAGTAGCATACCAACACTAGTCTTCCCAACCGTGAGGATGTTTCTTGTACCACAAAAGCAGGGAGTTGATGCTTTGTTCCAAAGTGTGGGAAGGATTCCAGCCTAAAACTTCTTTGGCCTTAGTATTATCGGCAACCATTTTATCTGCCTCGCCCTTTCTTCTATTTTGGGATTCTCCAATTTCAAAATCTACTCCGGTTTTTTCCTTTACCAACCTAATAATTTCCAGTACGGAATTACCCAAACCCGTCCCCAAATTAAAAACCTCGTTTGCTCCTTTATTTTCCATTAAAAATTTAAGGGCCAACATATGGGCATTGGCCAAATCAACAACATTAACATAATCACGAATCGGTGAACCGTCGGGGGTATTCACCCTGGCATAATCCAGCTTAAATTTATCTAAATTTAAAGCGCCGCGAACAGCATTTTGAATCAGATGAAAGGAAGGATTTTTCGAGTCACCGATTTCCGAATCGTCCGAGGCTCCGGTCACGTTAAAGTATCTTAAAAAGACATATTTTAATAAATCGATCTTAGCATACCAGCCAAATATTTCTTCACACATCTTTTTAGTTGCTCCATAGGGACTGGCCGGATTGACTAAAGGGTGTTTTTCATCAATCGGCAAATACTGGGCATCTCCGTAAACTGCACAAGTGGAAGAGAAAACGATATTTTTTACTCCGGCCTTAATCGCCGCTTCAGCCAACCTCTGAGCCCCAACAACATTATTACCAAAATATAGATCAGGTTTCTCCCAAGATTCACCAACATGGCAAAGAGCGGCAAAATGGACTATCGCTCCAATCTCATTGACGGAAAAAATTTCTTCTAAGTTATCAGTAACCAAATTTAATTTTTTCCAGGATATTTTCTGGTCACCGTATTTCTTTTTTAAAAACAAAAGCGGCGCTTCGAATCCTCGGGAAAAATTATCTACAGCCACAACATTAAAACCGTTTTTCAGTAACAGATCGGCAGTCACTGATCCAATATAACCCCCGGCTCCGGTAATAAGTATTTTTTTGTGATCCATTTGTAAATTTTCCTAAAGCCCGAAAAATACCATAACATTTTTTATTATCTCAATCAACCCCACTATACGAGATATGGATACTAACTTTGAGAGAGTTCCATCCGTTGGTAAAAAATTCTTGCTACCAGCCATCCTAAAACAAACCCTCCAATGTGAGCAAAATAAGCAATATCCCCTCCGAAACTGGCTGCAGCCGGAGAAACTGCTATGGCACTGCTAAAAAGTTGCAAGATAAACCAATAAAAAAGTATAAAAGAAGAAGGAAGGTCGAAAATTGTGACAAATATCAGAATAAAAATTAGAGTTTTGACTTTATTGCGCGGGAAAAAAGCATAATAGGCACCTAAAACTCCGGCAATAGCCCCGGATGCCCCAATCACCGGGATTGGCGATGAAGGCATAAAAAAATATTGGACAACGTTGCCGACAATACCTGAAGCGAGGTAAAAAATTGGGAAGAAAAAATAACCCAATTTATCTTCAACATTATCTCCAAAAATCCACAAAAACCACATATTAGAGGCAATATGTAAAAAACCTCCGTGCAAAAATTGGCTGGTAATAAAAGTAAATAATGTCATCGGATGAAAAATACTAATCGTTGACGGCACTAAAGCGTGTTGGGTAATGAAAGTATCGGGGTTTGCAGATGTAAGTTCAAAATAAAAAACAACAATATTAATAATGATGATCGTTAAAACCCAAAGAGGAAACTTTACCACCCGAGGACCGGTATCTTTTAGAGGAAGCATGTTTTAAATATAGGAAATTTTTAAAAGCTCTGCTTGTTAAAAGGGTAAGAAACACGCAAGAGATTACTGAGATTATTTTTTAGGCTTAATCTCGGCAAAACCGGTATATTTTTGCAAAACTTCCGGAATCTTAACTGATCCATCTTTTTGCTGGAAATTTTCTAAAATAGCAATAAGAATTCTACCGATAGCAAAAGCTGTAGCATCATTCATATGTACAAACTCAATTTTTCCATCCTTGCGTCTAACTCTAGTATTTAGTCTCCTCGCTTGATAATCAGTCATTAAATCAGAGGTGTGCGTTTCACGATACCGATTTTGTGAAGGGATCCAACATTCAATATCGATCTGTCTTGCATCTGGAGTAGTCATATCTCCAGTACAAATAATTACTACCTGATAAGGGATACCCAAGGATTTAACTAAATATTCTTGGATAGCAACAATAAAATCTTGTTCTATTTGCGAATCCTCCGGTCGGGAAAAAGTTTCCATTTCAATCTTATCAAACTGATGTACACGCAAAATTCCACGAACATCCTTACCATACGCACCAGCTTCTCTTCTAAAACTTGTAGAATAACCTACATAACGGATTGGCAAATTCCCCTCTTCTAAAACTTGATCCATATGCAGCGGACCGAGTGTATGTTCCGCACTACCGATTAAATATAGATCATCCTTAGGTAAATAATACCTTTCATCGACGACAGAAGGATCGAGTCTACCCATCCTTGTATAAACTTCAGGTTTAATCATTACAGGGGGAATAACAGGGATAAAAGGCTTAGGATTTATATTTGGTGAAACTTTTTGGGCGATCTCAGAGAGTATCTTTTGGTCCTGCAATGTTTGAAAAGTAAAGTTGATTAACGCAAACTGCAACATTGCAGCCTCTGCCTTAAGATAGGCAAACCTGCTCCCCACCACTTTTCCAGCATCTTCAATATCTATGATGTCTAGCTTCTCACCTATTTCGACATGATCTTTTACAGGAAAATCAAATTGTCTTGGCTCTCCCCATTTTCTTAATACCTTATTACCGGTCTCATCAGGCCCAACAGGAACATCATCTAGAGGAACATTTGGAAATTTTAATAATAAATTATTATATTCTTCTTCTTTCTGTCTTAGTTCCTCTTCCAAAGAACCTAACTTTTCTTTAATTTCTTTACCTCTTTCTATATCTTTCTCTTTTGCAGCCGCATTTCGTTGCTGTCTTAAATTATCAACTTTTGTCGTCAACTCTTTTTTCTCTTCATTAAGCTTTAAAAAATCGTCCAGATTAATATCAACATTCCTGTCTACTAAAACTTGTCGCTTTTTGCCTGTGATTCTTTGACCGGTTTGATTACGGCCTGCACTTTAGTTTTACCCAGCAAAAAGTTGGCTGATGTCAAAGTAGAGTCAGTACTGAAAAAATTTAAAACTCCTTTTTCCGGATTTTGTCTAATAAAATTTATATCAACCATATTTATAATCCTAACCTTGGAGCAACTCCCTGCATTGCCATCAAAGCTATTGTAACAAATTCCTCCAAAGTAAGCCCTAACTTTTCTTCACACATTAAAATATCCTCTCTTCTGGTACCTCCGGCAAAAGAAGGAGTTTTAAATTTTTTCAGTACTGACTCTACTTTGACATCAGCCAACTTTTTGCTGGGTAAAACTAAAGTGCAGGCCGTAATCAAACCGGTCAAAGAATCACAGGCAAAAAGCGACCAATCCATTTTTGATTGCGGTTTAACACCGGTATTGCTGGCATTATGGGCTGCCATGGCCTGTTTTATCTCTTCAGGTAAGTTGATGCCTTTTTCCTCCACCCACTTGCCAATTTGGATTCCCTGCAAATTAACTGGAACATCTTCCCGATAATCACCATCATGTAAAAGCCCAGCCAGTCCCCATTCCTCCACATTGAATTCTCCGTCACTGTCATTCTGAGGCGCAGCCGAAGAATCTCTTTTTTGACGATGAGACAATTCTTCACACAAGGCCTTCATTACAGCTTCCGTTGCCAACATGTGTTTGATAATATTTTTGTTGGTAACTTTTTCTTCAACAATTTTTAAAACCTCGTCCCTATTCATTTTTTCTTCCCTTCAGGTTTCATGATTGGGAAAAAGACCATCTCTCTGATTGGTTTATCCAAAAGCATCGCTATTAATCTTTCTGAAAAACCAAATCCTGCTGCCGGGGGCATGCCATATTCTAAGGCTTCCACAAAATCTTTATCCATCATTTGGGCCTCAGCATCACCTTTTTTCCGCAGTCTCATTTGTTCCTCAAAACGTATCCTTTGGTCCACTGGATCATTTAGTTCTGAAAAGCCTTTTCCCAGCTCAGAACCCATAGCCAAAACTTGCATTCTTTGCACAAGTTGGGGATTTTGTTGTAAACGCTTAGCCAATGGTTCAACATCTGCAGGCGGATTAATCAAAAATTGGGGTTGGATTAACTTTGGACGCACAGTTTTTTTGTAAATAAAATCAAGCAATCTTCCTTTGCCTAAATTTGGCTCTACTTTTACTCCAAATTTATCTGCTAATTTATAAAGTTCATCCACTGTCAATTTTTCGGCATCTACTTTCCAATGTTCAGAAAGCAACTTAAAATATTCCACTCTTGGCCATTTTTTACCCCAATTAATTTTCTCTCCTTCCCAAGTAGTTATTAAAGTGCCAAAAGTGCCTTTAATAATTGTTTTATACATCTCTTCGACAAAATCCATCAATTGCTCATAATCTGCATAAGCCCAGTAAAATTCTAACTGGGTATAATCTTGTAAATGCTCATCATCAATCCCCTCATTTCTAAAAATTCTTCCCAATTCAAAAATTTTTTCAAAACCCCCTACCAAAAGTCTTTTTAGATGAAGTTCCGGTGAAATCCTTAAATATAAAGGAATATTTTGAGCAAAATGGTGAGTAATAAACGGCCTAGCATCTGCTCCCCCGGGAGTTTGTTCTAAGACCGGTGTTTCTACTTCCAAAAACCCATGTTCTGCCATATATTTTCGGGCTAAAGTCCAAAATTTACTTTTTAAAATAAATTGATTTTTCACTTCGGGATTTAAAATTAAATCCAAATATCTTTTCCTGTATCTTTCTTCAACATCTTTTAATCCATACCAGGTTGGAGGCAATGGGCGGATGGATTTTGTCAGCAACTGATAAGAAAAAACTTTGACTGTTATTTCTCCGGCTTGGGTTTTAAAAACTTCACCCTCTGCTTGTAAAAAATCACCGATGTCTAAATTTTTTAAAAAATCATACTTATCACCATTTAAATCTACTTGGGAAAAGAAAAGCTGGATTTTGCCAGACTCGTCTTCCAAATCGGCAAAAGTAATCTTTCCATGGGGACGGAGTGACCTTAATCTTCCGGCTACAGCCACCTTTTTACCCAACATTTTTCTGGCCTCCTCAGTTGTTTGCTTGCGTGAAGCTACGGCAGGGTAAGGGTTTACTCCCAACTGCTGGATATTTTTTAATTTTTTAAGCCGTTCTTTTTGCAGATTCTCTAAAGCCATGCCTAAAGTATACTCAAGGAAGCAAAGGAAGACAATATCTTAAGCAACTTTGGCTAAAAAATTCACAGGATAACTTGCTCGTCTTAAAATAAAGTCTTCCACCTGATTACGGCTACCTTCATCTGTGAGTGCTTGTAGATCCTTTTGATAAGCACGGTTTACTTTCTCAACTTCATTTAGATTAGCCAAGTAATAAATGTCATCACTGCTTCTGTTTAAAACTCCTGCTTCTATCATCGTGTTTAACCAAGCAGCTGATGAAAATGGATAAGGATCGCTAATCTGTTTTTCTGAAACGTCTCCTTTTAAAACTTTTCCCTGGTATTCGCTTGATTTAACCAGTTTCCTGGCAATGTCAAAATATATTGCCAGCTCAACTTCATCTTGAGAAATTATATCAGGGCGCGGATAATTTAAAACTGCATAAGGCGCAAAAGTATCAGCAAAAGCTTCCCTTAAGTTTTGATACATATCAATCAAACGTTTTTGAGCTCCAAATCTGATCACATGTGCAGCATGCCCAATTTCATGGGCACTGACAATCGCTCTTCTTGCCCGAGTAAAGACTTTGTCTAAATCATCCCGGCGTTTAAGATATGGCGGAAGAATAGAGTCAAAAAGCGGTCTTACTAAGGTATCGCTTTTCCACTGTGAAACGTTATCATTAAACTCGATAAAGTAACCAACATTTTCAGCAATATAACTTTGAGAAGGAAATGTCTGACCCTGCCAAATTTTTTCTGCAGCATACCCTGCTTGTGCAGTTGAATCCCCGAGCATAAAATCTACGTATATCGGCTCACCTTTCAATCCAACACGTTTTTCAGCTCTTAAAATATCTCTTGACCAAGCACTAAAATCTGCCGACAAACGAGGGTTCTGTCTTTGCCCTAGACCCTGAAAACTTAGTTTCCAGGGATTAACATACCAATCTAAAAGACCTGCCCATGTTGAATTAATTGGATGCTGCTTTAAAAGTATAAAACGCAACATAGCTCTGTCTGTATTACCAGTTTCAAAACCTTCCTTTAATATACCAGCCTCATGAATCATTAACTCGTCATTGGCCTTCCACCCAAACTTTTCTATTTCCTCCAATCCTGCAACAATTTCTTGATAAATGCTTCGGTAAGTAGCTCGCCTATAAGAAATAGCAACCAACTTTTCCTCTCCCCCTTTAATTTTTCTTTTGATAATAGTATTATTAGAAGCCAAGCTCGGATCTTTTTCAATCTCTCTTTTGATATCATCTACACCCAGATCAGAAGGAAAAAATCCTTCATCCATTTGCTTGTGGTATCCTTTTTGAATTCCCTCAAACACTCGCCGTTGTGCATTGGCAAAACGAGCAGGAAGGGTTTCCCATACTTCAGGGAAAATTACCACGCCGGTCGAGGTTTTTTCAAATTGTTCTTTTTTTTCTGTCATTATCTTTATTAAATCAAGCTATATAGAATTTAGCAGTCAATTTTAGCAGAAATCGAAGTAATTTTAAATATCAAACCTTATATTTTTTAATTTTTTACCTAGCCTTTCAAAATTTTTCATATTTGCATTCTCTTTCACAAATTTTTCGGCTTCTTTATAAGTACCATCCTTCAAAAGATACACTAAAGTATCGGCCAAATCCTCAATTTCAAAAAACATTTTAGAAAAATTCGGCCATGATATTCCTTCTTTCTCTCTTAATGCCCCCCGATCTAAATATGTATTTAAAGCAATTGCTTCTCCCTCAACATGTCTGCTAAGACCAATAGATTGCTGGTTATATAGCCAATTAGAAAACATTCTTACAATATGTGCAATCATGACCGCTTCTAGCTCATCTTGAGATATTAATCCCTTCACTACTAAATATTTCGAGTGATAAATACCGGAAACGATAGCATTGGCTTCATCTATTGGACCATAGAATTCTTTAAGCCTCTCTCTAGCCCCTATAAATTTGTGTAACTGTCTGCCTGCTTCGTAAAGCAAAATTGTCCATGCTAGTGCTCTAAACAAAAGATCTTTTGAATATTTAGAAGCAAACCTCTTTTCAAAAAGTAATTTAAAAATTGGATACTGGAGTTTTTCAAACCTGAGTTCAAATTGAGAACGGTATATTAAAATTTTAGATCCATAACGAAGCATAATATCTAAATCTGAAGGAAAATGCTCGCCTGTAAATAATACTTCAGCCATATAGCCTGAAGTTATAGGAGTGTTCTCTACTAATATCTGTACACCCTTTTGGGGAATATCTGTAGAATGTCCTTTATGTAGACTCATCTTCGCTGAAGAATAGAGAGCCTCTATAATATCCTCTGCTATGTGGGTCAAATTCTCATCTATGATGCCAACATGAGCTTGATAGATACGTTTAATAAAAAATAATTCATCTAAATACCTCTCAAAAGGCCCGACACTAAAATCGACTCGAGAATTTTTTACATCAAGCCAAGCTATGTCTGCCTCTTTGTAATTTCCATTTATTAATGATTGCGCTCTAGTATTCAGATATCGTTTAAAAGAAGGATTTGTAGAAATTTTTGCTGCTTTTTTTATTTTCTCAGTAATTGGTTGTAATAATAAAGCGTATTTTTCATGATAAGGTACTGCTTTTAGTTGGCTATTTTCTTGGTAAACATAAGTAAATGGAGAGAGAATTTGCGGATTCTTCTTACCCGCAGCTTCTAATTTGACTTTATCGACACCTTTTGGGTAAAAGCCATCTTTTAACTGTTTCTCGTAAAGTTTGGCAGCGTCTGCAACTACCTCTTCTAATATCCCTAAAATCTTTTTATCCTCTTGGGATAATTTTGAACAAGCCTCCTTATTTATTCTATATCTACGAATTGATTTCATATTATTTTATTTCTAAAATTTTACATTTATATCTGACAATCGGTGTTGCTACTTCCACTACCTCCCCTACCTTAGCCCCTAAAATGGCCGCTCCCAAGGGTGATTCATTGGAAATTTTCTTTTTTGCCGGATTGGCCTCTACCCTGCCAACAATAGTAAATTCGTCGATCTCCTCATCCATCTCCACCACCACAGTAGAGCCGATCACTACAAAATCACTTTTTTTACTCTCTGAAATAACCTTGAAATTTTTTAAGACATCCTCCAAATAAGAAATACGGTTTTCGATTAAAGCTTGCTCGTCTAATGCCGCATCATATTCGGCGTTTTCAGAGATATCCCCAAAATCCCTGGCTCTCTGGATCCTTTCGGATATCTCCACTCGCTTCTGGGTTTTAAGGAAATCCAACTCAGCCCGAGCACTCTCCAAGCCTTTTGCAGTTAAATAGACATTGTTAACCTTTTGATAAGATTTAGTAGTTTTTACCATTTATTGCCTTTTTCATCGTTATTTTTATACCGCTCAATTCTATTAAAGGAATAGCGCGTTGTCAATGGATAATCTCATTATTTTACAAACAGAAGACAAATAGACTTTGACTGGCGATTTTGTTAAAATTTAGCTTACTTTAGTATTCTAAAGTTAATTTTGCCGCCATCGTCTAGTGGTCTAGGACATCGGATTCTCATTCCGAAAATCGCGGGTTCGACTCCCGCTGGCGGTACTTTTGCAAAATATTAATTATCAAATACATTACAACCACCCCAAAAACATAAGGGAAGGGCCTGAAGACTAAAGACTTGGTAAACCCTTCAAAAACAGTTCCGGAAGCAGCTTGCCCCAGAAGATAAAATAATTTTGCAGGCAAACCCAGGGTATATAATTCTAGGGCTGAAGTTTTAATTAGTCCTGGCCAAAGGCTAGCTTGATAGTTTTCAAATATGGAAAATATTGCCCACACATTGCCCAATAAAAAAGCAATAATAAATTTTTTAACTTGACTCACGTTTAATATATCCTCACCTTGACCATGACCTTAGTAAGATAGAAAGGTCTGTAATATTTACTCTGCCGTCATGGTTGAAATCTGAAGCTCCTCCAGCCCAACCCCACATTCTCAAAAACATGGATAAATCTGTGACATTGACCCGGCCATCACCATTTAGAT
>JAMDBX010000034.1:10836-16210 GCA_023487645.1 Patescibacteria group bacterium | reverse complement strand
GGTAATAACATTCCGACCGGTTGTGATGCCAAAACCAAATATCTCCATCAAGGTTAGTCACATCCCTAAGTATAATCCAAGCGGTAACTCTGTGGCAGAGACCACAGGGAGTTATTCATCCTTAAATTAACATATTGGTGGATATTACTGTCAATATACAATATATAGTAGTATTCATTTCACATCTTGAATAAACTCTGCAAAAGTGGGCATAGTAATACTATGTCGGACTACTATAAAGGTAAACGAGTTAGAAATATTTTTGATCCAACTTCCAAAGAACCATTTACTTTAAGCCGTTCCAAAATTGAGCTTTTCCTCAACTGTCCCCGGTGCTTTTACTTCGATAGAAGATTGGGTGTTGGGCAACCTCCTGGTTATCCCTTTAGCTTAAATTCAGCTGTAGATAAACTTCTCAAAAAAGAGTTTGATACCCATCGGGCCAAAGGTAGTAAGCACCCCTTAATGGAAGAATACGGAATTGATGCAGTACCAATGGCACATGAGATGCTTGATAAATGGCGAGATTCTCTAAGAGGAGGCATTCAATACCTACACGCTCCAACTAACCTCAAAATTACTGGTGGCGTAGATGATGTTTGGATAAATCCAAAAGGAGAATTTATTATTGTAGATTATAAAGCCACCTCAAAAGAAGAGGAAGTTAGTTTAGATGCTAAATGGCAAGACGGCTATAAACATCAAATGGAGATCTATCAATGGCTTTTCAAGAAAAATGGACATAAAGTTAATAAAACCGGTTACTTTGTTTACTGCAATGGGAAAACGGATAAGGAAGCTTTTGACGCTAAGCTAGAGTTTGATATTAAGATTATCCCCTATGAAGGCAATACAGATTGGGTCGAAGATACAATCAAAGTTGCCCACCAATGCCTTATGTCAGACAACATACCTGAATGCAATCCCGATTGTGATTTCTGTTTATATAGAACTATTGCTCAAGAAGCAGAAAGCGTTTTTTCTGTCGAAACCATAATCTCGCAAAAGGTTAATAAAGCTAGCTGGTTTACTCACATAAATCCTGCCAATTGGATTCCCAAGGGCAAATCATAACCTTCCTCTACCACATCTTGTAAAAACTTCTTATAGTAGTATCATCACCAAGAGATGATGGAGAAGTCTATAATTGTAATCAGACACCTAATTCGAGGATTATTCAGTAGGCTTAGAGCCTATTTTAAAAGGCTGCTTTTCCCAATTTATCTGTTTCCAATAAAAATTATTACCTATTCTTTGTATTACTTGGTCCTATTCATCATTAAATTGTTCTTTGCTTTTTTTAGCATTGTTTTGGATTGTTTTAAATATCCTTTTAAATCATTTAAATCCTTCCTTAAATCTATTATTTTTATGATTGTTTCTTTATATTTATTTGCTTCTTTGTTTGTAATTGGTGATTATCTAACTAAACAATATGGCTGGTGGGGTAAGTTTTTGTGTTCTGTGGGGACAAAGGACAAGGCATTGAGTTCTGTTGTTCGCATAGTTGGAGGATACTCCGAAGGCTCAGGTTTTTTTATCTCTCCAAATCAGGTTGTGACAAGTTTTCATGTTATCGCCGATGAACCTAGCCCAAAAATTATTTTTCCTGATGGTAGTTTTATAACTCCGGTTAAAATTGTTGGGGATAAAAATGCTGACTTAGCAGTTCTTTATACAGAAAAAGGCTACCCGGATAAAGTTTTTAATATGCCGGATAAAATAGCTCTATATGGAGATGAGCCATTAATCGCAGTGGGTTACCCCTTAGGAACTAGCTTGGCCGGCAAGGCTACCATCTTAAAGGGAAATTTTATTGATTACCGAGGAGGAAAAGAATCTGTTTATTATATCCAGACAGGTATAACTCTTGTGGAAGGTATGAGCGGAGGGCCTTTGACAGACCAGTGCGGGCAGGTAGAGGGTATTAATACAATGGGTTTGGCAGGGATGTCTATGTTTGTTGCCGCCGATCAAGCTAAGTCGATAATTCCATCTTTTACTGATCAAGGAATAACTAAGATTGAAGTTAACCCTTCAGCTTCCCCGGAAGAGTCCGTTAAGGCTTTTTATACCTACCTAAAAGCCAGAAGGATGGAAGATGGTTTTAAGCTATTAAGCCAGGAATATCTTAAGAAAACAAATATAACCGAATGGACCAATAGGTTTAAGGATATTTTAGATGTTAACGTCATTTTATCGAAAAAATACGAGCAAACTGAGGATACTGCCTTTGTAAAATTTAGTACTAAAAACTGGGTGGACAATGAAGCGGTAATTCACTATTACGAAGGAACCTGGCAGACTATAAAAGAGGATGGAGTTTATAAAATGCTTAAAAGTAATATTAAAGAGATAACAAATCCAGACTGGAACTGGTTTTACGAGTGAAGAGAAGTAGGTTAATTACTATCTAAATCAAACTTCTGTTGTTCTGGTCTAGGTATATGCTGCAAGACTTTTACTATCTCAAAAGACTCATTTAGATAACCATTCACAGAAGGATCGTATATCTGGTTAATTTTAAGATCTACTAAAAGAGTATCACCTTTAGCAAAGCGTTCTCCCTCGTCTATAAGTTTAAAGAAGTTTTCATCACTAATTGATGCTGCTATCTTATTTCCATCATATAAAAATCCCCATTTATTATCTTCTTGAAAAACTAATTTAAAAATATTTAACGACGCTTTTTCCCTTATTATTGCCCTTCGACCTTCAGTTTCGACTACGTTCTTCTTCATCATATTCCCGAAATCAGAACGATCCGCTTTAAAAAGAGTTTGACTTCTTTGTTTAATTTCAAAAGTGCCTATTTCAGGATCATTCTCAAGTGTCTCAAAGTTTTTACTTAAAGAGTCGTTTACAACCTGATTTGTGTTATAGATCTGGACTATAGAATTATCAAAAACAAGAACATCTCCATTTATGTTTGTTATCGAAGTTGTTGTTTCTCCGGGCTCAACTTTTTCTGGTGGTTCGCCACCTAAAAATTTTCTAATAGTGAACACTCCTACGACAATTGCAATTAACTTTTCAAAATAGTCAACACCATCTGGTAATAAAGACTGATATTGGCTAGCCTTTTCTACGATTTCCCCAAGTATTCTGAAGCTTCCAGGAGCAAATGGGTTAATTTTAATCTCTACGTTTTTCTCTGGTCCAAGATATTGATTAGTTTGCTGAATGATAGTTGAGACATTTAATAGGGAGTTTATAAGAGTGTTAACATTTATTTGGCTTAGTTGGCCATCAAAATATAGTTCAAACTCTTTATCCAGGTTAATCTTATCGGGCATTCTATTCATAATAACAAAGAATTTATTGGTTTCATAGAATTATTGCCATAAACAGTGCAATTTACAATCCAGATAAACTATGTCGAAATACTTCATAACTCTAGGAATACTGCTTAACTATACGTATAATTAGCCTGGAAAGTGGTCCGAACATGGTCCCAGATGGCCAGCTAGGCACAAATGACCACCTTTACGGTGGTTTTTTTGTGGCTAACTTGGGTTTCTAGTATTGAACTAGCGAAGCCAAGTTTGACTTGGCAAAGCGCGAATCCTACATTCGCCACAGGCGAAGGCAAGATCTCGCCAAAGGCGAGTAGCCCTAATCCTACGTTTTTGCAAAGCAAAAAGGAAAGCTTTGCTTAGTCCCGCAGCCAAGTAGTGCACCCCAAATGTTTACAAATAATATTTAATCTGTAATGATGTATTTAGAGTGAAATTGCCTAAAAGTATCTCTAAACTGGTTATTTCTATTGCCCTTTGCCAATCTGCAGGGATAATAGGCTCTTTTTTTACTTTTTCTTCCATCCCAAACTGGTATAACTTATTAAACCAACCTGCTTTTAGACCTCCAAATTGGCTCTTCGGTCCCGCTTGGACAACGCTTTATACCCTCATGGGTATCTCCTTTTACTTAATTTGGATTAAATTAGGAGACAAAAAATATGCCGAAACAGCAAAAGTGATCAAGTTCTCCTTAATGATCTTTTTAATCCATTTATTTTTTAATGCCACCTGGTCAATCGTCTTTTTCGGCCTACACAATATCTTTTTGGCTTTAATAAATATTCTAGTTATCTGGATATTTATAGTGATTTTAATCGTTAAATTCTGGAATATAGATAAACGGGCAGCTGTCTTGTTAGTTCCTTATTTGGCTTGGGTAAGTTTTGCCACAATTTTAAATTACAACATCTGGATTCTAAACAGATGAAATTTTCAAAAGTACTAGAGATGACCGGCATATAAGATCTATTTCATATACTTAAAGCTATAATCTAATGGCTGATATGGTATGATCCATTCACAGGTTCTAAATGTATTGAGCAGAGCCAGGTAAATACTTTGATACTGTGTGGGTATCCCTGCCTCAAGAAAATCACGTAATCCTTGCAGGAATACTTTCTCCAATAAGAGACCTTTGTATCTGGTGTACTACGGTTGAGATGAATAAAAAAGCTAATACAATTCCACATATTACGCTGAGATATTTAGGATATGACTCTGAAAAGCTAAGAAAGAAAGTAGAACAGGATAAGGAGCTGTTTAGAAAAACAATTACCACCCTCCTCTAACAAACGGGTTTTTATTCAAAAAATAGGGAGTTAGAAACCCAATTTTCTTGCACCATTCTTAATAATTCTATGTTATGATAAATCCAATGAAACAATTACAAAAATTCTCTCCAAAAGAATATACAAAAAATAACCCTTTAAAAGCTAAGGCTATTAAAAAAGCCGTTAAACAAGGTGTAAAACAATACGCAGAGACCTTTAAAAGACTCGCTAGTGTCTGAAAGTAAGTGGTTAACTCCGGAAGATTTTCAATTCCTTTGCTTTGATTTAGCTAGTGAACTTATGAGTTATGGAGAACCAATTCCTGATTATTCTACTCGAGAAAACTCTCTGTTAGAATCAGCACTCGGCGCACCCAGGCAAACATATAATAACCAACTTCTTTACCCTACATTTACAAAACAAGCAACAATACTTTTCTATTCTTTAATAAAAAATCACCCTTTTAAAAATGGAAATAAACGTATAGCGGTAATGGCATTATTGGCATTTCTTAGTTTAAATACCAAATGGATTAACATGGAGCCGTTAGACTTATATAAATTAGCCTGTAACGTATCAGAATCACCGTCTTCTGATAAAGATAGTATTTTAAAGAAAATAGAGGGTATTGTTACTCAAAGCTTGGTACAGTTTCCTAATGCAAGTTAGATTCTAACTTGATCTAAGTCCTGCATCTTTTTAAAGAAGCCTCAGATTTTATCCAACAGTTCATTAACCAAACATGGATTTCGAACTTTAGACACAAAAGTGATATAAATAAACCATGTCTAAGTATATTTCATC
>JAMDBX010000034.1:0-10826 GCA_023487645.1 Patescibacteria group bacterium | reverse complement strand
TAGTGATAATGCTTCATCCTCACAATATTTTTTATCTACCACGACTTAACATAAATCCATTCAGAAAACTGAAGACTATTTTTAGCAAAGTGATTTCTTTACCAATTGCCAAAGGTTCAATGTCTAAGTATATTTCATCAATTAAGCCATCTTTTTAAAGAAGCCTCAGATTTTATCCAACAGTTCATTAACCAAACATGGATTTCGAACTTTAGACACAAAAGTGATATAAATAAACCATGTCTAAGGTGATCTTGTATATGGCTATTTCCGTAAACGGATATATTGCAAAAGAAAATGATGATACTGATTGGATTTCTGTTGAAGAATGGAATAGCTACAGCAAAATGGTTCAGAAAGCAGGTTGTTTAATAGTAGGACACAGAACCTATGATATTTTAACTAAACAACCAGAATTTTCTGAGCTTCAAAAAATTAAACTGGTTGTGGTTTCACAAGCTAACTTCAATACTCTTTCTGAAAATCATCTAATAGCAAAGACGCCTCAAGAAGCCCTGGGGTTGCTGAAGGATTTTAGTGAAGTGATTGTCGCTGGAGGCGGAATTTTAGATTCTGCATTTATAAAAGATGGCTTAATTGATGAAATATACTTAGACATTGAACCTTTGGCAATTGGTAAAGGAATCAAGCTCTTCGCCGATGGGGATTTTGAGTTGAGTTTAAAACTTCTAGAAATAAACAAAATTACCGATAATGAAGTTCAGCTGCATTATGCAGTTAAAAAATAGTTGGATTTCTGATAAACCAGTACCGGATATTTTACATCTTTCGCCCACTTAAAAATTCCAAATTTTTAAAATAGCACAAACATCTGATATTTGTTATTTTCTAAACAAACATTAGGCTTCCCAATGATGTAAAATTAGTGATAATGCTTCATCCTCACAATATTTTTTATCTACCACGACTTAACATAAATCCATTCAGAAAACTGAAGACTATTTTTAGCAAAGTGATTTCTTTACTTGGAACTTATAAATTTTTAATAATAATTCTAAGTTTTTTGATTGTTATAGTAATGGCTGGGATGAAAGTAAGAAATTATCTTATATCTAATATTAAAATATCCCAAAGCAACAGTTCTGATACCTTTTTTCCAAATTATTCTCCTCCGCCAAACATTTCAGATACTGCATCTGACAGTGCATTTCCTACTAATGCACCTTCACCTGTTGATCACAGTGTTTTAGGTATCTTTACCAATCCAACCAGTTCTAATGATATCGGAAGTACTGATGAGTTGCCTACTCCAACAACTATTGCTCCAAGTCCAACCCCAACACCCACCCCTGCACCTATAACTGAAACAACTACAACTACCACAAACACTTCTCCGTCTTCATCCTGCACTGGGACTCCTAATGCAGATAACTCCCAGGTTTATATCAATCCCTCTTCGAGTGCTGTTAACACTGTAGTTAATGTTGTTGTTGAACTGCGTGACTGCAACAATAACGATGTTTCAAGTGATAACCTAACCATGTCGCTTGTCTCGGGAGACTCAAGTACAACCATTAATAATTCCAGTGTAAGCTCTCCATACCAGGCCCAAGCCCAGAATGGCCGCTATACTTTTATAGTTAACTCTCAAAAACCAGGGGCCAATACCTTTAACATCCAGGATACCAGCCGAAATTTTCCGGTGACTATGCCCGGATACCATACCCCCACAGTGACTTTTACTAGTACGGATTCTGTTAATTCAAGTTGCACTGCAGATGGGGATGCTGAATGGTCCAACGCATATTTTCCTTCTGGTCCCGTGAATGTAGGTTCTAATGCTACAATAACAATTGATCTGCGTGACTGTCATAACCAGACAACTCTTGGAAGTGACACACTAACCGTTACTCCCAATTCTGTTGATCCAACTTTTCAGTTTGTGGGTTATGGTAACGGCGCCTTTACTCTTCCGCAAGGCCAGACAAGTTTTCAGGTTACATCCCAAAATGCGGGATCTAATACTTTTACTATCAAAGATACAACTAACGGATTTAATGTAACCGGCCCCCATTATTCATCCCCAAGTGTGACTTTTGCCAGTTCACCACTTTCTCCCAGCCCCACCCCCTCAGCTACACCAACTCCTAGCTCATCGCCAGCTCAAACACCAACACCTACACCGGATCTGTCAGTTTCCCCTACCCCAACCCTGTCTCCTGTTCCCTCAATTACACCGACCCCTAGCCTCTATCCAAGTCCTACATAATCCAGTCCCAGTATATATAAATAATTACCCTATACAGGTTCTAACTTGATTCTAGTCCTACAACCTTTTTAAGGTAGTCCCAGTGTACTATGATATATGTGTATGTCTATAAATAAATGGGGAAAACTATCTTCCAGAGTTGTTTATAAAAATCCTTGGTATCAAATCAGAGAAGATTCAGTAATTACTCCTTCAGGTGAACGAGGCACTTACAATGTAGTTGAAAAGAAATCAAGTGTATTTATTATTGCGGTAACAGATAATAAAGAAGTTTACTTGATCGATCAGTATCGTTATCCAACGCAAATGGAATCTTGGGAGGTTCCATCAGGAGGTGTAGAAGATAATGAAAATTTACAAGAATCTGCAATAAGAGAGTTACAAGAAGAAGCTGGGATTTATGCTAAGAACTGGACTGATTTGGGAATAATACAAGTAGAAAACGGAGTTTCAAATGCAATTGGTTATGTTTTTCTTGCGACAGATTTAAGGCAAGCAGATAGGCACAAACAGGAAGAGGAAGGTATAGATAACATTAAACTGATACCTTTTAAGGATATTTTCGAGATGATCAAGGATGAGCGTATAACAGATAGTCAATCGATATCCGCAATTATAAAAGCAGCGTTATATTTAGACATAATAGCTTAAGTAAAAAGTTTGAAATTCTCAACTAATTCCTTACTTAAATATATAAATATCTAATCCCCTGCACTTGGGTAGTAGGAGGTTCTAAGCGTGTTGTTTAAAGCCAGCCTTCGACTCGGGTTCGATTACACTCACCCTCACTCAGGGCTATAGCCGTCTTAACTATAATATACTGAGGTTATGTCAAAGTCGAAGGCCCTGAGTGAGCGTAGCGAATCGAAGGGTAAATATTTTGTTTATATCCTCCGTACTTCTTCCAATACCCTCTATATTGGTCAGACAAATAATTTAGAAAAAAGACTAAAAGAGCATCAAAGTAAAACTAGTAAATCTGCAAAATACATCAAATATTTTGACTCTTTTCAATTAGTTTACCAAGAAGATTATCCTACGCGAGTAGAAGCAATGAGAAGAGAGTACCAGTTAAAACATTGGACTAAGGCAAAAAAAGAAGCACTAATTTCAAACAATTTAGAATTACTAAAAAAATTGTAGAAAAATAGCCTTAGTCCCGCAGCTTTTGAGGTATGCCCAGTTGACGATGTTAGAACTACTGTTATAATCCTGATATGGGCGAGTGGAAAAATGTCGAAAGACCTCAATACCTAGGAGCAAAAAGAGAACAAAGATTTAAAGAATGGGACGAACAATTTGGTTCTGGTAATTGGAGGTTATCTTGGAAGGTTGGAGAAACATATGTTGATCTTCTTGGGGCTTGCACGCTATATGAAGATGGGTACTTCAATTTTTTACTCCAAAATCAAAATGTACTTCAGCAACTAATTAATGATGCATCAGAAGTTTACGACGATCAATTATCTAACATCGGGTCAGGGTTTAATTACTTAGCTCAGGAAACAGACAGAACTCATTTACAAGATATTGCATTAAGAAGAAGCTTAGTGAGAATGGGTTTATGGTTTAAAGGATCTGAACCTATTAGAATTAGACAGGAATTGGGTACGCATCCGCTGAGTATTACTTTGTCTCCGGGAAGAATTCCTTTCCACAGACCTGATTTAATTGAACAACCAGAACTCCAAAGATGGTGGCATCCTCATACTATAGAAAGTTTTTATCAATCAAACAGATATCTTCAAGCTAGAAGTTAAGTAAAATCCCATATAGTCATTCGGCTTCACTCACCACAGATCAACTGGTGCCGGCTTAAAATTTACACAAACTTATTCTCAAAAATTGTTCAAAAAACAGCAAAAATGCCAAGATTCATTAAGATCTCAGACTGAAGTGTGCAGGATCAACGAGAGACATTTTCATACCGAGGGCGTCGGTAGGAATACTGCCACATATTGGGCAATTTTCGACATGTTTTCACCCAGAAAAGACTAGGGTTAAAAAGAAAAAGAAAATAAGCTCAAGGCAAATTCGGATTCCTCCTCAATTAACCCAAAAGTAACAAGAGTTTCCACAAAGCCAGTATATCTTGCCAGAGGTTAAAATTCTAGGGGTTTGGGCTTTTGTAACGGTAATTACTGCACATCAAGCTTTTATCCACTATGATTTTAGATTAGATGGAAAGGCCACCACTTTATGCTGCCGATATCTGGCAACGTTTTGGAATCACTGAACATTATGGCGGTTGTTTTGCTACAGAAAAGTTAATTAAACGTTGTGGTATTAGGCCAATGCAAGACATTTTGGTTGTTGGCTGCGGCACTGGTTATACTCCAGTGCTTTTGGCAGAAGAATATAACGATTTTGTTATGGCCACTGACATCGATCCCCGCATGCTGGAACTTACCAGGGAAAAAATTATTAAAGAAGGCGCACAAAATCAGGTAAAAACGCAAGCTGCCGATGTCCAAAAACTTCCTTTTGGAAATGATAGATTTGATGGAGTACTTGCAGAATCAGTACTTGTTTTTGCTAGTCCCTCACAATCTGCTCGTGAGATGCTTAGGGTTTTAAAACCCGGCGGAGTCTTTGGAGTTAACGAGATCACAGTTTCTAGGCGTCCCCCAGAAAAAGCACTCAATGCACTTTTACAATTTTATCCTACCCCGGTACAAATATTGTCTGAAAATGATTGGAGGCAAGTCTTTCAAGAAGCGGGTTTTGAGAAGGTGACCTCTGCTGTTTACAAGCTTAATTACTGGAAGCAATTTTTAAGCCATATGAAAATTGACGGTCCAAAAAGATATTTAGCCAGTGTCTATCATATGATTGCCGACCCTGACATGAGGTCTATATTTTTTAATGCCGGACTTCTTTGGACAACCTTTAGCACCATACAATATATGAATTACGGACTCTATACCGGCAAAAAACCTTAATCCACGAGATACAAAAAAACTTTTGATTGAAATCCTAAAAAAATTGTGGGATAGTTTATTTAATGCCCAAAAAGAAATTTATTGATAATCAGTCGGGTTTTGGCCTTATAGGCATAATGCTGGCTGTAGTGGTTTTAGTTATAGCAGCCTTTGCCGGATTACAGCTAATGAAAAGACATTTTGAAAGCCTTAGGCAGAGCTACACTCAAAACAATCGCAACAACAATTCATCCGATAATCAATTCAGTAATCCTAACGGTGATCTAGCTGCTTGCCAGGGAACAGATCTTTTCAGTGTTTCACCAGCTGTTGATGGAACCTATGATTACATCAACCCTTTGGGTCAGACCAGCTCCAATAATGGCAACGCTGCCCACGTTTTCCCCACCGACCATATCTATTTTACCTTCCGTCATATGCAACCAGGGAATTTACAATCTCCCGCCCTTCCGGCAAAAGTGGTAGCTCCTGCCGACGGTGAAATTTTCGGCATTGCCGATGTAAGCTACAAATCCGGATCAATTTCTTACCACAATTACCGTATTGAGTTTGCTCCCTGCAGCGGTGTGGATGTGCGACTTGACCATATTACTACCCTCAGCCCAAACCTGCAAAGCGCCATGGAAAAGGCAGACAAAAGTTGTCAGGATAGCTATACCACCGGTGGGCCAAACAGCCCCACCTATACACCCTGTGATTACAAACTTAATCTTAAGGTGAAGGCCGGCGATTCAATCGGTACCTCCGGCAGCCCGGATGCACCGGATTTGGGCTCATTTGATTTTGATGTTTACGATCGACGCCAGGACCCCCTGCCTTTTATCGATTCTAAATATGTCACAAATGATGAGCAGCATGCTGTTTGCGCGATCAGTTATTATCCCGAGGGACCGGTAAAGACTGCCCTGTTTAATAATTTAAAAACCACTAAGGTTGATCAAAAAGGGCGCAAAGATTGCGGCACCAATATGTGGGATAAGCTAGGAACCATCCAGGGAAACTGGATTATACCGGGAACACCTGTCGGCCAAATGTCCGGCGGCGGGATCAACGCTCTGGCTATTATTCATTACAATTTAGATCCAAGTCTTGGCAGTATTGATTGGGGCGGAGTGATTGCTCCGGCAGACCATATTATTTTTCCCATCCAAACTTCTGGTATTACCGACCGGGATCCGGCGGAACTCACAGCTGACGGCAAAATATACTGTTACAGCGGCAAGACATTGAACGGAGCTTCGCACACCCTTTATATCCAACTTATGGACAGTAATACCTTAAAAATCGAACACCACAGCGGTACCTCTTGCCCAGTTAGTCCAAGCTTTAGCAACCCGACAACTTATGTACGCTAAACGCTAATTGACATCGCGCAATAAACATAGGATATTATAAATAATGCCCAGAAAACTTATTCTTATTCCCGGAGTAATAATTCTATTGATAATGCTTTTTATCTTTCAGGACCTTTTTGCTCCACCGGATAGGAGAATGATTTTCAAAGCTTCTATACCATCCCAAACAAATACCAACCCCAACAGTGCACTAAAATATGAAACTACCGACTATAAAAATAGCCTTCCCTTGAGTTGGAAAGAAACAAACTTTGAGATTCGTAACCCAGATACCACGGCTGCTCCTGAAACTAAAAGTATGTACAAGGTTGCTGATGTTGACTACTGCAATGCCGGAGACCAAAAACTATTACTGGATCTATATACTAATCAACCACTCAAACCCGGCAGCTTAAGACCGATGGTAGTATATATTCATGGCGGCGGAATGCTTGCCGGAGATAAAGCAGAGATAGATACACCCCCGGCTAAAGTTATAACTGGCCTGGTAGAAAATGATTTTATCGTGGCATCAGTAAATTATCAGCTGGCACCCAAATACAAGTACCCTGCCATGATCCAGGATATTTTGTGTGCCGTCAGGTTTTTAAAGTATTACTCCTACGGCATCGGAGGCGACCAAAATAAAATCGGCGTTTTTGGCGACAGCGTCGGCGGACAGTTAAGCACACTGGTGGGTGCCACCAGCGGAGTGGAGAGTTGGGAGAATTCCCCCAGTGTCCAAATAGCCGGGGCTAATTTAGCCAGTGAGGAGTACCTGAAGATCCCGACTAAACCAAACGCCGTAGTTGGTTACTACATAGGAGACTTGCCGGAGGGGGTAATTGCCCGAACAATCATACAAAACATGGGCCAAAGATGGCATAACCCTTTTGACAACAAAGATTATCCGATCGTTGAGATGTTTAAAATGATCTACAATTTTGATCCGGCCATCATGCATGAGGCCAGGCCTGTGAATTTCGTAACAGCAAACGAACCACCTTTCCTTATAGTCCAGGGAGATAAAGATACACTTACTCCGGCGGCAGAAGCTGCCACTCTTTATGACAAACTTAAATCGGAAAATGATAATGCACAGTTTCTGATTGTTAAAAATGCCAACCATGGGTTTGAACCAAACCCGGAGGGCGCTGTGATGAACCCCAGCCTTGATGAAGTTGTCAACACTACCGTTGATTTCTTTAAATCACATTTGGAATAACCGCTTCCCATCGAGAATTGTTAATACAATGAACAAGTTCTTTCTTTCAGACATAAAAATTCTTTTCACCATGGACTTTTAATATTATACTTTGAATATTACATGAAGAAAGCTATTTTTGTGGGTTTCGGTTTAATTTTAATTGCCTCGGTAACTTTGTTTCATTTTTTAAAACCCGAACAATCCCTTTTAAATCCAGTACTGCAAAATACCCCTAAACCAAAACCGCTTTTGGTATACACTTTTGATAACCTTAAAAAAACTACATTTCCCCAGCAGCAGATAACAATAGGCCGCCAAATAAATGAAACCCCTAACTCTTTATCTCAGATGTTTTATTTTTCTGTCCCTCAATCACCCAACAGTCCAACAATGAAAAAAATCAGCGGAGTGTTAAACGTGCCCAAAAAACCCGGAACATATCCGATTATTGTCATGTTTCGTGGCTTTGTACCAAAAGAAACTTATCAGCCGGGTATTGGTACCCAACCATCGGCCAAAATATTTTCCCAAAACGGATTTATTACCCTTGCCCCGGACTTTTTGGGGTATGGAGAATCAGACAACTCCTTACCAAACGATTTTGAAAACCGGCTGCAAACGTATACCACCGCTTTAACTCTTTTATCCTCACTATCAACTCTTAACAATGGTTTAGAAGCAAGCTATTCAGGCAAAATTAAGGCGGATTTAAACAAAATCGGTATCTGGGGACATAGCAACGGGGGACAAATTGCTTTATCGACGCTGGCAATAAGCGGGGTGACATATCCCACGGTATTGTGGGCACCGGTATCTAAATCTTTCCCCTACTCTATCCTGTATTATACGGACGAATCTGATGACCAGGGAAAGGCACTGCGCCAAGCACTCGCAAACTTTGAAAAAGATTATGATACTGAACAATTTTCTCCTTCCAATTACTACCAATGGATCAAAGCACCCATAGAAATTAATCAGGGAATAGCAGACCATGAAGTACCTGTCTGGTGGTCTGATGATCTTGTTGCAGCATTAAAAAAAGATGAGATTGATGTAACATACTTTACCTATCCTGGTGCAGACCATAACCTCCAGCCAAACGGATGGTCAAGTGCAGTTTCTCAAAGTATTGATTTTTACAAACGAAACTTTTAATAATGAAAACTATTCTTTTTGCCACTTCTAATGATAGAAAAATTTTAGAAGCAAAAGCTGCCTGCGAGCTTTTTGATATCAAGATTGAACAGGTCATACTGGATATTGATGAAATTCAGTCAAAAGATCCCCAACAAATCTCCAAAAATAAAGCAGAGGCTGCTTTTTTAATTACCCAAAAACCTGTTGTTGTTACTGATACTTTTTGGAATATTCCAACACTTAATGGATTTCCCGGGGGTTATATGAAAGAAGTAGCTCAGTGGTTTAAACCGGAAGATTTTTTAAATTTAATAAAAGACAAACTTAATAGAAAAATTATTTTTACAGAATCGATTACTTATAAGGATTCCAAACAAACTAAAATTTTCAGTAAGGAATTTGAAGGAGTGTTTGCTGATTCTCCAAGAGGTACTGGAAATTCTATAGAACAAGTAGCAAGTTTTAATGGTTTAACGCTTGGTGAAAGTAAAAATTTAGGTAAAACAAGCCACAAACCTGAAGATTATATTTGGTTTGATTTTGCCAAATGGTTTAGTAAACTTGGTTAATCATTTTATGATGCTGTAAGGAGTTTATTGACCTTACTCAGGGAATGAAATTTTTTGTTATACTCTTTCTATGAGGATTTACCTGATAAGACATGGTGAAGCAGAGGCCAATGCTAAAAAAATTCACCAATTTTCTCATTGACTGTTTCTCTTATCAAGAATATAGTTAAATTAAATTATGAGATTACCCGAGAGCATTAAACCAATAGTACCTGTCGGAACTTTGGAACTTCAGGAATATATTGAGAATAAATACGTGAGTAATCCAGCACCTATTAAATGTCCAGACCCGGAATGTGAAGCAGTACTCACTTTGGAGGACTATACGATTGAATGGCCTGTAGGAAAATTGCGTTTTTATCTGGGAGATATTCCCGGGTATCGTTGTGATAGTTCTGGCACTACTTTTGTAGCAGGTATCATTTTAAATAAGGTTTCGGCATTTATCCAAAATGATCTTGCTGCCATGAAAACAGAAGAAAAATTCATACTACCCAACCATATACGGCCATTACCTGATTGAAATTTGTATGGATAAATATCATCAGGAAATTTTGGAAGAAATACAAAAAATAGCTGCCAAAAATCCCCAAAATGATGCAAGATTTAATCCTCAAAAATATATGGGCACTTCCCGAACTATTTATAACATCACCAACCCTCAAACTCGGGAAATTGTTAAAAACTGGCTTAGGAAACATCCAAATATTTCTTTGGATGAACTGTTAACAATACTTGATTCATTATTTAAAGGTCAATCACATAATGAAAGGAGTCTGGGAGGAAAATTTTTAGAATATCTGCCCAAATTAAGGTATAGAGTTGATCCTTCCTATATAGATAAATGGTTAACCGGAGCCCAGGGCTGGGACGAAGTTGATTCCTTATGCCAAAGCAGTTTTAGTGCCCAAGATATATTGGACAATTGGCAAAGTTGGGAAAAACTATTTCAAAAGTTAGTTTCAGATCCCGATGTCCACAAAAGAAGGGCTTCTTTAGTTCTTCTAGCCAAACCAGTCAGGGAATCGAATGACCCAAGGCTTGAAATTATCGCCTTTGCCAATATTGATAAGTTAAAAGGAGAAAAAGATATCTTAATTACTAAAGCTATTTCCTGGCTACTTAGAGATTTAATTTACAACCATAGAAAGGAAGTTGCGAGTTATTTGGATAAAAATTCAGATGTTCTACCTAAAATAGCCATTCGGGAAACCCGAAGGAAATTACTAACAGGAAGAAAATAACAGTCTTACCTGCTCAAAGCCCATTTATCAGCCCAATAAAGTGTACCCCAACGTCAAGACAGTAAATTGACTAAATTAAGACTAAGTTTTCACCTCCAATCTTTTGTCATAGACTGACTTTGGTGTTTGGTTGTTAAGCGATTGATGGAACCGTTCGTTGTTG
>JAMDBX010000070.1 GCA_023487645.1 Patescibacteria group bacterium | reverse complement strand
AGTTCTTCTTCCCAAAGCGTTACCGCTAGCGTTTTGTGCAAAAATCGGTGTTCCGGTAAAACCAAAAAGCTGATGGTTAGTAAAGTAGCTTGTAATCCGGAATCAGTTATATTAGGAATATTTTCATTGATAAATTTGCGAACCAATTCCCTTTTACTATAAAGCAGGGCATCTGCCGACATTGTATCCATAATGACATTGATAATTTTCTCTTTTTCCTCACCTTCTGTGCCAACTAATCTCGCCAAAAGCCGGATAATATAATCTACATTTATGTCATCTCTTCTTATTAGTTCGAGTTCAAAATCGACATCTTCAAGAATAGAAACCTTCTCTTTTTCTGTTTCACTCCTTACCTTGTGATATAAATCTAAATACTTGCTTGTAAAATCCATAAAGGTTTGTTCGCTCATTTTGGTATCATCAAAGGTAAAATCAGCGAAAGTTATCAAAACATTCTTTATCCTCATAACGTTTCTGAATGTTTTAGCAAATTGGAGTTCTTGTTCCTCGCCAAATAAGTCATCCACTGTGTCTGGAGTGGGGGTTAATTTATATAGTTCCTCCACTGCTTCATTAAACATTTTTGTATAGTCTTCATACGGTTTTACAAAAATGATTTCTTTGGCCTCTTTATTACTAAACAAAGCTACCGCTTCATCAGTCGCTTTTTTTAGATTTCGAAAAACCACAATATTACCTTGCGATTTTTGTTCATTCAGAATTCTGTTTGTTCTGGAATAGGCCTGAATCAGACCGTGGTACCTCAAATTCTTATCAACATAAAGCGTATTTAAAGTTGGGCTATCAAAACCAGTTAGAAACATATTCACAACCAGTAAAAGATCAACTTCGCGGTTTTTGACTTTGGCCATAATATCTTTGTAGTAATTATAAAAACTAGTGCTATCTTTTGTCGTAAAATTTGTACCAAACATTTTGTTATACGGAAGAATGTAGCCTTCAAGCTTATCTCTTGAGTGAGTATTTATTGTTCTGCCATCCGTAATATTTATTTCTTCATCTAGCAGTCCATTGGCATCAGTATCTTCTTCGTTTACACTGTAGCTAAAAATTGTGGCAATTTTTAATGAGTGCTCTCCGGCTTCCTTCTTCCGTTTAAAAAGTCCATAGTATTTTGTTAATATTTCAATGCTACTTGTTGCAAATATGGCATTAAATTCTTTTGCACGAGTTTTTCTGGCGTGATTTGCAATAATATAGTCTGCAATCTTCTCAAGCCTTTTTTCTGATCCCATTAACTCTTGTATGTCGATTGCCTCAACTTCGATATCAACTTCGTTTTTACTTTCTTTTTCTTTGTATCTTCCCACATACTCAACTAAAAACTTCAAAACATTCTCGTCAGAAATTGCATCAGTAATAACATATTTATGTAAGCACTCATCAAAAAGCTGCATTGTAGTTCTTCTTCCCAAAGCGTTACCGCTAGCGTTTTGTGCAAAAATCGGTGTTCCGGTAAAACCAAAAAGCTGATGGTTAGTAAAGTAGCTTGTAATCCGTTTGTGAGTTTCTCCAAATTGACTTCTGTGGCATTCATCAAAAATAAAAATGATTTTCTTACTTCTAAGTTTATCCATCTTTAAAAGATGCTTTTCGTGAGTAATGGCGTTGTTAAGCTTTTGGATGGTAGTAACTATAAGCGGTGTGTCATCTCCAAATTGCTTAACGAGCTTGCGTGTGTTATTAGTCGTATCTACGCTTCCCTCTTGAAAACCGTTAAACTCGCGGATGGTTTGTGTATCTAAATCATTTCTGTCTACTACAAAAACTACTTTGTAAATATCTGGCAAATCGACAAGTATTTGGCTTGCTTTAAAAGAAGTCAGCGTTTTTCCACTTCCCGTGGTATGCCAGATATAGCCGTTTTTACTACTGTTTTTTACCCTCTCAATAATTGACTCAACTGCATAGTATTGATAAGGTCTTAAAACCATAAGCACTTTGGTTTCGGTAAGTACCATATATCGGGAGATCATTTTGGTGATGTGACAACGCTCCAAAAAATTTTGAGTAAATTCGTCCAACTTGTTAATCTTTACGTTGTTTTTGTCAGTCCAAAAAGATGTAAATTTAAACGATTGCTTTCGGTTGTTGGCGTAGTATTTTGTATTTACACCATTACTGATAACAAAAATCTGGATATATTGAAAAAGTCCATAGTTGGAGTCATAACTATGCCTTTGGTAGCGGTTGGTTTGATTAAAGGCTTCCTTAAGTTCCATACCGCGCCTTTTTAGCTCGATTTGAACTAGAGGTAAACCGTTAATCAAAAGCGTTACATCATAACGGTTTTTATAACTACCAACTATTGTTGTTTGGTTAGTTACCTGAAATTCATTTTTGCACCATTCTTTTGTATTAAAGAATTCAATGTAGCTGTTTGTGCCGTCATCACGAATCAAATGCATTTTGTCGCGGAGTATTTTGGCCCTGTCATAAACGTTGCCTTTATTTAAGTGATTAAGGACTTTTTCAAATTCCTTAACACTCAAAGCTATATTGTTGTGTTTTTCTAGCTGTCTTTTTAAATTGTGAACAAGTGTTGTTTCGTCGGGAATAAGAGTAAACTCATACTTCATTTTCTGAAGTTGAGTAATAAGTTGTTTTTCCAATGCTTGTTCAGATTGTGTGTTCATTCTTTTGACCCATCAACCAAGTAAGAATTTAAGAGAAACGTGCAAAGGGAACCTGCTAAATTTATTGTTAATTCCGCATGCCGAATTTCGGTTACGAAACCATCTTTTCCCCTTCCATGAGCATCGCTATAGTCATTTCTTAAGTTACTCAACCCACTAACCACTGAAGCGATTCCGTTTAAAATTTGTTTATATGTTTCTAGATTATGATTATTTGGATCCAGGTTTAGTACCTTTTTAACTTTTTTATATAAATCCATAATACCATCTGTTCTTGAATACGCTTGATTCTCCTTATCCAAAATGTACTTCATTGTCGCCTCAAATAAAGATTTCGCTGCCGTTATTGCTCCTTCTGGATCACTTTGTAACCTTTCAACAGATTTTTTCCACAAATTATCTAGCTGAGCATTATCAATTTTCTCAAGCGGGTCCGTTAGTGATACAGCAACGGGTTGGCTCCCACCTTTTCTTACAAAATCTGCAATTTCATCAAACGCCGAACGTAAAAAAGTTCTTCTGCCATCATATGTAGCAGATACACTTTTTATAAAAGGCCAAAATTGGCTGCCATACCGTTTGTCAATCAGCCAATCTGGAAGAACAGTTTTTAATTCTGACCGTGATATTATTTTTTCTCGAGCAGATTCATATTTCTCATATCCAAAGTCCACGCCAGTAGCCATATTTATGATGGTGTTTTTAACATCTTCTATTAAGCCCAATAATTCATTCGTTCTCATACAAACATATTCTGGAGCAGGGATTTTTTGAATTTCTTTACTTCAGCAAGTTTCCTTTCTTCAAGTTCTATTTTTTCATCGATTGAAGTTAAAAAATCAGCAATCTTTTTTTGTTCCGGTAATGTTGGAATTTTAAATTCAATTTTCGAGAAGTTTTCTTTATTCAAAATTTGCATACCTCCTGCACCGGCAAATTGTATCAGCACTCTTTTTTGATATTCTATAAGATAGTAGAGAAACTCTACATTAAATTTATTATTTGGGATAATTGCATTTATTTGCTGATTACAACTTCCGTTAGAACGCAATATTGCGTTTTTACCTATACTTGCTATGCAGGTTACGAGCAAGCTATTTTTTGGAATAAATCTACTTTTTTCTATCCCTTCCTTAGTTAAAAATTTCGCGGAAACAGATATATCTTTTTTATCATTTATGTCGGTAGGAGTTACCCAAGGAAAAATACCACCGTAAAACTCTCTATTAAATGTTGATGGTGTTGTTCCTGTAATTATCTTTCCGGTATTGGCTAACCTTACCTCTTCCCAATCAGGAAAAGCTTTTCCATCTTCGATCTTAAAACGAATTTGTTGGGAAAAGATTTTTTGCACTATGCCTTTTTTGTATTTCTTTAGAAGTTCAATTTTTTTACTTTGTCCTTCTATTTTTTCATCTACCGTAGTTAAAAAGTCAGCAATTTTGTGTTGCTCTGGGTTTGAAGGAACTCTTAGCTCCAATTGAAAAAAATTGTCTTTATTAACGTTCAATAAACCATCCATTCTTGCTGTACTTGAAATTATTTTCTTCAAACCTCGGTCTAGGTAATGAGCATCAAAAAGTTCTGCAAAAAAACTTTGGTTCATTTTTTCATTTTTTAATTTAAAGCTAATAAATACATTCGGCACGGCAATATTTTTACCTACTAAATTTAGGTACACACATCCATACTTAAAGGTTTTGGAATTACCTTTGTTATACGAAAATTGTAATGGCTCTATGATTGTGTAGTTTTTGTTTTGATTTCCGGAAATATTTTTTCCGAATTTAATTTTTTGCGAAACGAAACCTATTCCGGCTGTAATACTGTAAGTATCAATATTTTCAGAACCAACTTTTCTAGTTACCTCTTCAAAAAGTTCTCGCATCTTCTGATTATTCCATCGGTTCGCAAACTCCTTGAATCGGAGTCTAGGGATACTTTGCGTCTGTGCTGTCGTTTGAATCATAAGAATTTAGAAGGGAGGTTCTATTTCAAGTTCTTTTGTATACTGTCTGATTTTTTCATCAATTGTTTTTATTTCACTATCAACATTCTTTATTTCCTCTGTCACTTCTTTTAAATTAATTGGCTCTTCTTCTTCAAAAGTATCAACGTAGCGGGGAATATTCAGGTTATAGTCATTTTCTTTGATCTCGGAAATCGGAGCAGTGTAGCTGTATTTATCTTCTGTCTTTCTGCTTCTATAAGTGTCTATAATTTTGTCGATGTCCTCAGGGTGTAGGTGGTTTTGGTTTTTGCCTTTTTCAAAATGGCGGCTAGCATCAATGAACAGAATATTTTCTGTTTCCTTACGGCATTTTTTGAAAACTAAAATACAGGCTGGAATAGATGTACCATAGAATAAATTAGCGGGTAAACCAATAACTGCATCAAGATAATTTTTTTCGCGGATCAAAAACTCACGGATCACTCCTTCTGTACCACCTCGGAAAAGTACACCATGTGGCATAACAACTGCCATAGTTCCGTTGTCGTCGAGCTGATAAATCATATGCTGAATGAAGGCATAATCTGCTTTGCTGGAAGGCGCAAGTTTGCCGTACTGACTAAAACGTTCGTCTTGTAGATGAATTGGGTCGGCTGACCATTTTGCGCTAAATGGTGGATTAGCAACCACGGCTTCGAATTTAAATTCTAGGTGTTGGGGGTGTTCGAGAGTATCTTCTTGACGAATATCAAAACGGTCGTAGTGAACATCGTGCAAGATCATATTCATTCGTGCCAAGTTGTAAGTAGTATTGTTCAGTTCCTGTCCATAAAAATGCCCGACTTCTTGTACATGCCTGGCAACACGAAGAAGAAGAGAGCCAGAACCACAGGCGGGATCGTAAACGCTTTTGAGTTTCTTTTTGTCATCAGCCACGATACGGGCTAAGACCTCGGAAACTTCTTGAGGAGTGTAAAACTCACCAGCTTTCTTACCGGCTCCTGCCGCAAATTGCCCAATTAAATACTCGTAAGCATCTCCCAGAATATCAACTTTGGAATCTTCAAGTCTAAAGTCTATGTTGTCCAGGTGAGAAATGACTTTGGCGATAAGTTTGTTGCGGTCGGCAACTGTTCTGCCAAGTTTCTGGGAGTTTAGGTCAAGTTCTGAAAAAAGGTTATCAAAATCTTCTTCGCTGTCTTTCCCCGTTGTACTGTTTTGGATATTGTTAAGAGTTTTCTCAAGGTCTTCAATTAAGCTGTCGTTTGTTATGCTATTTTTTGTTACTTGGTGGAATAATTCGGAAGGTTTTAGGAAGTAACCAAGTCGATCAATAGCTTCTTCTTGAATGGCAGTAATAAATTTTTTCCCTTGTACTGAATTTTCATCAATTTCTTCATACTTCACTTTGTCTCCTTCTAGAAGTTTATCTGCATAAAGGTGAAGTTTTTCTGAAAGGTATTTGTAGAAAATAAAACCAAGAATATAATCGCGGAATTCGTCGGCATCCATTTTTCCGCGTAAATCATCCGCAATGTTCCAAAGCTCTTTCTGAAGTTCTCTTTTTTGGTCTGTAGACATAATTATTATTTTGTCATTTTAACTTTATAAAAACTTTGAACCTTTTGTTATTAGCTTAATAATGTCTTCGCGGCAGTATCGCCTTACTAATCCTATCCTGTCTGTTATTTTAGTCCTTACTCTAATTTAAAACAACTAGAAGCTGGGAGGCACAAATTTTTACAGTTTTTTTAACAAAACTAAATTCCCAGTAATTAATGCTTCTTTCTTCGATCTGCTCCATTTTTTTAATTGGTATTCTCTTCTCATAGCTTCAGTTCTGGTTGGAAATTCTTCTGAATACACCAAATTAAAAGAGTCAAAATATTTCATGTATTTTGCAGATTTGGAAGTTTTCTTTTGATGTTCCTTTAATCTTTTTTTTAAATTATTTGTCTGGCCAATGTATAAAGTATTAGAAGAAGTGCGGAGGATGTAGACAGTAAAGGACATAAGTATTTTTTTTGCCCTTCGACTCGGTCAATAAATTGCCCTCGCTCAGGGAGTTCGCCTCGCCGGCTATAGCCATTCGATAAACTCATGGCCATGGCAGTGAGCGAGCGAAGCGAGTCGAACTGCTGCGGGACTAGGATTCGAACCTAGATAAACAGGTTCAGAGCCTGTTGTCCTGCCATTAGACGATCCCGCATTATTTTAACTAACTAATTCTTTAAACTGATTACCACCCTTATAAGACTTAATCTCTTTTTCTCTTACTCTTGCTGCCTGATAATTCTCACACTCTTCATTATAAATCAACTTAAATGGTCTTCTTGATTTAGTTGATCTAACACCACCCTTGTTGTGTTTAACCAATCTATTTCCTAAATCTTTACTTATCCCAATATAATAACCTTTATTTTTTAGACTTTCTAATATATAAACATATATCATATCGGCCTGTTGTCCTGCTTTACCCCGTTTAGCGGGGCAAGGACGATCCCGCATGGTAAACATGAGTATTTTAGCATTGTGGGGTTAAATTTTGTAGTTTTGAAGTAAAATATACTTATGACAATAATCACTCTTCCGGTTGGAAGCTTAGCAACAAATTGTTATCTGGTTGAATCAAAAGGGGAAGTGGGGATTATCGACCCGGGTGATGCCGGGGATTTTATTATCCAAAAAATCGAAGATTTAAAAAGTAAGCCTGTTTGGATTGCTGCTACTCATGGCCATTTTGATCATGTATTGGCCATTTCCGAGATTGCCTTAACCTATGAAATCCCCTTTTATCTTCATCCTAAAGATGAATTTTTACTTAAAAGAGCTACGGAAAGCGCGGAGTATTTTACCGGTGTCCAAACCGATCCAGTTTTGGTTGCCCCGCAACCTTTTCCCAAATCAAAAAAACTTAGGGTGGGCAAGCTGGAGCTGGAGGTGATTGAAATACCCGGACACACTCCCGGAGGAGTTGGTTTTTATTGTCCCAAAGAAAAAGCGCTTTTTTCCGGAGATTTAATCTTTGCCGGAGGGGGAGTAGGCAGGACTGATTTTAATTATGCCTCAGAAGAGGAGCTCCTTTATTCAATTAACCGGATCTTAAAATTGCCACCTGAAACTGTAGTTTATCCCGGGCACGGAGGAAATTTTACCCTGGATAAGTTAAGGTTTGGTTAATTTTTCCACAAAAAAACAGGCACGTAGCCTGTTTTTTTGAAAACCCTATTTGTGATAGGTGCAGCATTTATACCATGGACTTGTAATCATCGTCAACTCTGTCATAATATATCAATTCTATGGACATCAAAACAGATGCACACAAAACAGTCATGCGGGACCGTTCTCTAATTTTTTTGGATATTGAAGGTACGGGGCTGGAGATACAAAAACATGAAATTATCGAGATTGGGGCTTTAAAGGTTAGCCCAAAAAGACCTTTTAAGATTTTAGAAGAGCTTGACTTGAAAGTTAAACCGGAACATCTGGAGTTGGCCGACAAGGAAGCCTTAAAAATTGTGGGTTTCTCCAAGGAAAAATGGGGTAGTGCTGTTAACTTAAAAGAGGCTTTGGATCAACTTGACCGGTTTGCTGAAAACGGGGTGCTGGTTGGTTTCAATGTCACTTATGATTGGGCAATGCTGGATAAAGCCTACCGCTCACTTGGGCGCTACGACCCTTTTTATTACCACCGCCTGGATGTTATGTCGATGGCTTATATGAAGTTGTTTTCCAAACGGTCCTTAAAAAGATTTAGCCTGGGCCAGTTGACTAAGTTTTTTAAGATTACCCAGCAGATAAAACATCAGGCTTTAGATGATGCCCGGGCTACCTATCTTGTTTTTAAGGCCTTATTTGAGTTAAATTAAGCTATGGTTGTCTATATTGCTTCAGATCACGGCGGCTTTGAATTAAAGGAAAAGTTAAAAATTTGGTTTGCCCAAAATCAGATTACCCTTAAAGATTTGGGAGCTGATGAATTAAGGACAGAGGATGATTACCCTGATTATATCTTTCCTTTAGCCCAAAAAGTGGTCTCTGGTCATGATAGCTTGGGTATAATTATAGGTAGGTCTGGTAACGGAGAAGCTATAGCGGCCAACAAGGTCAAAGGTATCAGATGTGCAGTTTGCTTAAATGAACAGATGGCTAAAAAAGCCCGGGAAGACAATAATGCTAACATTCTTTCTTTAGGGGCAGATTATATAAATTTTGACCAAGCGAAAAATATTATTGAAACATTTCTCGAAACTCCTTTTTCTGCTGCTGAAAGGCATGTAAGACGTTTACAGAAGATAGAAGATTTTGAGCAACATGAATAAGGACATCCAAATTATCCCCGCTATCTTAGCTATCAGTGAAGAAGAATACTGTAATAAATTAGCCAAAATTGAAAAAAACGGAGCATTTGAAGGTGGGTGGGTACAAATAGACCTCATGGATAATAAATTTGTTCAAAACCAGAGTATTTCTGCAGATATAGTGGCTAAATACCCAACAAAATTAAAAAAAGAAGCCCATCTGATGGTAGAATATCCGGAAAACTGGATTGATTCTTTGGTCCGGGCGGGGGTAGAAAGAATTATTTTTCCGGTGGAGGATGGATCAGGAATAGAGGAGAGGGTCAAGCATATTAAAGATCATGGGATTGAGGTTGGTTTAGCTTTAAATCCGGAAACACCCATTGCCAAAGTAGAGCCATTTGTTGCTAAAATAGAGACAGTACTTATTATGTCGGTCCATCCGGGATTTGAAGGGCAAAAGTTTTTGCCAGAAGTTTTAGAAAAGATCGGGCAGGCGGTTAGGTTAAGACAGGAAACAGGAACTAGCTTTTTAATTGAGGTAGACGGAGGGATCAATGAGCGCAATGTCTGGGAAGTGGCCGAGGCCGGAGCCGACATTTTAGTTATAGGATCGCACTTAATCGATGGAAACATTACAGAAAATTTGGAAAAAATTTGGCAAGCCCTCAAAGCTTGAAAAAGCCGAGGCTATCCAAAATATCGCTATTTTTGGTTTTGCCGACGCCAAACCCGAGGATAAAGTCTACAAGGATGCCTACAGGGTTTGTAAAACTCTAGCCGAGTCCGGTTATACCATTGTTGACGGTGGCGGTCCAGGAGTGATGCAGGCAGCGACTTTAGGAGCTAAGGCAGGAGGAGGAAAGGTGATCGGGGTCACTTTTTATCCCCCGGATGCCGACCATTTTGAAGGTCGGGACACTTCCAACCCCATCGACCAAGAGGTTAAAACTTCCACTTATGTAGAAAGAACTCTCACTTTGATGAAAGAAGGTCAGCTGTATATAGTTTTTAACGGAGCCTCAGGGACAATGTCGGAGTTTGGCATGGCCTGGGGATTGGCCCGGATTTATCTTGGGCATCATAAGCCGTTGATCCTTTATGGTAAATTTTGGGAAAAAATTATGAGAAGTTTGAAGGCAAATTTATTGCTTCGTCCGGAAGAATCTGAAGTTTATAAAATTGCCACTACCCCGTATCAAGTCTTAAAAGCCATTAAAGATTTTGAGGATGAAATTGAGGCCGGAAGACACAAAGAGATGAAAATGAGCACGGAAGATGGATTTGCAATTCAATAATTTACAAATTAATGAGCCTTTCTGCCCAAGAGATTGCCATTTTAGAAAAGAAGGCCAGTGATATCCGCCAGGATATTATAAAAATGCTTCTTGAAGCTGGTTCGGGCCATAGTGCCGGTTCTTTGGGAATGGCAGATATTTTTACCGCCCTTTATTTTCAAATTTTAAAACACAACCCAAAAAATCCTAAATGGCCCCAGAGGGACCGGTTAGTTTTATCCCATGGCCATGTTTGTCCGGCACTTTATGCGACTTTAGCCCACGCCGGGTACTTTCCGGTTGATGAATTAAAAACTTTACGTAAATTTGGTTCCAGGTTACAAGGCCATCCGCAGAGGGGCTGTCTACCCGGTTTGGAAACTACTTCCGGACCTTTAGGTTCGGGACTTTCCCAGGCCTGTGGGATGGCGTTGGCCGGAGTAATGGATCAATCCCCCGGGAGGGTGGTTTGTTTGATGTCAGACGGGGAACAGGATGAAGGTAACACTTGGGAGGCGGTGATGTTTGCCGGCAAAAACCGACTGCATAACCTGATAGCCTTAATCGATAGGAACAATATCCAAATAGACGGTTTTACCCAGGAAGTGATGCCCTTGGAACCTTTAAAAGAGAAATATGAGGCATTCGGTTGGCAGGTAGTGGAGATTGACGGCCATAATTTTGTCGAGATCATTGAAGCCTTTAACCGGACAGGGCCGACCCTGATTATCGCCCGCACTACTCCGGGTAAGGGAGTGGATTTTATGGAAAATAACTTTGAATGGCATGGCACAACGCCGGACAAAGAGGAGGCCAAAAGGGCTCTAAAAGAGTTGAGGAGTTTACAAGGAAAGATCGAGGCGGGACACCATGACTGACCAGGATATTTTTTTAAACCCAAAAATTTTTGATAAGGATATTGAGAAAATCTCCATGAGGGATGGTTTTGGGGAAGGGTTACTACAAGCAGGGGAGGAAGATAAAAATGTAGTGGCGCTAACTGCAGATTTATCTGAATCTACCCGGGTAGAGGCTTTTGCCCAAAAATTTCCTGAAAGGTTTATTGAGGTTGGAGTAGCGGAGCAGAATTTGATTACCATAGCCTCCGGTTTGGCAGCAGCCGGTAAAATTCCCTTTGCCGCCTCTTATGCCGTTTTTTCCCCGGGGAGAAATTGGGAACAGATCAGGACGACTATTTGTCTTAACAATCAACCGGTAAAAATTATCGGCTCCCACGCGGGTTTGAATGTCGGTCCGGATGGAGCCAGCCATCAAGCCTTGGAAGATATTGCTCTTATGAGGGTGCTGCCGAATATGGTGGTTATCTCTCCGGCTGACACTTTGGAAGCTAAAAAAGCCACTTTGGAGATGGCCAGGTTGAAAAGGCCGTGTTACCTGAGGCTGCTGCGGGATAAAACCCCGCTTATAACTACCCAAGATACTCCTTTTAAATTAGGTAAAGCGGAAATTTTGTATGATTCTGCGATTGGTTCACGATATGCAGGTGTAACTATTATCGCCACCGGCCAAATGGTTTATTTAGCTTTGCTTGTAGCTAAGGAGTTAGAAGAGAACAAAATAAGTGTTCGAGTAATAAATTGCCACACCATTAAACCTTTGGATAAAAAAACTATTCAAAAGGCGGCAGAAGAGACCGGAGCAATTGTTACGGTGGAGGAGCATCAGGTTGCCGGAGGTTTGGGCTCGGCAGTGGCAGAATTGTTGTCCCAAAAATTTCCTGTACCTTTAAAAATTATCGGGGTGGAGGATAAATTCGGGCAATCAGGCCAACCGGAGGAGTTGCTGGAAAAATACGGCCTGACTACCCAAGAGATTATCCGGGGAGTGGTAACTGTTTTGAGGATGAAAAGAAGATGAGCAGTAAAATTATCGTCGCCGGAGCCGGCTTTGCGGGGGTGCGGGTGGCTTCTGACTTAAGCCGGCTGCTGCCGCAGGCTAAAATTACTTTAATCAATACCACTCCTTACCACTGCTTTAACCCTAATCTTTATGAGGTAGCCACGGCGGTTTTGCAAAAAGAGCGGAAAATTGATTTTCAAAACCTGAAATGCTCGGCCGCTATACCTTTAACTCAAATTTTTAAAGGAAAAAATATCCAAATTTTGGTAGATAAGATAGTTGAAGTCGATCCGGATAAAAATTTACTTGTCACCAAAAATTTAGGAAAGCTGGATTATGATTTTTTGGTTTTAAGTTTGGGTTCGGAAACTAATGATTTTGGCATTGCCGGAGCCAAAGGGTTTGGTCATCCTTTAAAAAATGTTGAAGATGCTTTAAATATCCGCAATGATTTTGAAGAGTTGATTTTTCAAAATAACCGATCCGTTTCGGTAGCTATTGCCGGAGGGGGATTTACCGGGGTGGAGCTGGCCGGGGAATTGGAAGGTTTTTTGAAAAAGATTGCCCTTGCGCATCATAAACCACTGGGTAAAATTACTGTTCTTGAAGCCTCACCAACTTTGTTGTGCGGAATGCCTTCCTGGGCTCAGGAAAAGGCGTTAAACAGGCTGCAAAAATTAGGTATCGAGGTTAAACTTAACTTTCCGATTGATAAGGTAGCTGAAGGGAAAATTTACTCTAAGCAACAGATTGTCGACTTCGATTATTTAGTCTGGACTGCCGGAATCAAGGGTTGTCTCGAACAAAAACAAATTCCGGGAGTGAGCTTGACCAAAAAGAGTCAACTGCAGGTTTTGGGGGATCTAAGTTTGGAAAAATACCCTAATATTTTTGTAATTGGTGATTTGGCGGAAATTTTTGATCACAAAAGAAATTGTCCGGTAGCCTCGACCGCTTCCTCAGCCGTTTCCCAGGGTTCTCTGGCAGCTAAAAATATCCAGTCAAAGATTTTAGGCCGTTGCACCAAAGATTTTGTCCCCAAAGGGGCGGTTTTTATAGTGCCGATAGGCAGCAGGTTTGCCATGACCAATGTTTTTGATTTAAAGATTTTTGGGTTGTCTGCTTGGGTTTTAAAGTCACTGGTGACTTTAAAATACCTAATTTCCATCTTGCCATTTTTTCAGGCTTTGTTAATATGGAAAAAGGGGGTAGAAATTTATACGGCCAATGACTGACAAAATTTATTTGCTGCTGATATTTTTATTTGACGGTCTAATTTGGCTTAAAAGTAGTATTGGTAAATTCCAGTCGGGAAATTTTGCCGATAGTTTGGGCGGGACTCTGGCCAAGTTTGCCAGCAATAACCCTTACCCTTGGTATAAAAGTTTTTTGCAAAATGTAGCAATCCCCAACTCTAAAATCTTTGGATTGTTCACCCAGTGGGGAGAGTTTTTTTCGGCCATCTCGATTATTTTAGCTTCAATTTTTCTTTTACTGGGGACAAAAAATAAAGTAGTTTTGGTATTGCTTTTCCTGGGGCTTTTGGGGGGAATGTTTCTAAACGCCATTTTTTGGCTGGCCTCCGGCTGGACCTCTGCTTCAACGGACAGTCTGAATCTGCTGATGTTTGTAATCCAAACAATAGGCTTGGCCTATGTTTTAAATCTACTCAAAAACAGAAGTTTATAAGTTGTTTAAAACTAGTTTATGGATTTAAGTATTAACTTAGGTTTGTTTTGTACTATTTCCGTGATCAATAAATTTTCGTTAGGAACGACGAACTTATCCAAACCCAAATTATCTGATTTTTCGACTACCTGCTCATATAAAAAGACTAATTTTTTAGCAAGAATGTCTGCTCTAAATTTTAGTGAAGTGAGATAAGCTGCAGTTGACATATTTGCTCTGAGTTCATCATTGTTTAATATTTCCTTAATTCGCACATAAGCTTCTTGGGTGTTTTTTACTAAAAAGCCATTTTTTCCGTTAATAATTATTTCTGGAGCTACACCTACAGGAAATACGACTGGAATTAGTCCTTGAGACATTGCTTCTACCAGACTCAAAGAAAACCCTTCATATCTGGAAGTTAATAAGAAGATGCTTCCTCTGTGGGGATGGAGAATCTTACGAATTTTGTCTTTAGGAAAATTAAACAGATATTTATGGTTAGGAATATGACTGTTCAACCACGAACCGATCTTTTTATTAATTGTCATTACAATAGAAACTTTTTCTAACCCTGGGAACTCTTGATATATTTTAATTAATCTGTCTACGCCTTTTAACCTCCAAGTAAAAACATCATTACCAATTCTTCCTAGAAAAATAAGTTTTGGCTTGTTTAGCTCAGCCAAAGGAGTATCAAACCAATAATCTTCTATCGCGTTATGGATAATACAGATTTTGTATGCTGGTACTTGACCGTATTTGATCAGGTCGTTTTTTACTATCTTTGAAGTAGCTATTACTTTATTTGATTTAGAAGCAGCAAAAAACTCAATATCGGCAATATCCATCAGGGGTTTTCTAGTTTTAATGTCTAATTCAGGAATAATTTTATCCTGTTTTAATGTGTGCCAAATATCCAGCAATTCTTTTTCGATATATTTTGTTTTGGGAACAGATTGTAAAAATCCTTGTGTAGTTGATCCAAAATGGGTAACAACAGGAATATCAAAGGGTAAAAAAGTAATTGGTGTATAGGTAGTTCCTTGAATTAGGTCGTACTTTAAAATTTCTTTTTTCTGTTCTAAAAGAGAGTAAAAGAACAGAATATTTGCTACTCCTCTTAAATTAACACGGGAAGTATCTATTAAGTCAGTTCTTGGGTAGACGTTTTTAACTATAACACCATGCTCTCTCAATTTATTGACCATTAAGTTATTTATGTGATGAGCTCCAGTATTAATTTTTTTATCGTCATGAATATACGCAATACGCATAAAATATAATCCCTCTCTTTAAAGAAAAGTTTTTCGAAACTCAAATTATAAAAATGAATTTTCTAATCTTTTTGTTAGGAACAATAGAATTGGTAGTTCTGAAGTAACTAATTAGAAGTTGTTGTATTATACTTTATTTAAAATAATTACACTATGCTTATTTGAAAAGTAACAATAAAAGCTAGTACTGGTTGATCAAAGACCCCGAGTTTATCGAAGGATTGGTTGATCCTGAGTCCGATTCAATCGGATCTAAGTAAAGTTTTAACCTTAGTGCTGATTTTATTTCCCCCTAGACAAAAGTTTTTTTGTATTTTAATATATCCCTACAGGGGGGATATAAAGAAAGTAATGACTTACCGACCAAAAGATACCCAGGAAAGAATTTTACATAGATTAAAGATTGCCCGGGGGCATTTGGAAAAAGTGATCCAAATGGTAGAGGGTGGGGAATATTGTATTGATGTGATTAATCAATCCCGGGCAGTGCAAAGCGCTTTAAAAGAAGTTGACTCACTAACCTTGGAAAACCATCTTAAAACTTGTGTGGTAGACCATATAAAGTCTGGAGAGATAGATAACTCTATTATGGAAATTATGAAAGTTATCAAAAGTGATAAATAACCAGTGATAAGTTAGGTGAATAATGAACGAAAAAAAGATTTTAATTGTATTCGGATTGCTTACATTTTTAACTTTAATCGTTGGTGTTATCTTATTAAGTAAATCCAGTTCTCCGGCTCAAATTGTAGCCTCCAAAAATGCTAAAGCCAGTGTTGACCAAAAAGATTTTGATTGGGGAAATATTCCTTATGGCGGGGGAAATGTCAGTAAAAATTTTACCATTAAAAATGCCGGAACAGATGCATTAAAGCTTACTAATATCAAAACTTCCTGCCATTGTACCCAAGCACAGGTGAATATTGACGGCAGCTTAAGTCCTTATTTTGGTATGAATACTGTTTCTTCTTGGGTAGGGGAGGTGCAACCGGGTAAAGAAGCTATCTTAACAGTAATTTTTGACCCCTCTTATCATGGGCCTTCGGGCATCGGCCCAATTAACCGTTTTGTCTCCGTGGAAACCAACGACCCCAATAATAAAACTTTAGAATTTAACTTAACCGGAACGGTAGTCAAAGATTAGATCAAAGATAAAAATGGGAAGGAAGAGTAAGGTGATAAAAATATTAACTAAGAGCATACCTTTGTGGATGGTGGTGCTCATTATTTTGAATACTTCCATGGTTTTTGCTATGGGTGAATATTATTTGATGAAACAGGAGTTAAATAAAAATTTGGTTAAATTATCCCAAACAGCCCAAACTCCGGAAGAGTTGGTGCAAATTATCAAACAAGAGGTGGTACCGGCAGGCGGCTACACAACCTCCCTCAAATGGAGAAGCTTGGGAAAACAATTGGTCGAAGCCGGGGCAATCGACAAGCAACAATACGCCGCTATTTTTACCTCCGAATCCGACGGCGCTGGTGAAATGAAATACCTCGATGGGGACTCGAATGACAATATCACCATTAATGAAAAAAATGGGCATTTTTTGGTTAACACTTTTTGGGCCCTGGGGTTGACCAATAAAAGTAAAATTTTAGATGAAGGACTGATGAAAACCAGCGGCTCTGATGCTGCTAATTTTGCTTCAACCGGAGGCTGGACTTTGGGAAGTAAAAAAGCGATGGAGCTTTATTCCTCCAAAGCAATTATCCCCTTGACTGCCGAGCAGGAAGATCTGGTCAAAAAAATTGCTGAAAACGTTTACCGGCCCTGCTGTGGCAACAGCACTGCTTTTCCTGATTGCAACCATGGAATGGCTGCTTTGGGGTATATCGAATGGGGGATTTACAATGGGCTGTCGGAAAACCAGATTTACAAGGATTTGCTGGCTTTTAACTCTTTCTGGTTTCCTCAAAATTATGTCGAAATGGCTACCTATTTTGATAAAACCGGAACCAAATGGACAGGTGTCGACGCTAAGTTGGCGTTGTCCTCTAGTTATTCTTCCGCTCAGGGAGTTCAAAGGATTCATCAGACGGTTCAAAATGTCCCTGGACTCGAAGGTCAAAGTGGAGGATGTGGAGCTTAAATGGAAGGTATACTTTTCCAAACTTCGTTGATTGCTGCTTTCGTAGCCGGAATGGTAGCTTTATTTGCCCCTTGTTGTATCACTTTTTTGCTTCCGGCCTATCTGGCTAATGTTTTTAAAGAAAAAGAAAAAGTGCTGCTGATGACTTTGGTTTTTGGAGCAGGGATTTTTATAGTACTTTTACCGGCAGTTTTAGGAGTCTCTTTTATCTCCCAGCTTTTGTTTAGATACCATAACCCGGTCTACATTATCGGGGCTTTAGTAATGCTTTTAGTTTCTTTGGCTACTTTTTTAGGAATCAAACTTCCGATGCTCAGGTTTTCCGGTAATAGCACCAACAAGACTGATATTTTTTCAATTTTTATACTAGGAATAGTCTCGGGCGTTACTAGTGCTTGTTGTGCTCCGGTTTTGGTGGGAATTTTAACCTTGACTTTTCTCTCGCCGAACTATTTTGGAGCCTTGGCTATCGGGGCGACTTATGTTTTGGGTATGGTGACACCTTTGCTTCTGATCTCAGTATTTTTATCCGGAAAAATGCCGGCTGCGAGCAAATTGAGAAAAGAACTGGCCACTCTAAGCTTGTTTGGCAGAAAATATCACATCATTACCAGTAATTTGATTGCTGCTTTGATTTTTTTTATCACCGGCTGGATTACTTTAGCCTTGACCTTAAGTGGAAGGTTAACCATGGGTAACGACGATGGTTTTACTAAAACTATTCAAAATGTCGGTAATTTTGTTAATGGTTATGTTGGTAGTAATTTTTTATTAAACATTTTATTTGCCCTGGGAGTGGTTTATTTTTTTTATAGAATATCGAAAAGGATTTAATGTCCAGGGCAGCCTTGCCTATGCCCGAAAGCGAGCGTAAAATATATATGAGGGGGTGATAAAAATGATGTGGGGATACGGTTGGAACATGATGAACTGGGGTGGAGGATTTGGAGCATTTAGTATTTTAGGGTTAATTTTTTGGCTAATACTACTAATTGATCTAATCCTTTTAGGTTTTTGGCTGTGGAAACAGTTGCAAAGAAAATAGTTTAGGAAATTTTATGAGTGCCGATAAAGTGATAGTAACCTTAATGGGAATTGGAGGTATTATTTTTACCTTCTGGTTTTTCCTATTGAAAAAAAGCCGGGAAGTAGAGGTTGTTAATTCAATAGATATTATTGTTGACGGGGGCTATAACCCGGAGGTAATTTCTGTGACTAAAGGAAAAACTACCAAACTTAATTTTATCCGCAAAGACCCAACTGATTGTTTGTCAGAGATAGTTTTGGGTGATTTTAAGATAAAAAGGGAACTTCCTCTAAATCAAAAGGTGGTTATTGAAATTAAACCTCAAAAAACAGGTGAGTTTGGTTATTCCTGCGGAATGGGGATGTACCATGGAAAGATTATTGTAAAGTAAAAGCTATGCCGGAAACTAAAAAAACATTTGCTATCAAAGGAATGCATTGTGCCTCTTGCGTGAGGGTGATTGAGCATGCCTTGAAAAATACCCCGGGGGTTTGTGAGGCCAATGTAAATCTGGCCACCGAGACAGCCAGTGTCAGCTTTGATCCTCAGGTGGTGGATGACCAAAAGATCTCTTCTTCGGTGGCTAATGTGGGTTACCAAGCTTTTGTTTGGGAAGAAACAAAAGCCACTAATGAAACTGAAACAGAAAAAAAGAGAGAGTTACAGACATTAAAAAGGAAGGTGATTTTTAGTTTATCTTTGGGGGTTTTGATTCTTTGGGGAACATTCCCCGGACTTTCCCAAACTGCTCCTGTATTTTTGCAAAATTTTTGGGTGCAGTTTATTTTGGCTGTCCCGGTACAATTTTGGGCGGGCCTGAGTTTTTATAAAGCCACACTTTCTGCTCTGCGCCACCGGGTGGCCAATATGGATACCTTAATTACCCTGGGGACTTCGGCAGCTTTCGGGTATTCCCTGGCGGTATTGCTAGTGCCCCAGTTTTTCCAGAGTACCGGGATTGAGGTAATGCCCTATTTTGATGTTTCTACTTTAGTCATCGGTTTAATTTTACTCGGAAGGTATTTTGAGGCTCGGGCTAAAGCCGGAACTTCGGAGGCAATCAAAAAATTAATTGGACTGCAGGCAAAAACTGCCCGGGTTATCCGGGATGGCAAAGACCTGCCTGCCGGCAGGCAGGAGGCAGATATCCCGATTAGCGAAGTGGTTATCGGCAATATTATCCGGGTGCGTCCGGGGGAGAAAATACCGGTCGACGGAGAGATTTTAGAAGGGGAATCATCAGTGGATGAGTCCATGGTTACCGGAGAAAGTATACCCACAGATAAAACCAAAGGAGACCAGGTTATCGGGGGGACAATTAATAAAAGCGGAACCTTTACTTTTAAAGCCACCAAGGTAGGTTCGGAGACAATGCTGGCCCAGATTATCCACTTGGTCCAAGAGGCCCAAGGTTCAAAAGCCCCAATCCAGCGGTTGGCCGATACCATTTCGGCTTATTTTGTGCCGATTGTGATGATGTTGGCTATTGCCACTTTTGTTGTTTGGTTTGATTTCGGCTCTTTTCCGGCTTTGATTTTTGCTCTTTTAAACAGCGTGGCAGTTTTGATCATCGCCTGCCCCTGCGCTATGGGTCTGGCTACACCGACAGCTATTATGGTGGGAACTGGCTTAGGGGCTCAGAAGGGGATCTTAATCAAGGATGCGGCCAGTTTGGAAACTGCCCACAAGATTAATATGGTGGTTTTTGATAAAACCGGAACGTTGACTCAAGGCAAGCCAATAGTGACTGATGTGACACCTCTTTCTGTCATTCTAAGCGGAGTGAAGAATCTCTCGCGCTTGCGAGATAAAAAAGGATCTGAAACTAGTTCAGAGATCCTTCGTTTCACTCAGGATGACATTTTAAGACTGGCGGCTTCACTGGAAAAAGGGTCGGAACATTCTTTGGCCGAAGTGATTGTCCAAAAAGCGCAAGAAGACAAAGTAAAGCTTGAACCGGTAATCAAGTTTAAGGCTATTCCCGGACAGGGAGTAGAAGGGTTTGTCGGGAAAGAAAAAATCCTTTTGGGTAACAAAAGGTTGATGGAAAAAGAGAAAATTTTGATTGATAATTCAAGATTACAGATTGAAGAGTTGGAAAATCAAGGAAAAACAGTGATGATGCTAGCCCTTCAAAAAGCTGAGGGTAAACAGGGCCAGTTAATTGGTTTGATTGCGGTGATGGATACTTTAAAAGAGAGTGCCAAAGAAGGGATAAAAGCTTTGAAGAAAAAAAAGATTGAGATAGCGATTATTACCGGAGATAATCAAAGAACAGCCTCTGCCATTGCTAAAAATCTAGGGATCGACCGGGTATTGGCCGAGGTTTTGCCCGATCAAAAAGAGGCCGAAGTGAGAAAGTTGCAAAATGAGGGAAAGATTGTAGCCATGGTAGGGGATGGTATCAACGATGCCCCGGCGCTGGCGGCTGCCGATGTGGGCATTGCCATGGGCAGCGGCACTGATGTGGCAATTGAAGCTGCGGATATTACTTTGATTAATAAAGATTTACGTTCTGTTTCTTCGGCAATTATCCTTTCCCAAAAAACCATGCGAACAATCAGACTTAACCTTTTTTGGGCTTTTGGTTATAATATTATTCTCATCCCTGTAGCTATGGGTATTTTGTATCCTTTTTTTGGTATTTTATTAAATCCGGTTTTTGCTTCTGCGGCCATGGCCGCCAGTTCGGTGTCCGTAGTCAGTAATTCCTTGCTTTTGCGAAGGGTAAAGATTTCATGAGCAATTTGTGGGTGGTTTTTTTAACTGGACTTACCGTTGGCGGGGTTTCTTGTATGGCGGTTCAAGGAGGACTTTTAGCTTCGGTGATCGCCGCCCGTGAAGAAGAAGACTTAAAAGATGGCAAAAAGAAAAAACATTCAGTCTGGCCGGTAGCGGTTTTTTTGATCTGCAAACTGGCAATTTATACTCTTTTGGGGTTGGCTTTAGGGGCCTTTGGCGGGGTTTTGCAAATCTCTGCCGGGGTAAGGACAACAATACAGCTTTTTGCCGGGTTGTATATGCTGGCGGTGGCGATGAATCTGCTAAACGTCCATCCGATCTTTCGCTATGTCACTATTCAGCCTCCGAGATTTTTGACTAAATTAGTCCGTAACCGAGCCAAAAGCAAGGATCTATTTGCCCCGGCGCTGCTTGGACTTTCGACGATTTTTATTCCCTGCGGCACTACCTTGGCCATGGAAGCTTTGGCCATCTCCTCCGGACAACCTTTATCAGGGGCGGCAATTTTAGGAGCTTTTGTTTTAGGTACCTCACCGCTTTTTTTCCTTTTGGGTTATATCACTACGGTTTTAGGCGATGCTTTCAGAAGTAAGTTTTTAAAGTTAGCTGCCATTTTAGTTATTTATTTAGGGATCTCTTCGATTAACGGAGCTTTGATTTTGAGCGGCTCTCCTTTGACCATCCAATCTGTCATTGATACTATTCCGATACAGATTAATCTGGATAAAAGTGTTGCTTCTTCCGGTTCTGACGGCGTTTTGGGTACACAAATGGTTGACGGAAAACAAAATGTGGACATCCAGGTGCTTCCCAATGGCTATAATCCGGATTATATTAAGGTTAAAGCCGGAATACCGGTCAAATTAAATTTGGCGGCTACCGGCGGCCTGGGCTGTACCTCCACATTTGTAATACCTCAACTGAAAATAAGCAAAAATTTGGTTCAAGGCAGCACAACCTCTGTTGAGTTTACCCCGTCTGCACCCGGAAAAATAACCTGGTCCTGTTCTATGGGAATGTACAGTGGAGTAATGGAGGTGACGCCATAGGTGTCATCCTGAGGAGTGAAACAGCGACGAAGGATCTCGATTATAAATGGGAAAAATTAAGAAAAAATTCAAAATTGACGGTATGCATTGCACTTCCTGTGCTTTATCCATTGATATGGATTTGGAAGACCTGGAGGGAGTGCAATCTTCTAAAACTTCTTATGCCAAACAGAGTGCCGAAATAGAATTCGATGAAGAAAAGGTGGAGGAAAAGGAAATTAAGGAGGTAATTGAAAAATTAGGGTATAAAGTAGTCTCTTAAAGTTGATTTTTACAGTTAAACCCGATACGCTATTTTCTAGTTATGTTTAATCTGATTTCCATTGGTGATGCCGTGATTGATACTTTTATTCCTTTAAAAGAGGCTTTGGTACATTCATGGGATGATGGCCCTAAATTATGTCTAAATTATGGGGATAAAATCCCTACCGGTTCTCCTGTTTCTTTGGTGGCAGGTAACGCCTCAAACGCCGTTATCGCAGCCTCGCATCTGGGACTTAAAACCGCTGCATATATAAATGTAGGCAATGATAGCGACGGAGAGGATATTAAAAACAAACTAAAAGAGGAAAAAGTGGATATTCGTTATGTTCGCAGCAGCAGTGAATATCCGACAAACCGCCATGTAGTTTTAGATTTTAAAGGCGAGAGGACGATTTTAATTTATCATCAACCATGGAAATATGAATTGCCTGATTTGGACAAGTCCCGTTGGATATATTTTACTTCCCTCTCCCCTACTTTTGCCCAATCAAATTTAGTAGAACAGTTGGTGGGGTATTTGGAAAGAAACGGGGTTAGGCTTTTGTATAATCCGGGGACTTTCCAGATTTCAGCCGGGGTTAAAAAAAATCCCCGCCTGCTTTCTTTAACGGAAGTGTTTATTGTTAATTTAGAAGAAGCCAAATTAATTTTAGGGTTTAAAGAAAATGAAGATGTCTCCGTTAAAAAATTATTAAAAAGTTTATTGGATTTAGGTCCTAAAATGGCGGTGGTGACCGATGGGAAAAACGGGTCTTATGGAAGCGATGGGGAGAGCTTTTATCATTTAGGGGTGCTTCCGGCAAAAGTGGTAGAGATGACCGGAGCCGGGGATGCCTATGCTTCCGGTTTACTGGCAGGGTTGTTTTATGGCAAAAATTTAGCAGAAGCAATGCGTTGGGGAGCAGCTAATTCGGCTTCAGTAATTGAACAGGTCGGACCAATAAAAGGTCTTTTATCCTATGATAAAATACAGGAAAGATTAAAGGAAAATACTAGAGTTTCTATTAAAAAACTTTAGAAAGGGGTGATGATAAAAGTTGGAAAGAGTTGAGACTATCTCTGTAGAAATAAAGCCTGATGATGTTCCTGATAGTAGTTTGTGCCCTAATTGTGGTCCTGGTGCCCCTGTAGAGAAAGTTTTACGAGGATATCGTGTTCAGGCGGAAGGAGTAACAATTGTAAATACGGAACCTATTCCTGCGTTTCTTTGTCAAAGATGCGGGACGGATGGATTTTTGAACTCATTAGTAGTTGGCCTTCCTTTAGATAGAGCATTACTAACCAAGTTAACGGAGTTAGATTTAGACCAGCCAGGTAGAGAAGTCTTGGTAGAACGTATTTTGGTGCTTGAAAAACATTCTGGGAAAAATATTTAAAGATATGACTGCAAGAGAGTGGTTACAAAAAGCTAAAGCGGAAAAGTTTGCCATTGGAGCTTTTAACGTGGGCAATTTGGAAACTTTTAAAGCCATTGTCCAGGCGGCAGCCAATAAAAAATCTCCGGTAATTATCGAATCCTCTCCGGGCGAGACTGAATGGATGGGGGCAGATAATTTGGTGGATTTAGCGAAAAATTATTCCCAGGATTACGGCATTCCGGTTTTAGTAAACTTAGACCATGCCCAAACTTTGGAAGAGTGCCAGCAAGGGATTGATGCCAGTTATGACCTGATCCACTTTGACGGTTCCAAACTTCCTCTGGAACAAAATTTGGAAATTGCCAAACAGGTGGTGGAGATGGCCCATCAAAAAGGTTTAACTGTGGAAGTTGAGATTGACCATATTACCGGCTCTTCTGAAGTCCACCGGGAATCAGCCACCCAGGAGGCAGCCAAAGGCCATTTTAGCGATCCGGCAAAGGCCAAGGAATTTATGGAACAATCAGGAGCGGATATTTTTGCCGCTTTTTTTGGTAATGTCCACGGACTTTTTCTAGGGGGTGAGGAAAATTTGCACCTGGATATTTTGGAAGGTATTGTTAAAGTTCTACCTAACAAGTTTTTTTCCTTGCACGGAGGCTCGGGAATTCCTGATGACCAGGTCAGAGAGGCTATTAAACTGGGAATTGTTAAGGTTAATATCAACACGGAAATGCGCCAGGCTTTTAAAGATACTTTAGAAAAAGTTATTGGCCAAGATCCAAACGAGTATGCCATGTATAAATTGGAAGAGCCGGTTGTTGAAGCGGTGCAACAAGTGGTGGAGCATAAAATTGATGTTTTTGGTTCAGCCGGAAAAATTTAGCCTATGAAAAAATTATTGGTTAAAAATATTCTCTATATCGCCCTAATTCAAGCCTTGGCAGCTACTTTAGGCAGCCTTTATGCCAGTGAGGTTTTAAAGTATGCCCCTTGCGTTTTATGCTGGTACCAGCGGGTCATGATGTATCCTTTGGTATTGATAATTACCGTGGGGATTTTAAAAAAGGATAAAAATTTACCTTCTTATGTATTTCCTTTAGCTATAATTGGAGGGGTGGTAGCTTTCTACCAATACCTGCTGCAGCTGGGAATTATTCCGGAAAGCGCTACTCCGTGTACTTTTGGCGTTCCGTGTACTACAAGATATATTGATTTCTTCGGTTTTGTCACTTTTCCGCTTCTTTCTTTCCTGGCATTTGTAGTTATTATAGGTTCTATGGTAATATATACAAAGTCTAAAACTAAACTATGACACAAGAAGTGAAAATTTTATTGGGAATAGGCGTTGCCACTCTGGTTATTGTTTTAGGAGCGGTCTTTTTCCTAATGAAACCATCCGCCTCTCCGAATAATAATTTGAACAAGGTTAATAGTAATGTTTTAGGAGCTTTAACCAGTGCCGACAGTTATAAAATTTCCAGCGATTCGGCCAAAGTGACTGTAGTTGAATTTTCCGATTTTCAGTGCCCGGCATGTAAAGCAGCCGAACCGGTCGTCAAACAAGTTTTAGATAATGAAAAGGGTAAAATTAACTTTGTATACCGCTATTTTTCCCTGCCTCAACACAAAAACGGCCTGAAAGCGGCGATGGCGGCAGAAGCGGCCGGAGAACAGGGAAAGTTTTGGGAGATGCATGATTTATTGTTTAATAAACAGGATGAGTGGGCAGAGAGTGATAATCCGGAAGACCTTTTTGCAGGTTATACTAAGGATCTGAATTTGGATGTGAATAAATTTAAACAAGATTATGAAAGCAATAAATATGCCGATAAGATAAAAAAGGACCAACAGGACGGATTAACGCTTGGGGTTGATGCCACTCCGACATTCTTTATCAATGACGAAAAAATGAGCGGAGTACCGACTTATACTGATTTTACCGCTAAAATTGATGCCCAATTAAACAAATAACACCTGCGTGAGAATACTTTTAGTTGAAGATGAAAAAAGACTTTCCGATGTCGTCAAAAAAGGGTTGATAGAACAAGGTTTTGCCGTTGACCAGGCCTTTGATGGCGAAGACGGGTTGTACTTGGGGGAATCGGAAAGCTACGATGTTATTGTCCTTGATTTGATGTTGCCCAAGGTCGAGGGGTTGTCTGTTTGTAAAGAACTGAGGTCAAAGAATGTGACTACTCCAGTACTGATGTTGACCGCCAAATCCCAGTTGAAAGATAAGGTCACGGGTTTAAATGCCGGTGCTGACGATTATCTTATCAAACCCTTTGAGTTTGCCGAGTTAAAAGCCCGGATTGATGCTTTATTGAGACGAGGATATACACAGGTACAAACAGTGATTGCAATTGACGATTTAGAAATTGACCTGGCCAAAAGAATTGTAAAACGGGGGAATAAATTGATTACTTTAACTCCAAAAGAATTTGCTATTTTAGAATTTTTAGCCCGGCATCAAGGTGAAGTTGTGACGAGAACGCAAATCGTAGAGCATACGTGGGATTATAATTTTGACAGCCTTTCGAATGTTGTGGATGTTTTTATTGCAACTTTACGAAAAAAAATTGATGGTGGACAAAAAAGAAAATTGATTTTTACGGTACACGGGGTAGGTTATAAACTCGGAGATTAGCTTGGGATGAGAAAACAAAATTTTAAAAGTTTAAGGACAAAGTTATTCCTACGCTATATCGGCAGTTTAATAGCTTTGGTTGGCTATTTTTTATTGGTTTTGCACTTCCATGAAACTCTTTCAGGGATGGAATTTCTGGCGGCTTTATTTATAGCTTTGTCTTTGACAGGGTTTATGGTCATTTACCAGATTACCTCTCCACTTACTTACCTATCTTCAAAAATAAAAATGACCTCCATCGGCAATCTCGGGGAAAAAATTACCGGCTGGAAACAGGATGATGAAATTGGCGAACTTATCTTATCTTATAATAACTTACTAGACCGTTTAAATGATGGTGTCCAAAGGGAAAGGCAGTTTATTGCCGATGTTGCCCATGAGTTAAAAACGCCGTTGTCTACTTTACATAGTTCTTTTGAGATTGCCTGTAGCCGCAAGCGGGAAAGTAAAGAGTACCGTCAGGTTTTACAGGAAGCTATGACTGAGGTTGAACAGATAACCGCCACCCTAAACCGGATTTTGGATTTGGCCTGGCTGGAAGCTCCTGTGGAAGAAAAAAAGCGCAGAAAGTTTTCTCTCAATGAACTTTTAGAAGAACTTTTTGATGTAGCGCAAAAGTTGGCTTTAAAAAAGAAAATAGAAATTAATTTATCAATCATCAGCAATGTCGAGATGACAGGGTTTAAGGATAAAATAGCTTTAGCACTTTTAAATTTGGTGGACAATGCCATTAAATATACTTCCCATGAAGGTAAAGTGGAACTTGTTTTGGAAAAAAGGCAGGATAAGGTTTTAGTAGCGGTCAAAGATAACGGTCAGGGCATAGAAAGGGAGGATTTAGCCCATATTTTTGACCGGTTTTACCGGGGAGCAAAAACAGAAAATGTCTCTGGATCGGGTTTGGGCCTGGCTATTGCCAAATCAATTGTCCAACTTCATCAAGGAGAGATCAGGGTCAAAAGTGTACTTGGTCAAGGGTCAACTTTTACGATAACCTTTCCTCTATCTTAATAATTTCTTAATCTTTCATAAGTTAAACTAACAAATTAAGTTATTCAAGATAGTAAAAAGAAAGGAGGGGAGATGGCATACCAATACACTAACGCCAAAGGGCAGACCTATTACCTTCATACTAAAAACGTGCGACTTCGCAGTGGATGGCAACAACAGATCTATTATTTTGCCAAAAAGATAAAACCGGAAGCGATTGACCAGATACCGGAAGGTTTTGAGGTAGCGGAAAATAAAAAAACCGGGCTTCCAGCCCTCCGAAGAAAATAGTTATTCTTAATGGATAAAAACCCTTGTTCCGGGGTTTTCGGGTGTGGCTCTGACGGCATTTTGACCGGGAGGAATTACCGGTCCGGTCCATTCAAAAAGCTGGGCTACTTGGGTAAGAGGAGCGTTGACACAGCCGTGGCTCATCGGATGGCCAAAATTATTGTGCCAGTAAGCTCCGTGGATGGCAAAACCTTTGTAAAAAAACATATTATCGGGAACGTTGGGTAAATCGTAGTAGGTGCCAAGATCTTTTGATCCCCCTTTCATTCTTTGATAGCGGGTTTTATACCAGATATTAAAATCCCCGGTGGGAGTGGGATACCAGCGGCCCGAGGAGATGGAAAACTCCATTACAATCTGATTTCCTTCCCAGGCCCGCAGTTTTTGTTGATCCAAAGAAACTTCGATCCATTTTTCTTCTCCGGCAGCGTTTTGGGTACCCAGTACCCGGCTATTTGAAAGATCTTCCATGAGGGCGGCTAGTGATGTTTTAGGGTAATCAATCGGCTGATTGTTAAAAATAGCCACGTTGCTGCCTTCATCAAAATTACCATTAGAATTTAAGATGTTTACTACCTCGCAGCAGGAAGTTGTCGGGTCGCCAGAGATTCCTAATTTGTAAACTATCAACCGCTTGGCCGGTAGATAAGTAAAAGCTAAAATTCCCAATAGTAAAATGACGGCTGCAAGAGGCAGAAGTTTATGCATTAATTTTATTGTTATGTATTAAACCTTTCTTTTCAAGATGGAGATTATGAATATATTAGAAAGTTTAGTGGTAATACGCTATGATATTTAGTTAGTTTTTGAAGATGCATCAGAAAAGTTTATTTCTCGTCATTTTTTTAGCCCTTTTGGTTGCAGGAGCTTATTTGCTGCTGACCTTGCACCCGAGTGCTAAACTAATTTCTCCGTGGACGGAAAAAGAAAAGATTGCCGACAATTTGTGGTTTCCTCTGCCGGCTTCATCTTCCTTTAATGATGCTCCTCAGTTGACGGCTGAAGCGGCTTATTTTATCGACACTGATACTGGCAGGGTTTTATTCCAAAAAAATCCCCATTCGCGCCTGCCCATTGCTTCTTTAACCAAAATTATGACCGTTATTGTTACCCTGGAAAACAAGGATTGGAACGATGAGATTTCTATCAGTACAAATGCCGCCAATATGGAGCCGGACCACATGGAGCTGATCGCCGGGGAAAAATTGACCGTGGAGGAGCTGCTGGACGGGATATTTTTGATATCGGCAAATGACAGCGCGGAAGCCCTGGCTGAAAATGCAACCGGAAATAGGGATAATTTTATTAAAAAGATGAACGAGAAAACAATTGAGTTAGGGCTGAAAGATACCTTGTTTATTAATCCTACCGGATTAGAGGAAGACGGTAGACAACAATACTCCTCAGCTTTTGACGTGGCCCTGATCAGCCGTTATGCTATTACTCACTTTCCTCATTTGGTGGATATTTCCAGCAAACCCCATATTTATTTAGACAAAACCCCGACCCATCAGGACTATGATTTAAATTCCGGCATTAACCTTTTAACCACTTATCCCGGGGTTGTGGGGTTTAAAACCGGTTATACTCCAGAGGCGGGTTTAACCCTGGTTACCTTAGCCAGAAGAGGCGGTCATCAAGTTTTGGGGGTAATCCTTAATTCCCAAGACAGGCGTGATGAGGCAAGGGAACTTCTGGACTATTCCTTTAAAAACCTGGGAGTTTAATTTTGCCCTTGCCATAGAATAATTTAGGTGGTATAAAATTGGTCATAAGTTTGAAAAACTTTATGAACCAAAAGCATGTAGTTATTTTGTTTGCGGTAATTGCAATCGTTGGGACGGGGATAGCCATTAGCAAGTCAATCAAGACAGGGGGGAAGGCAAACTATTTATCCAGCACCTCCGGAGATGATGTTGCTTGGAATCAAAACCAAGCCTCAAAAGGCCAGGAGATTATTTCCCCAACACCTAATCTTAATCAACAAGCTATGCAGCCAACTATCAAACAATATAAAAATTTTCCAGGAGTGTTGCCACCAAATGAATTGGCCAACAGGAAGGTAACCATAGATACTGGTAAGGGTCAAATTGAAATTGAAATTTTGCCTGAGGCTTCTAAGGCTGCTTCTAATTTTATTTCTTTGGCTAAAGACGGTTTTTATAACGGTTTAACTTTTCATCGGGTAGTACCGGGATTTGTAATCCAGGGAGGTGATCCACTAGGAAATGGTACAGGGGGACCTGGCTACCAGTTTGAAGATGAGCCGGTAAACCAACCTTACAGCCGGGGTATCGTGGCTATGGCTAATGCTGGCCCTAATACCAACGGCTCGCAATTTTTTATTATGTTGGCTGACCATCCGGAGCTGCCTCCAAAATATACTATTTTTGGTAAAGTGATCAAGGGTATGGAGGTTGTTGATAAGATTGCAGTTGGCGATGTGATGCAAAAGGTGAGTGTAGAATAGATGCCGGTTTAGCTCCGATTTCGTCTTTACCCAATATGTAGTATATTGACACTTAAAGTATCTAATATGTTAAGCTGGGTATGTTGATAGGATCGGTTAATTAATACACAATAGGTTGTATAAATGAAATGCCCATTTTGCGGAAGCTCTTTAAATAAAGTAGTGGATAAAAGGTCAGTCGTGGGTTCAGGTGAGATCAGAAGAAGGCGGGAGTGTTTAAAATGCTTGCGGCGGTTTACTACTTATGAAAGGCTAGGAATCTTGGTGCTGATGGTAGCCAAAAAAGATGGCCGCAAAGAACCATTTAACAGAGAAAAATTAAGGATGGGTATTGTAAAAGCTTTGGAAAAAAGACCGATAATAAATAAGGTTGACGAGATAGTTGAAAGGATTGAAAGAAAGATCAGACGCCGGGAAAATTCAGAAATCACCTCCAAGCTAATCGGCCAGGCGGTTTTATCGGAATTAAAAAAGGCTGATCATATAGCCTATTTACGGTTTGCCAGTGTTTATAGACAATTTGAGCAGCCGGAGGATTTTAGGCGTGAGCTAACTTCATTGGAAGGAATTAAACCATAAGTTATGAAAAAGGCTTTAATTACAAAAACAACCAGTCGAAAACAAAAGACTATCAGTTTACAAGTTTCTTTGCCCGAACATTCAGCTTCTAAGAAATTAACTAACGGTCACAGTAATGGTTTACTTCAAAAATTGCCGGATGTTAATTCCCGGACGTTTGAAAATATGACCGAGCCTCGATATAAAGAGATGCCTCCGCTTCCCGAGAATCTACCTCAACCGGAATTTTCCCAATCATCAGAGAAGATTTTAAAAGAAAGATATCTTTTAAAAGGCGGGAATCTGGAGGTGGTAGAAACTATTGCCGAAAGGTTTTGGCATGTAGCCTTTGATATCGCTTCGGGAGATTTTGATTTTAGAGCCAGTAAAAAAGAGGTTTTGGATAAGGCTATTGAGTTTTATAAACTGATGGTGAGACAAGAATTTATCCCCAACTCTCCTACCTTAATGAATGCCGGCAAACACAACGGTTTACAATACAGCGCTTGTTTTGTCCTGCCGATAGGCGATTCTTTGCCGGAAATTTTTGATTCCCTGAAGTATGCTGCCTTAATCCATCAAACCGGTGGAGGAACAGGATTTGCCTTTTCCCGGCTTCGGCCCCGGGGCAGCCATGTCAAAACCACTGGAGGTGTGGCTTCCGGGCCGGTATCTTTTTTGCGGGCCTACAACGCAGCCACAGAGACTATCAAACAAGGCGGAACCAGACGCGGGGCGAATATGGGAATTTTGCGGGTTGACCATCCGGATGTTCTAGAATTTATCCGTTGTAAATCAGAGCTGGATGAGGATAACCTCCCTGTTTTTGAATCAGTTGCCCCGCTTTTGCCGGATGATAACTCCCGCTCTTATTTTAAGACCATGCTTTTGGACCGGCAAATTTCTAATTTTAATATTTCCATAGCGATAACTGATAAGTTTATGGAAGCTTATTATAAAGGGGAAGATTATGAGTTGATTGATCCTCATAATAGGGAAGTAGTCGGAACACTGCAGGCTCGGGATGTTTTTAACGAAATTATAGATCGGGCTTGGCAAACCGGCGATCCGGGAGTAGTTTTTATTGACAGAATTAACAACTCTACAGCCAATCCTGTTCCCTCTTTGGAACAAATCGAATCCACCAATCCTTGTGGAGAGCAACCCCTGGGGCCGTGGGATTCCTGTAATTTAGGCTCAATTAATTTGGTAAAATTTGTCAAAGAAAACGGTAGTGATATTGATTGGGATAAGCTGCGTCAGGTAACCCATTTGGCAGTTAATTTTTTGGATAACGTGGTTCAGACAAATCCTTTTAATTTAAGGCCGATTTATGACCAAGTGCACAGTAATCGACGGATCGGTTTAGGAGTGATGGGCTGGGCAGATATGCTGTTTAAGCTAAAAGTTCCTTATAATTGTGATGAAGCTTTAAAATTGGCCGAAAAGGTGATGGGGTTTATTAATAAGGAAGGACATCTGGCTTCCCAGAATCTGGCTCGGGAGCGGGGAGCCTTTCCTAACTGGCCTCTTTCAATTTATAAAGATGATGAGCTGATCAGGAATTCAACGGTGACAACAATTGCCCCCACCGGATCGATCTCAATTATTGCCGATTGTTCTTCAGGAATTGAACCGGTTTTTGCCCTGGCCTATTTGCATAAGGCCAAAGGTGTTGGCAATGAAATTCGGACTTTAACTATTGCCAATAAAACTTTTGAAGAAATTGCCAAAAGGGAAGGGTTTTATTCAGAGGGTTTGGCAGAGAAGGTTATGGAAAGAGGTTCGGTTTGGGGTTTGGAAGAGGTGCCTGAGGACTGGCAGAGGGTATTTGTCACAGCCCAAGAAATTGATTCCGACTGGCATGTGAAGATGCAGGCATCTTTTCAAAAATATACAGACAACGGAGTTTCTAAAACTATTAATTTATCCAATAGTGCCACTCGGGATGATGTGCTTAAAGCTTATTTGTTGGCCTGGGAGACTGGTTGTAAGGGGATTACTATTTATAGAGATGGATCCAAAGGAACCCAGGTTCTGAATGTTTCCTCAACACTTAAAGCTAAGGCGGAAAACATCTCTTCTTCGACAATCATTGCTTCTGAGGAGGCTGCCTTAGACGGAGCTTTGGCTGTTCGGCCAATTATTTTAAGAGGACGGACCTATAAGGTAAACACTCCGGTAGGAAAAGCTTTTGTCACCGTTAACCGTGATGAAACCAACCAGCCTTTTGAGGTGTTTGTGACTATCGGTAAAGCCGGAATGCACACCTCTGCTGATGCGGAGGCAATCGGTAGGCTGACTTCTTTGGCCTTGAGGATTTCCCGGGAAAAATCTGCAGAAGTTGCCCAGGAGATTGTGACTCAGCTTCGAGGTATTGGCGGCTCTTCCCATATTGGTTTTGGTAAGGAAAGAGTGATGAGTTTAGCGGATGCCATCGCTAAGGCTTTAGCGGAAGATTTGGCCCAATCAAGCCATGATAGTGTTGAACCGATCCCGTTAAACTTAACCATTGACCAAGGAGAGGTTGAGTCTTCTACAACAAATTATAAAATGGCTGATCTGTGTCCGGAATGTGGCCAACCCACCTTTACCTTTGAAGAAGGATGCAAAAAATGTCATTCATGCGGGTATAGTATGTGTTGACCTCTGTAATCTAGTATCTTATAATCACTAAAAATTTAACAAAGTGTAATTTTTTGCACCTGTAAGATATCAAATGTGTCCAAAAAAGAGTCTGTATTTAGCTTTCCACCTCCGAGGTGGCAGGCTAAACTTGATCAATTAATTGATGTTTAATCATTTCTAATTCTTGAGCATAACTGGCCTGGTCCAAAACAAATTGTTGGTAGTTTTGAGAATTTTTGAAGTTTTGCAAAATTTGCTCTTTAAAGCAGAAATCGACATGTGTGTTTCCTGTATATTCAGGATAAGAAGACCACCTATACTGATCGAGTCCTTTTATAATTCCCGACGCAAGAGGATTTAGATGAATATAACGAGAAACATGAATCATTTGTTCGTCACTTTCCATGATTACTGCCTTAAATTCTCCTTGTAGTAGAGGCCCAACCCGGCCGTATTTTGTATTGTAATACTTGGTGTAGCTATTGCTTACTTTACTCATAAATTCAGTAATACAACCATCTTTAGTTGGAGTTAATAGAATGTGAAAATGATTAGGCATTAAGCAGTAGGCTACAATCTTTACAATTTTTTTTGACTCATCTAATTCTTTAACTAGGGGAGAAGGAAAACGGGAAAATCTAGGTTTTGGTCCTTCTAATTGATAATATTTGAGAGTTTTTAAGAACCTTTGATAGTCTCTTCTGCTTTCAAAAATTGTTCGCTTTTCACTACCACGGTTATAAATATGATAAAAATATTCATTAAGGAATGGAAAAATTCTTGATGGCATCTGAATCTAGAATATCTTAGAAATCCGCATGTGTCAAGCTAATCCACCCCAAGGGTGGCAGATTAAACAGATGGGTGGGGATTATAATTGTTGTCAGATGAAATTTAAACCTCAAACAAAAGGGTTGGTGATTGTTTATACCGGTGAAGGGAAGGGGAAAACCACAGCGGCTTTAGGGTTGGCCCTGCGGGCTGTGGGATATAAGAAAAAAGTGCTACTTGTCCAATTTGGGAAGGTTTGGTTTACCGGTGAGCTTGAGGGGATAAAAAAGCTGCAACCTTTTGTAAAAATTATCCAGGGTGGCAAGGGATTTGTGAAAATCCTAAATGATACAGTACCCCTAAAAGAGCACAAATTGGCTGCTGAGAAAACATTTGAGATACTTTATCAAGAAACGGTTTCCGGCAAATGGGATCTAGTGATAGCCGATGAGATTGTCGGAGCGGTTGCCGCAGATGTTTTACCTTTACCTCTGGTTATCAAATTAATCAAGGAAAAACCGGAGAAAGTTGATTTGGTATTAACTGGGCATCATGTTCACCCGGAAATTGTAAAATTAGCTGATTTGGTGACCGAAATGTTACCCATCAAACACCCATTTGAAAAAGGGTTTTTAGCCAAAGAGGGAATTGATTATTAAAAGTAAGATTGTTTATAGACTTAAAGTTAGTTTCCGTTATAATAGGGAATGTATCTAAAAAGTAGGGGGTTGTTATTTCTTAGCACTCATGTTACTATTCTGCTAGTTTGGAGGCTAATTTTTTAACTATTTAATTTATGATTGCAGATTATTCTTCACAATCAATCAAACTTCCGGACCGGCTGCCTGTTGGGCCGCTTCGGGATACAGTTATGTTTCCCGGCACCTCATTGCCAATCGTTTCCGGCCGGATAAAATCCAAGTCAGCTTTAGACCGCGCTTGGGACACTAACCGCCTAATCGTTTTTGTAACCCAGAAAAATAGCCGTGTAGAAGATCCTAAAGAAAAAGACCTTTATCAGGTCGGGACAGTTTGTCTGATTAAAAGAATGATTAAAAACCCTGATGGCGAGTATACAGTCTCTGCTGAAGGCTTGGTTCGGGTTTATATTAAAAATTTTACCCAGTTTGATCCCTTTGTAGAGGCGGAAGTTGAAGAAATCCCTGAGCTTTACGAAAAAAATGAAGAGACTGAAGCGTTAATGCGCACTGCTAAAGACCAGTTCCGTCATTTTATTGAGCTGGGCGGCAATCCTCTTTTTGACCCGGGAGCTTTATCTAATTGGGCTTCCAGTTGGTCTGTAATTACCCAAAATGAAGATCCTAACCTGTTAATTAATTCTATTGCTCAAGCCGTTGATTTTAAGGCTATTGATAAACAACAGTTATTAGAGATGATTTCAGCCTCTGAAAGGCTGCAGCGGTTGTCCGAACTTTTGGCCAAAGAAATTAAAATTTTAGAAATTTCCCAAAATATCTCTACAAAAACCCAAGAACGCGTATCCAAAATGACCCGTGAGGCGATTTTACGGGAACAGATGAAAAGCATCGAGGAAGAGTTGGGGGGAAGTGATGAGAACCAGGAAATTCATGAGTTTGAAATGAAAATTAAGCGCTCGGGTATGCCCAAAGATGTCCGGGAAAAGGCAGTGAAAGAGCTGATGAGTTTGGCTAAGATGTCCCAATATAACCCTGAAGCATCTTATAAAAGAAATTATTTGGAATGGCTTACCGATCTCCCTTGGAAAATTGAGGGTAAGACCAAAGTTGACATGAAAAAGGCTGAAAAAGTACTTGATGAAGACCATTACGGTTTAAATAAGGTTAAGGAAAGAATTTTAGAATACCTGGCGGTCCATAAACTTTCGGGAAAGGTAAAGGGACCAATTTTGTGTTTTGTCGGTCCTCCAGGAACGGGAAAAACTTCCATCGGCAAATCTATCGCCCGTTCTTTAGGACGCAAATTTGTGAAAGTCTCACTGGGTGGTATCCGCGATGAGGCGGAAATCCGGGGACACCGGCGCACCTATGTTGGTTCTATGCCCGGAAGAATTATTCAGGGTATTAAACAAGCAGGTAGTATTAATCCGGTATTTATGATGGATGAAATTGATAAAATCGGAGCGGATTATCGCGGTGACCCTTCGGCAGCACTTTTAGAGGCGCTTGATCCTGAACAAAACAACGCCTTCTCTGACCATTATTTGGAGGTACCTTTTGACCTTTCCAATGCTATGTTTATTACCACGGCCAATGTTCTGGATACGATTCCGCCGGCACTAAAAGACCGTTTAGAGATTATCCGTTATGCCGGATACACAGAAAGTGAAAAATTTCACATTGCCCAGAATTTTCTTATTCCCAAGGAAGTTGTTGTGCATGGACTCAAGGAAAACCAGATTAAATTTAGTGATGAGGCAATTTATAACATCATTCAAAATTATACCAGGGAGGCAGGAGTAAGAAGTCTGGAAAGAGAGATTGCGGCAATTATCCGTAAGATTGTCCGAAAGATTGCCGAAGGTAGTAAAGATAAAATTTTTAAGGTAACTCCTGAAGAAGTGGCAAAACTGCTTGGACCGGTAAAATATACACCTCAGCTGGCAGAGATAGAAGATACGATAGGTATGACCACAGGATTGGCTTGGACAGAAGTCGGTGGAGATATTATTTTCATTGAAGTGACTTTAATGCCGGGAAAAGGACAGCTGATTTTAACCGGACAACTGGGCGATGTGATGAAAGAATCGGGAACTGCAGCTTTATCTTATGTCCGTTCCCATTGGAAAGAGCTGGGACTTCCGGAAAAGTTTTTCCATAAAGTAGATGTCCATGTGCATATCCCGGAAGGGGCAGTGCCGAAGGACGGACCTTCCGCCGGTATTGCTTTAACAACGGCGATCATCTCAGCTTTTACAAAAATTCCTGTTAAAAAAGAGGTGGCTATGACCGGAGAGGTGACCTTGCGGGGCCGGGTGCTGGAAATTGGCGGTTTAAAAGAAAAGGTTTTGGCAGCCCATCGAGCCGGTGTAAAAACAGTGATTGCCCCGGAACCAAACCGCAAGGATATGGAAGATATCCCTGATTATGTCCAAAAAGATGTAGAATTTGTTTTTGTTAAGCACATTAATGAGGTGTTAGAGATAGCCATGACCCGTCCACCAACTACCAGCTCGGTTAAACGCGTACAGATTCCCCATACCCCCGCTTTTGTTTAATCTTCCTTTTGGCTCTTGACGTATTGTCTCAACTTATAGTAAATTTGAAGGCGTGGAAGTTATTTTAGGTAATTTAAATAGATTAATTATTCTTGCTGCGCTGGCATCATTGGTTTATGGCGGTGTTCTTATTGCCTGGGTTTTAAAGCTGCCTATTGGTAACGACAAGATGAGGGAAATTGCAATTGCCATCCAAGAAGGAGCCAGTGCTTATCTTAACAAACAATACCACACCATTGCTTATGTTGCCGTTCCTTTATTTTTAGTTCTGTGGATTTTTCTTGGTCAAAATACAGCCTTAGGCTTTTTGGTCGGCGCCATTGCTTCAGCGCTTGCCGGCTATGTGGGTATGAATGTAGCTGTACGGGCGAACGTACGTACCACTGAAGCTGCTAAATACGGATTATCCAAGGCTTTGGATGTTTCCTTTAAAGGCGGAGCAGTAACAGGATTGATGGTTGTAGGCCTGGGGCTTTTATCTGTGGCAGGATTTTACTTTTTAACAGGTGATGTCCGGGCCTTGGTGGGTTTAGGTTTTGGAGGAAGCTTAATTTCTGTTTTTGCCAGACTTGGAGGGGGAATTTTTACTAAAGGGGCAGACGTAGGTACGGATATGGTGGGGAAGATTGAGGCAGGGATCCCGGAGGATGACCCAAGAAACCCTGGGGTGATTGCGGATAATGTCGGCGACAATGTAGGAGATTGTGCCGGGATGGCGGCAGATCTTTTTGAAACATATGCAGTAACTGCCGTCGCAACTATTCTTTTAGGAAGCTTGGTTTTTGCTAACTTTCCTAATGCCATTACCTATCCTTTAGCTTTGGGCGCAGCCTCTATTATAGCCTCTATTGCCGGGACTTTTTTTGTCCGTTTAGGCAACAGTAAAAATATTATGATGGCTTTGTATAAAGGTTTGGCAGCTTCTGCTGTTTTAGCAGCTTTGTTTTTTTATCCTATTACCTTGTGGATTATGGGAGGAAATGGGCAGTTTAGTGTAACTAGCCTTTATTGGTCTTCTCTTTTAGGTTTGGCTGTAACTATAGGGATGGTTTTGATTACTGAATACTACACTTCTACTGCCTATAATCCGGTGAAAGGTATCGCTCAAGCCTCCACTACTGGACATGGAACAAATGTAATTGCCGGATTGGCCTTATCTATGAAATCAACCTTATTACCAATCCTGCTTATTTCAGGAGTTATCATCACTGCCTATAGTTTGGCAGGACTTTATGGAATTGCAGTGGCCGCTATGTCCATGCTTTCGATGACGGGAATAATTGTGGCTATTGATGCTTATGGTCCGATTACTGATAATGCCGGAGGGATTGCTGAAATGGCGGAATTATCTGAGTCTGTTCGAAATGTCACCGATCCTCTGGATGCAGTAGGTAATACCACTAAAGCCGTGACTAAAGGTTATGCCATTGCTTCAGCAGGGTTGGCGGCTTTGGTGCTTTTTGCTTCTTATTCAGAAGAACTTCTGGCAATAGGAAAGGAAATGACTTTTTCCCTCTCCGATCCAAAAGTTATCATTGGCTTGTTTATTGGAGGGGCGTTGCCATACTTTTTTGGGGCCTTAGCGATGGAAGCAGTGGGTAAAGCTGCTTATGCTGTAGTCAATGAGGTTAGACGTCAATTTAAAGATATTAAGGGTATTATGACAGGCAAAGCTAAGCCGGATTATGGCCAGGCGGTAGCCATTGTGACGGAAGCAGCCCAAAAAGAAATGCTTTTGCCGGCAATTATTCCGGTTGTTGCTCCGATTATTGTCGGTTTAGCGCTTGGACCAGCTGCCTTAGGTGGAATGTTAGTAGGCATTATTGTGACCGGTATCTTTGTAGCCATCTCAATGACTACCGGAGGAGCGGCTTGGGATAATGCTAAAAAATATATTGAGGCTGGCAATTTTGGCGGTAAAAAATCCCCGGCCCATCAGGCAGCGGTCACTGGAGACACAGTCGGCGATCCGTATAAAGATACAGCTGGCCCAGCCATCAATCCCATGATCAAAGTAGCCAACATTGTGGCTTTACTTCTGGTACCTTTTTTAAGATAGTTTGTTAATGAGATATAAGAAAATATCTTTTGAAGAATTTCAGCGTATTTATCAAATTCAAAAGAAATTTCTTCAGGAAAAATTTTCTGAAATAATGAATGAAAATTAGCTTGGAGATAGTGTTCCGGCTTGTTTGCCGGATAAGGCATTGATAATTTCCCCGACGATCTGTTTGGGGGTGTAAGAAGCTTTGATTAAATATCCTCGGGCTCCCAAGGTGAAAGCTTCTTTGATGACTTCATCTTGTCCTAAATTAGTAAGCAGTAACACCGGCATCGTCGAGTTGGGCTCTTTTAACCGCCACTGGCGTAGTAGTTCCAGCCCGTGCATTCCGGGAAGCATGATATCTAGCAAAAGCAGGTCGTAAGTATCTTCCTCTAAAGCTTTTAGACCGCTTGGTCCATCCTTTTCAGTTCTGACATTAAACCCTTCTTTTGTTAGTTCACGGGCATAAATATCCGCAATAAAGGCTTCATCTTCAATAAGGAGAATTTTTTTACCGCTTGATTGCACATTTTTATGGTATGGGTTTTTCCAAAACTTGTCAAGCTTACGATGAGGTTTTTTCAGACCCTAACTGGGCAATTGTAGGTTGGGATTTAATAGAATTTTCAGTGGGTAAGCTAAAATAAAATGTTGAACCTTCCCCCTCTTTTGAATCTAACCAAATTTTACCATGGTGCAAATTAACGATCGATTTAGACATATATAGTCCCAAACCGCTGCCTTCTTTCATTTGCTCTAAAGATCCCTTAACTCGGAAAAATTTGGTAAACAGATGGGGAATAGCATCTTTAGGGATACCCAGGCCATTATCCCGGACATAGGTAACTACCTGGTCACCTTCTGTTTTAGTTCCGACTTCGACATCACCGTCTTCTTTGTTGTGGATAACGGCATTATTAATCAGGTTGTTTAAAACTTCATTAATCCTGATTTCATCAGCTAAAACTTTAGGCAGTGGCCCTTCGGGTAATTTTAAATGAAGATTGATATGTTTATCCACTGCTTGTCCGGTGTTGTTTTCCACTGCTCGGGTAAGAATTTTTTTCCAATCCAGGGGGTGTAAGGAAAGGGCAAAAGAGCCTCTTTCGATTTTAGAGACATTTAGTAAATTATCTACCAAAACGGAAAGCTGTTGGGCGCTGGTTAAAGCCCGGTTTAAAAATTCTTTAGTTTCCGATTTCAGTTTGTTTTCTTCCTGAATAGTGGAAAGGTAATTAATGATGCTGGTGAGTGGTGTTCTAATCTCATGTGAAGCCATGGAGACAAAATCTATCTGCATTTGTTCCAGTTGTTTGTTTTGACTGGTATCATGTAATAGGATAATGTAGCTTAGATCTCCCCGGATTCCTTCGTTTATAGGAGAGACAGTCAGGTCTGCCTGAAATTCTTTGCCGTTTTTGGATAAAATATGAACTCCTTTTAGAACATTGGGTATTGGAGAACTGTCCATATCCTCTTTTTGACAATATTCTTTGGAAGAGACGATATTGTTTGACTGGTCTTTAATGATGATTAGTCCGTCAATCTGATGGCCAACCATTTCTTCGCTTTGATATCCGGTGATTTTTTCTGCAGCTTTATTGGCCATGATGACATTTTGGTGTAAGCCTAAAACAATAACCCCGTCAACAATAGAAGAGATAATAGCTTCTAATTTATTTCTTTCGGAAAAGACAAAGTTTTTATCTTGGGAGGCTTCCTTCAGGCCGTTATCTAGATTTTTAGCCATGGTATTGAGGATTTGGGCAATAGCTTCAACTTCGTCTCCAGTGTGGATATTAAAACGGTGTTTGAGTTCACCGGAAGCCAACACCTTGACCCCGGTATAAAGCTCTTCCAAGGGCTTGAAGGAATTCCAAATTATAAATATACTCCCCAAGGCTACAATGGAAACAATAGGAAATAGGACAGGCGAATAGTTGGGATAAAGATAAGTGGCGACATTGGCTGTGAGGGTAAGGGTAAAGAAACTTAACACTAAAATCGTTACCCTTTTTTGCAAGTTCTTTTTTAAGGGGAATTCCTCATAGCCCTTGGGTTGTTGGTGTGCTAAGGAAGTTTGGAGCATTAATTTTATGGTAGCAGTAGAGTTTAAGTGGTGTCAATGAAATACCGCGGTATTGACAGATAAATACTTTATGTAATAAACTATTTATTAGATGAAGTATTTATCTGATGGAAAATGATTTGGATGAATTAGTGACTACTATGGCAGAAATTTGGAGATTTATCCGTAAACAGTCTCAAAGTTCTTTGATTAATACCGCGACAACTTTTTTGCAGCTAAATGCTTTGCGCTTTATTAGTGAAAACGATAAAATTACCACCACCCAGCTGAGCGAATTTTTACATGTCTCCCTTTCTTCAACCACCCAACTGGTTGAAAGGTTAGTGAAGACGGGGCTGGTAAAAAGAGTTGACGATACTAAAGACAGAAGGGTAATTAGGCTTTCAATTACTTTAGAGGGAAGTGCAGAAATTAAACGTTTCAAAGAAGAGAGAAGGATTCACATGAAGCAAGTTTTTTCCCAGATCCCGGCAAAAGATTTAAAAGAGCTGCTTAGGATCCAAAAAAATCTTTTAAGCCAACTTCAGGAAAGAGCTTAAAATATTAAAATTTAAATATGCAAATATTAAAAAATATAATTAATATTATTTTAAAAAAGAAATGGCTTTTGGGGTTAGTGGTTTTAATTTTAATAGGGGTTTCCTATTTTGTTGTTAAAAATTTCACTCAGGCAAAGTCTCCGTCTTACCAAACTGCGAGTGTAGAAAAAGGGACTTTAATCTCTTCAATAACAGCCTCCGGTCAAATAAGCGGTAGTAGTAGTGTTGATATTACTACCCAAGCAACCGGTGTGGTAAAAGATGTATTTGTAAAAGACGGTGATGCCGTCACTGCCGGCCAAAAAATTGCCGATATGACCTTGGATCAGGCCTCACAGCAAAAGCAAGCGGCTGCCTGGTCAAGTTATTTATCAGCAAAAAACAATTTAGAGTCGGCTAAAGTTGACCTAAATACCCTGCAAAACCAGGAATTTGTCGCCAACCAAAAATTTATTAATGATGCCGTAGCCCGGGGACTGACCACTGATGATCCGACTTATGTGGAAGAAAATGCCAGTTGGTTGGCAGCCGAAGCTAATTATAAAAATCAACAAAATGTTATCGACCAGGTACAGGCTGCACTCAACAGCTCTGGTCTTGCTTACCAACAAATCTCTCCGGTTATTACCGCCCCTGCTTCCGGTGTAGTGGGTGGTTTGGTGCTTACACCAGGATTACCGGTTGTCAACAACTCTTCCGGGTCCACTGGTACTTCTACTCAAAAACTGGGAGAAATAGATATGCAAGGGCCGATACAAGCAAGTGTCAATCTTTCAGAGATAGACGTGGTTAAGGTTAGCCCAGGACAAAAAGTTACCCTAACTTTAGATGCTTTCCCTGAAAAAACCTTTACCGGCAAGGTGACAAGTATTAATACTACAGGAGTAGTCAACTCCGGTGTTACCAATTATCCGGCAACAATTTCTTTGGATACGGCGGTAAACAATATCTATCCGAATATGTCGGTAAACGCCAGTATTATCACCAGTGTTAAAGATAATGTTCTACTGGTACCTTCGGCGGCAGTACAAACGGTCAACGGCCAGACAATGGTGAGGGTACTAAAAAATGGCCAAGTGCAACAGGTACCGGTCGAGGTGGAAAATTCTTCGGATACTCAAACGGAAATTAAGTCCGGGCTTGCCGAGGGTGACCAGGTTGTTATAGGGATGATGACTACTTCTACATCCCAAGGTGGAGCTTCTCCCTTTGGCGGAGGTCTTAGGTTTGGTGGTGGCGGCGGTTTCGGTGGCGGAATGCGGGTCGGCGGAGGAGGAAGAGGAGGGTAATTATGTATGATCCAAATTTCTCACATCTCGAAAATTTATAACCGCTTCGTCAAAACCTCCCAACTTTACTGGGAGGATGCAGACGAAGTTAGGTTACACACTTCCGTGGCAAATGATCCACGAAGCGGATGTAAACTTGAAAAGAAAACCGTGTCTTTTCCAGCCGCGGAAGTTTATAAAAGCAGCTTAGTTGAAACAACTGCACTTTCGGATATTTCTTTTGAAATTAAAAAAGGTGAATTTGTGGCCATTATGGGCCCTTCGGGATCAGGAAAGTCAACCTTAATGCATATTTTAGGCGGCTTGGATAATCCCACGTCCGGAACTTATGTCTTGGATGGTGAGGATGTCAGTAAGCTTACTGATAATGAATTGGCCGACATTAGGAATAAAAAAATTGGCTTTGTTTTTCAGGCATTTAATTTATTGCCCAGAACCACTGCTTTAAAAAATGTTAGTTTGCCGATGGTTTATGCAGCTATCCCTAAACAACAACGGTTAGAAAGGGCTCGGGAACTTTTACAGATTGTGGGCTTGGGAGATAGGCTCAATCACACCTCCAACCAATTGTCGGGCGGGCAACAGCAGCGGGTGGCGATTGCCCGAAGCTTGGCGATGAATCCGGCAATTATTTTAGCCGATGAACCCACAGGTAACCTGGCTTCCGCTCAGGGTGAGGAAATTATGGGGATATTCCAGGATCTAAATGAACAGGGTCATACAATAATTATGATTACCCATGAGCCGGATATTGCCGAACATGCCAAACGGATTATTTTTTTAAAAGACGGTAAGATTATCAGTGACCAAAAGAATGCTCAGCGAAAAGTGGGGGGAAAGGGATAGCTTGGTATGGAATTTACCGAACTTTTATCATCAGCCATTGAGGCCTTAACATTAAATAAACTGCGTACTGCTCTGGCCACTTTGGGAATCATTATTGGAATTGGGAGTGTGATTGCCCTAGTTTCTCTGGGTCAGGCAAGCCAAAAATCAGTAGAATCGCAAATCCAGTCTTTAGGGTCAAATTTATTGACGGTCATGCCCGGGGCACAAACAAGTGGTGGAATAAGAGGGGCAGCCGGAAGTACCACAACCTTAACTTATGACGATGCAAAAGCAATTGAGAGTTCTTCCCAAATTACCACTATATCAAGGGTGTCCCCGGAGCTTTCACGACGGGCTCAGGTTACTAACGGTAAAAATAACACTAATACTCAGGTAGTAGGTCTAACCCCTGCTTATGCTCAAGTCAGAAATATTTCTATGGATGAAGGTACTTTTATTTCCCAACAAGATGTTGATGGGCTGAGCAAGGTAGTAGTTTTAGGGCCGCAAGTAGTATCCGATCTTTTTGGTGATGGCAGCGATGCCTTGGGACAAACAATAAGAATCAACGGACTGGCCTTTAGGGTTATCGGGGTGACCACTCCCAAAGGAGGAAGTGGATTTCAAAACCAGGATGACATGGTTTTTGTCCCGCTGCTTACAGCCCAAAAACAGCTTTTTGGGGTAGATTATGTCAGCACAATTTCTTTGGAAGCCAAATCACCGGACCAAATGACCGATGCCCAGAATCAGGTGGGTTATTTTCTGTTGGCCCGCCATCACTTAACGGACCCTTACCAAGCAGACTTTAGTATCCTTTCCCAAGCCGATGTTTTAGGGGCAGCTAGCCAGGTCACGGGAACATTTACCGCTTTACTTTCGGGGATTGCCGCTATCTCTCTTTTAGTAGGAGGAATCGGCATTATGAACATCATGTTAGTGACTGTCACTGAAAGAACGAGAGAAATTGGATTGAGAAAAGCTTTAGGGGCAAAGAAAAAAACCGTCATCACCCAGTTTTTAACCGAATCGATCATTTTGACTTTTGCCGGGGGTGTTTTAGGGATGGTTTTAGGGGTAACTTTATCTTTTATCTTTGCCAGGATTATTAATTTACCTTTTACTATTTCTTTGTCTTCGGTTTTTCTGGCTATTGGGGTTTCTGGAGGAATTGGAGTTTTATTTGGTTGGTATCCGGCACAAAAAGCTTCCGGTCTTTCCCCAATTGAGGCCCTGCGTTATGAGTAAGCTGTTTAAAAAAAGAGGTGTTTGGATTGTTTCGGTAATTACTTTAATCATCTTAATATCGGTAATATTTTTTATCCAAAAAGTTTTTACTGTGAAGAAATTTCCCGAAAAGACCATAACTCCTTTTTTACCGCCTCAGCAAAGTGAGCAGACTAATCCTCTGCAAATTTCCCAAATGCGTTCAAGGAGTTATCCGGGAAGCGACATTGCTATTGAGCAAACTTTAGCTGACGGAAGTAATTATCATCAATATATCGCTTCGTATTTGTCTGATGGATTAAAGATTTACGGATTATTTACCGTGCCGGAAGGACAATCTCCTCCTGGAGGTTGGCCGGTGATTATTTTTAACCATGGGTACATTCCTCCGGAAGAGTACCGGCCTACCGAACGCTATATTGCCTATGTTGACAGCTTTGCCCGCCGTGGCTATATCGTTTTTAAGCCTGATTATCGGGGTAATGGTAATTCAGAGGGTCAACCGGAAGGAGCCTATTACTCTCCGGCCTATACAGTAGATGTTTTAAATGCCCTTTCTTCAATAAAAAAGTTTAAAGGGGTCAATCCGGATAAGATCGGTATGTGGGGTCATTCCATGGGGGGAAATATCACTTTACGAAGTCTGGTAATCTCTTCGGATATTAAAGCGGCGGTGATTTGGGGTGGGGTAGTGGGAACTTATGATGACCTGATGAACAATTGGACCAGAAAAGTGCCTTATGTGCCTTCACAAAGGGAATTGGCTCTGCGTAACCGCAACAGAGAAAACCTGATTGCCGAATACGGCACTCCCAGCTCCAATCCAACCTTTTGGCATTCAATTGATCCGAATTTTAATTTACAATATGTTCAGGCACCGGTGCAACTGGATGTTGGTTTGTCAGATGAAGAAGTCCCTTGGCAGTTTTCCGAAGGGCTGAAAAACCGTTTAGAACAATCAGGAAAAGTTGTTGAATATTATACTTATCCCGGAGCCAACCATAATATCTCCAGTCCTTCGTTCGAGACGGCGATGGCCCGTTCCGTCACCTTTTTTGATAAATACTTAAAATAGTCAAGTTCAGCCACATTGACTCCTGTTAAAATCCATGCTTTGATTAGATTAGCTTAGGAAAATTATTAACCATGTTTTCAAGATAAGAAAAATATGGTATACGATAGTTGTAAAAAATAAATTTAAATAACCGGTAATATCAACTGTTAATGAATAAAATTTTATCTTTAATCTTCCTATTTATATTATCTGTATTAGGAGTAGTTCTGGCCACTACAAATGATATTAAGTTTGCCGTTGCCCAAACAGCAGGGGATTTAGCCTTTGGCAAACCTATTGCCTCGGTTTCTTCAACTGCAACTGGCTCTGACCCTTCTTTTGCTATTGATGGTAATCCTGCTACTTATTGGACTTCAGCTGGAGGAGGAAGCCAATGGTTAGCTGTTGATTTAGGAGCCAGTACTTATGTAGGTCAGGTAGTTGTTAAATGGGGATCAGATTATGCTACCAATTATAATATTGAACTTTCTTCCGATGGGGTAGGATATTTTCCGGTATGGAGTGGAGCCAACAGGGATTTTAATGCCGTTATCAATAGAACCGGAAGATATATCAGGGTAATTACAACTACAGGAGTCAATGCCAATGATTATCAACTGGCTAGTTTGGAAGTTTATGCCGGAACTATCTCTCCCACACCTACACCTACCTTGATTCCAACCTCAACTCCAACCCCAGCTGTTTTACCTACCTCAACTCCTACCCCGACTCAATTGATTCCAACCCCAACCCCGACCCCGACCCCCACCTCTGTTCCTTCTGTATCTACCCCAACTCCTTTACCTGCAACTCCTACCCCGACTCAGTCGCAGCCAACTTCTACACCAATTTCTCTCACACCAACCCCAACTCCTACACCTGCACCTGTTGCTTGTTCTTTAACCTCCCTTACTTGGGGTTCTAATACGGCTGTAGCCTCTACCGCAGCTTCTTTGATTGCAGTAAGCAACGGTAATTGTGCAAACCAACAGTTAACCTTTGAAGTAAGAAGGAATGGTTCTACACCTTTGGATGATATTTCTGCCAATGTCCAACCTGTACCCAATCCTGTTACCTTTACCTCATCAAGTAACCAAGTCTCTACCACCTGGGTAGCTGAATACAATCCCTTAATGGTTTTAGGTATTCCTTTAGGTGATCCCCAATATTACTTTAGGGTTTCATTTGATGGAGGAACAACTTGGGATAGTCTAAGGCCCCAGCTTTTAACTGTTACCCAATCTAGTGGGACAACAACTCCTACAGCTTACCAATATGACTGGCCAACTTTAGCCCATGATTCAAAAAGATCTGGTTCAACTGCTACCGGTCCTGATGGACCATATACTAAGGTTTGGTATCGTGATTTTGCCTCAGAATTTGGGGAGCAGGTCAATACAGGTTATCAACCCATCATTGTCAGAGATCAAACCCATAACCAAGACTTAGTTTATGTAGGTACTGCTAATGGAGCAATGTATGCTCTAGACCTAAACAATGGAGCCAAGGTTTGGAGATATCCTCAGGATGGAAGTTTTATTGGAGGAATCTTAAATTCTCCTACAGTTGAGGGTGGAATAGTTTATGTAGGCTCTTTGGATGGGAAAGTCTATGCCATTGATGGAAATACCATTACCAATGGTGTACCTTCACTTAAATGGATTTTTGATACTAAAAGACAAGGTGGATTCTGGGCAACACCAGTTGTCACAAATGATTCAGTATATATTGGAGGACGCGATGGTTACTTCTATGCAATTGATAAATCCAATGGATCAAAGAAATGGGAAGCAAATATTGGAGCACCAATTCTAACCTCACCTTCATTTGATGGAACCAATATTTATTTTGGTGCTGAGAACATGAAAGCCTATGCTTATTCAACAAATGGTACTAAAGTTTGGGAATCTAATCAAATGGCTGGTCAAACCATGAGAGGCTATTTCCCTGTTGTTACCAATAGTTTGGTTATTTTTAGGACAGCTCCTGATGATAGTCCCAGCGATTTTCTTTGGGATGAAGAAAGGCTTCTTGCTAACGTCGCGGGCTGTACAGACTATCCTAAACAACAGGTTGCCCGTAATACAATTGCCTGCTTTGACCCTAATGCTACTGCAAGCGATTCGGCAGCTTATCAAAAAGAAGATCAAGCCATCAGGTCTTACTTATCAGGGGCTGGTTTTGGCACAGTTGCTGGTAGACCTCAATATGAAAGCTTTTATGCTTTGAAAAAATCAGACGGAACAAAACCATATATTGCTCCAGTTCTTTGGACATCTGGGTCGGATACTCCCGGTGTTCCTCCTGTCATTACTTCAAATGGTGATTTGTTGGTAAAGTACAGAAGCTATTATTCCAATTATGACGATCTGGCGACAGCTTATATTATGGGTACTTTTGGCAAAATGGACCAAAATACTGGCTCAATTACTATTCTAAATAAGGGAGCATCGGATCCGGGAGCTTATAGTACCAATATTTTTATGATCGATGATGAAACCATAGCTTTATCTACAGCCGGAAATAAGCTTTATACTAACGGTTGGTTTGGAATGGGAAGTATGGATTTAACTACGGGCAATGGGGAAGGAATTATAGGCGCACGCGATGGTTACGAAAGAGCACTTAATAATAATGCTTTAAGAAGCTTTAAGTATGGTGCTCCGCCAATTAATTTTGACACTAATGCCGAAGTCCAAGGGCCGCCAATTTTTGGTGATAAGGTGATTGCAAATTACTCCTCAATTATAGCCATGATGCAAGGGCATTTATCCGGTGTGACTCCAACTCCTATTCCAACCATTGCCCCATATCCTGAGCAACCATTTATTCCTACAACAGTGAGTAATATAAATATTCCTTCCCAAACAGATTTGGAAAAATACATTTGGGAAGTGCCAACTTTGACCAATATTGATAGTAATAAATCTGCAGATCTAAAGACTTCTTTAGAATCAGCTGTTAATGATTTTCTCAATACCGGAAGGCTTGCTCCTTGGATTTTCATTCCGGGTAAGAAAAATATTTTAGGTTATTACTTGGAACCGGCGCAAACACAGGGTATTTTGGGGATGGTCCTTCCTTATTTATCTGCTGACCTTCAAACTAAAGTAAAAACTTTTGTCTCTGCAGAGGAATCAAAATTTAATGTTTTTTCTGACCGTTATCCTTGGGATGACGGACTAAGTTATACCAATGGACAGGTTACAGAAGACAATACTAAACAAAGACAACCCTTTGCTCCCGGACCTTTTGACTTTTGTTCGATTCATGGTCCATTTACTACACTAGGAGATTGTGAAAATGCAATGACACAGAACTTAGGTTATATACCTGTTAGAGCGGCGTTTGACAGACTTTACGACCTCTGGCTTTATGCTTATAACACGGGTGATTGGAGTTTACTGGAGAAAAATTGGAATACCATCAAAAATACTGCTGCTTATACAGGTTATAAATGGAGAGTAATCCAGGATATTAGCGATAAAGGGATTGATGATGGACTTTTAGGTATTAGGACAGCTGCTCCTACTTCCGGTACGGATAGCACAAATATGAACCTTTCTGATTCGGCTAATCGTCGGCTTTCTGCCTTGATTGCTTATGCTAGAATCGCAAAGCACATGAATGATCAAACTGAAGTTGATTGGGCGACTAATTCAGCAACATTAGCTATGCAGGTAAGGCTCAAATATGTCAATAATTTTAGGCCTTCAGACGGTGATGGTACTTTAAATCCGACTACAACTTGGCAATCAGCGTTTTCTACCTGGAGTAATTTCTACCAAAATGGTGGATCATTTATTCAACGTTTATCTCACGGAACTAATATTCCTCAGCTCACAGAATTGACTCCGGAAGTAGGAAGACTTCTGAAAGATTATGCTCCGGCCGATGTAGCCCGGTATAACGATTATTTAGATACAGCAAGACCTCTTTTGTACCTGCAAAGATCACCAAATCTTTTAGGCGGAGAGATTATGTATGTTTTCCCTCAGAATACACAGGGAGTGTTTTTGGAAAAATCACTTTTGGCTAATCTTTCAGGTGATGCTCTTCGTAAATACCTGGATATCCCTTGGGTCAATCAAGATTACTTCTATTGGGAAAGACTGGCCAGAACTATTGATGCTTATGGCATAACTTCCTGGGTAGATGTGAGAAATAGTACAGGTATAACCCCCACCCCAACCTCCACCCCCACACCAACTACTGTACCTCAAGGAGGAATTCCTACCTTGACTCCGGTACCCACAGCTACACCAACTTTAATACCTTCTCCTACACCCGCTCCTTGTACTTTAACTTCAGTTGCTTGGTCTGCAACTACAGCAGTGGAAGGAAATCCGGTAGGTATTACAGTCAATGGTAACAACTGTGCAAGTCAAACAGTTAATTTAGAGGTCAGAAGATATGGTTCTACAATTCTTGATGATATTCCAGCTAATCAACAAGCTTCTCCCTCAGCTATCATCTTTAGTTCTGGTAGTAATACTGTTTCTTCTTTCTGGATAGCAGAACATACCTGTTTACTTAATCTATTTGGTTTATGTTCTGGTGATCCTCAGTATTATGTCAAAGCCAGTGTTGGTACTCAAACCATTGATAATAAAGCTAATATGGTAACAGTGACTGCTGCTCCTTCTGGAGGAACAGGTACAACTACCTTACCTTCTGATACTGATTGGTTTACAGTGGGAGGTAATTACCAAAGGACATCATGGGTAAACTCGGAGGTTAAGGGACCGTTTAATACTAACTGGTATCGCCCAATTGATCCTTATATTGACAATAAGGTTCAAGTAGTAGCTACTAATAACACCATCTTTGTTTCCACCTCAAAAGGTCTATATGCTTTTGATGCTGATACCGGTGCTCAGAAGTGGGTTTATGGCACAGAGATGCCACTTGGTAACTCTCCCACAGTAGTAACCGTAAATGGCATACTCACTGCTTATGTTGGCGGGTTTGACCGGAGAATCCATGCTATTAATGCAAATACAGGTGAAGCTTTAGCGGGATATACACCTTACGAAGCAGGCGCTGGTTTTGATACTAATCCTTTGGTAGTGAATAACACTATTTATGCTGGCAACAGAGATGGTTATTTCTATGCCTTAGACGCTATTACAGGTAATCTTAAATGGAGATACAAAACAGATGGACCAATTAACTATAATGCTGCATATTCAGCCAAATATAATCTTGTTTATTTTGCTTCTGGTGATGCCTATGCCTATGCAGTAAACGCCAATCCATCTAATCCCAATGATCCGTCAACCATCTTAAAATGGAAATCAAGCAAGTTTCCAGGCGTTGGGTTTGATATGTATTGGCCGGTAATTTATACGGAACCGGTTTCCGGAACAGATTATGTCATTTTTTCAGGATCATTGAAAGATCCATCAATACAGTTTATGTGTCCGTTTGGATCATCTTTTGCCCCTTATAGTTGTAACCATACACAGGCAAATGAAGAGATCTATGCAAGTTACCCGCCCCGACCAACTTGTGACAATTTTACAAAAATTGAATCTTGTCTTGCAGGGCCAGTAGGCAACGAACCTTACACATGGGCTTCCGGTTCAGCCACAGTTCGAGCTGATGCTATTTACAATTATTATAATAACAATCCCACCCGCTGGAACGGTCAACCTCCTTATTTACGGGTTAATTATATTCTAAATCCTACGACAGGAGTAGAAGTTACCCCTTATGCGCCCTTTAATCCATCTCAAGATGATGGTGGAGCCCAAGGTTATAAACATCCGCCAGTTGTAGGTAGCGATGGAGTTTTATATACTTCTATTGGTTATTATGCACGCGGTAATGCTGGTTGTCACGGAGGTATTTCTGGTTGGAAGTTTGGTACTCCTTATATTTCACGTATCCACGATTTTGACAGCGGGCAATGCGACGAATCAAACACCTTTACGGTGGGAGGTAATATTATCTATGTCGGTGAGGGAATAAATGCCATTATCAACGGGCAAACTTTTGGAGCTATAGAGTATACCAAGCCGATGGGTAGTAATGCTTATTGGGGTTGGGATCCTAAATACATGGCAGCTTCCTCAGCGAAATATACAAGCATAGGTCTTAATGGCAAGTTTGGTGGAAATAATGGGGTATATACGCCGATGACAGGACTTCTTAACTATACCCCAGTACCTTATAAAGGAAAGGTTTTTCTGATAGCACATAATGTTCTTTATGCTATAAGCTCAACCGGCAGCGTGAATACTCCGCCTTTACCAACTGCTCAGGCTCCAACCAGTCAAGCCAGTTTTCCGGTTTCAGATACTCCCGCTACTCTTCAGTCCCGATTGGAGACAGAAGTCCAAAAGATGGTTGATGCAGGGCATTTACGTCCCGGCTTTATGGATTCCAACCAACAGAGTCAGTTTATGGTGACAACAGTTCCGAATGAGCATTTAATTGAATATTTCCATAACCCGGCAGAAACAGTAACTGTTTTGATAAGGGCGTTGCCATATCTTTCGTCTGCTTTGCAAACCCAGGTTAAATCATACCTGCAAAATAATTATGGTTTATTATCTAACAATACTCCGGCCCCATACTCATTCATTAATTATGCAAATATCGGTTGGGCAAACGGGGCAAAAAGGGAAGCTTACGACGACACCCCAGAAATGACTGCTCAATTTAATACTACTAATGACACTAACTTTTTCACAGCCAGTCAACCGCGAACGTACATAAGACCTTCTGGAAGTCAATTAGTAATTTGTGATGCCGTAACAGGTGTTCGTGGAGGTTTTCCTCCTGAATCTTTCTATGGTGCCTGGAAGTATGCCGAAACTTTTCCGGGGACAGCTTCTACCATATTTAACCTGATGAAAAACAAGCTTTGTACTGCTGATCAGTCAGGGGTCAATAATGATATGACAGATGCTAATTTTATTAAATATCCCTGGTTGTTGAATGAATATATTGTTGGTTACAAAGGATATATGGAATTGGAGAAACTGGCTGGTGTTACAACTGATATTTCCCAAAGCAGCAAGTATGCAGAATATACTCGATTGGTAAACTTAAGATTAAATAACTTTAGTAAAGATGTTCCTTTTGATGGCAGTTATAATCATAGTAATGATTTAAATGCGGTTCGAAATTTTATATACCTTACCCCTGAACTTGCTGATATATTTGAGAAAGATGCTTCTACCTCTGCTAAGGCCAGAGATAACATAAGTCAGTATGACGTTTTAACTCCATATTGGTTTGTTTCTAAATATGATCGCTCTTATGCAGAATCTTATTGTCAGCCACTAATGGACTATGCATATCTCTATCAAGCCCGGGCATTAATTGATAAAAGCATCTTTCCAGAACTTGTTAAATATATGGATATACCAGCCTTTGCTGTCGGGGATTTGTATTATATTCAGAATCTAACAGATGCTTTATCAGCACCAGCTACATATTCTGGTCCTTGTACTATAACTTCTGCTTCTTGGGGAAACAGTAGTGTCTCTGTTGGTACCAAAGTGAACTTAAATGTTAAAGCTTCAGGGGATTGTAGTAGCAGCAAGGTAACTTTTGAGGTAGACCAGTATGGAGTAGGAGGAGGGCCGATGGGTAGTAATGCTTATTGGGGTTGGGATCCTAAATACATGGCAGCTTCCTCAGCGAAATATACAAGCATAGGTCTTAATGGCAAGTTTGGTGGAAATAATGGGGTATATACGCCGATGACAGGACTTCTTAACTATACCCCAGTACCTTATAAAGGAAAGGTTTTTCTGATAGCACATAATGTTCTTTATGCTATAAGCTCAACCGGCAGCGTGAATACTCCGCCTTTACCAACTGCTCAGGCTCCAACCAGTCAAGCCAGTTTTCCGGTTTCAGATACTCCCGCTACTCTTCAGTCCCGATTGGAGACAGAAGTCCAAAAGATGGTTGATGCAGGGCATTTACGTCCCGGCTTTATGGATTCCAACCAACAGAGTCAGTTTATGGTGACAACAGTTCCGAATGAGCATTTAATTGAATATTTCCATAACCCGGCAGAAACAGTAACTGTTTTGATAAGGGCGTTGCCATATCTTTCGTCTGCTTTGCAAACCCAGGTTAAATCATACCTGCAAAATAATTATGGTTTATTATCTAACAATACTCCGGCCCCATACTCATTCATTAATTATGCAAATATCGGTTGGGCAAACGGGGCAAAAAGGGAAGCTTACGACGACACCCCAGAAATGACTGCTCAATTTAATACTACTAATGACACTAACTTTTTCACAGCCAGTCAACCGCGAACGTACATAAGACCTTCTGGAAGTCAATTAGTAATTTGTGATGCCGTAACAGGTGTTCGTGGAGGTTTTCCTCCTGAATCTTTCTATGGTGCCTGGAAGTATGCCGAAACTTTTCCGGGGACAGCTTCTACCATATTTAACCTGATGAAAAACAAGCTTTGTACTGCTGATCAGTCAGGGGTCAATAATGATATGACAGATGCTAATTTTATTAAATATCCCTGGTTGTTGAATGAATATATTGTTGGTTACAAAGGATATATGGAATTGGAGAAACTGGCTGGTGTTACAACTGATATTTCCCAAAGCAGCAAGTATGCAGAATATACTCGATTGGTAAACTTAAGATTAAATAACTTTAGTAAAGATGTTCCTTTTGATGGCAGTTATAATCATAGTAATGATTTAAATGCGGTTCGAAATTTTATATACCTTACCCCTGAACTTGCTGATATATTTGAGAAAGATGCTTCTACCTCTGCTAAGGCCAGAGATAACATAAGTCAGTATGACGTTTTAACTCCATATTGGTTTGTTTCTAAATATGATCGCTCTTATGCAGAATCTTATTGTCAGCCACTAATGGACTATGCATATCTCTATCAAGCCCGGGCATTAATTGATAAAAGCATCTTTCCAGAACTTGTTAAATATATGGATATACCAGCCTTTGCTGTCGGGGATTTGTATTATATTCAGAATCTAACAGATGCTTTATCAGCACCAGCTACATATTCTGGTCCTTGTACTATAACTTCTGCTTCTTGGGGAAACAGTAGTGTCTCTGTTGGTACCAAAGTGAACTTAAATGTTAAAGCTTCAGGGGATTGTAGTAGCAGCAAGGTAACTTTTGAGGTAGACCAGTATGGAGTAGGAGGAGGGCCGATGTCAGATGCCAACTTAAGTGCCAAAACTACTTCTTTTGATAGTTTAGATCAAACAAGTGCGCAATGGACTACAGAATATACACCAAAACTTCTAGGTGATCCCCAATATTACTTTAAAGTCTTACTTGATGGAGGAACAACATGGGTAGCAGATTCAGGTCAAACAGGAACAACTTTATTAACTGTAACCAACACCGTAACCCCAACACCCACACCTGTGCCAACAAATACTCCTTCTCCAACCCCATCTGGTTCAACTGCTCCTTCAGGAGGTTTGGGTACATTTGTAACTGATACTTTCACTGATACTGTAGGAGCACTGCTTAGAAACCATACTTCTGATTCAGGAATTTCCTGGGGAACAAGTTTTGGAGGATTGCAGGTTTCCCAGCAGGGAGGGGTTAGGTCAACAAGCGGCAATACTACAACTGTGATGTATGCCAACAAAGCTACTACCTCAACTGATTATGATTTAAATGTTGATGTTTTGGTAGCTACCCCCTCAGGAACTGCCGGATTTGTCTCCTCAATTGATCCCTCAGTTTTTCCTCCCACATATTACCGGGTAGATTACAATGCCTCCAGTAACCGTTGGGAAATAGTCCGGGCAGGCAGTTCTACTATCATGTTGGCGACTGCCCCATCTACTGGGGTCATTGTAGGTTCTACTCAAAAGTTAAAGCTTGAAGTAAGGGGAACAACCAAAAGACTTTTGGTTAAAGGTCCGACAGATGCAGATTTTGTTTTAAAAGTAGCTACTTCTGATGCAACTCCCCTTACTGAAACAGGTTTAGGAGGACTTTTCGTAGCTATGCCCAATATTACCCCTTCAGACACTAATGCCTTACAACTTGATAACTTCACCATCTCTGATTTAACTGCAGTTTTACCAACACCTACCCCCACCCCCACTTCCATTCCTCAAGGAGGAACATTTACTCCTTTTCCAACTCCTACACCTTGTACCATCAGCAGTGTTTCCTGGCCTAATGGAGTAACCTCTACTACAGAAGGAACAGATATTAATGTAAGTATTACAGCTTCAGGTTCATGTACTGGTAAACAAGTCCATCTAACTACCAGAAGGAATGTATCTTTTGGTTTTGATGCCGATGCTACCAATCAACCTACACCTCGTGATGTTTCTCTAATCTTTAACAGTAGTAATAATACTGCCACTGCCTCAACAACCTGGAAAGCAGATCCTTGTAGTACTGATAATACCTGTGGATCTAAATTCTTTACCAAAGGTCAACTAGTTAATCCTGATGGAACTTATGATTCTACTGAAGTTACAACAGATAGGAATAATGATTTAACTGTTACTCAAGCTACCACTATTTCAACATCATCCTCTGATTGGCCACAGCTGCAACATGATAGCGCCCATACCGGTAGAACTGCTGCCTTTGTTGACCCCAACTATGAAGACGCTTGGGTTTGGCTGGATAAAAACCATATTGTCAAAAACTTTGTTTCAGCTCCCGGGGCCAGCATTACTGATAATTTGCCGGGCTTTAAATATGGCAATTTGATCGCCCGCCAGGTCCAGCCAATTGTGGCTAATGGAAAGGTCTTTTTTGGAGATATGAACGGCACGGTTTTTGCGGTCAATGCTGCAACAGGCGATAACATTTGGGATTACACTACCGGAGGACCAATTTTACATACCTTAGCTTATGATTCAGGTACAGTTGTTGTCCCTTCAATGGATGGAAAGGTTTATGGCCTGGATGAAAACAGTGGCGCCTTGAAATGGTCTTACCAAACCGGAGCCCCACTAAAGGCTGCTCCTGTTATCAGCAACGGCACTGTTTATATTGGTTCACAAGATGGATACTTTTATGCCTTTGATGTTTCAAGCGGCAATTTGAAGTGGAAATATGCTACCAGAGTTGAACCGGCCGATACTAATTCTCCTTTTAATCTCGCTCCGATTGTTGCTCCGGCTGCCGTTTCTGAAGATGGTTCAACAGTTTTCTTTGGAGCAGAGAATATGTTTTTCTATGCTTTGAATACTTCCAACGGCAGTGAAAAATGGGCACCTAAAAAATTGGTGGGTCAAAGCTTTAAATACTCCTGGCCGGTGGTCAAAGGCAATTTAGTCATTATCCGTCCCATATCCTCACTGCATGAAGACGGTTCAGTTATGGAAGGAGTTTTAGATTCTATGTCAGCTGATCCTTCCTGGACAGAGGAAAAAGCCACAATGTCTGCCTATTTGCAAGCTAATCCCCAACAAAAAAGTATCTATCTTTTTAATATCGATACTGGACAGGAACCTTATCAGGTGGCGATGGGGAGGCTAGCCAGCT
>JAMDBX010000009.1 GCA_023487645.1 Patescibacteria group bacterium | reverse complement strand
TGTAGTTTACAGAGTGCGGGAAGACAACTCACCGGTTCATTCTTCAATAGGCACGCGGTTCCCTTCGATAAACTCAGGGTTCCACAGCTTGTCAACATACGGTTTCAGGTACTATTTCACTGAGCGTTTCGCTCTTCTTTTCACCTTTCCCTCACGGTACTAGTTCACTATCGGTCCAAAAGCATATTTAGCCTTAGCAAGTGGTCTTGCCGGATTCACCCGAAATTACACGTGTCTCGGGCTACTCGGGTATTAACTGGGCCAATCTTGAATTTTGCCTACCAGGCTATCACTGTCTATGGCCAGCCTTTCCAGGCTGTTTGGCTATCCTTAATTGATGCCGTATCGTTAACCCCACAACCCCACAAGTTTATCTTGATTGCTCAAGACATGGACTTTTGGTTTAGGCTGTTTCCTTTTCGCTCGCCGCTACTGGGGAAATCTCGTTTGATTTATTTTCCTGTGCTTACTTAGATGTTTCAGTTCAGCACGTACCCTCCATTAACCTATGAATTCAGTTAATGGTCCCGCCGAGGCGGGGGGTTATCCCATTCGGAAACCTGCGGATCATCGCTTCTTGGCAGCTACCCGCAGAGTATCGTCGCCTAGTACGTCCTTCATCGGTACTTTCGACCAAGGCATCCACCGTATGCCTTTATGTTGAGTATCTTTTGGCTTGTGATGCACCATAAAGGTGCATCATTTTGGCCTTCTTCTTTTTTAGATCATAGGCTGTAGGTTGTAGGTTTATAGATCTCTTTCGATCACTACTACCTGCTAACTACTTACTATGAACTAACTTTCCGTATTCACATTTCAAGGTACAAATACTTCGACTTCGCTCAGTACCCTGAGTTTATCGAAGGGCCTAGGATTTAACTTTCTACCTAGATAGCAATCTTCAAATCTCTTTGAAAACCATTATCTAAATACAATCTCTATAGTGTGGACCCGAGCGGACTCGAACCGCTTACCTTGTCATTGCAAATGACACGTTCTACCGGGTGAACTACGGGCCCAAGTAGCCTACGCTCAAATCCAAAATCCTAAACTTTAGAATTTAAATATTTATATTTAATTTTTTTAATGAGGGATACAACGCTACTGGCTTCCCGCTTCCGGGAGCCGGAGCGAGAGGAGTTAAGCGTTGAGTCTCAGGTTCAACTTAATCACTGCCTGAAAGTTTATCAAAAGGAGAGGCCAATGTCAACCTTAACAAAACCCAAAAACGCTAAAAAGCTACATGGGTTGATATTTACCAATATTTAAAACCTGTTCAATTAATCTATTGGAATACCCCCACTCATTATCATACCAGGTAAAAATTTTGACTAAATCACCATCAACAACCTGAGTGAGAGGCAAATCAACAATTGCCGATTCCGGCCGGCCGATGATATCTGAGGAAACCAAAGGTTCTTCACTCCAGGTAACTATCCCCCTCCACCGGGAATCTTCACAAGCCTCTTTAAATACTTGGTTAATTTCTTCAACCGAAGTTTTTCGGGAAAGTAGTAAGGTAAGATCGGAGATGGAGCCGACAATAATCGGCACCCGCAAGGCCCGGCCGTCAAACATACCTTTAAGCTCCGGAATAGCTTCAGTGGTAGCAATAGCCGCCCCGGTAGTAGTGGGTATCATGTTGGCGTAAGCGCTTCTGGCCCTTCTTAAATCATTAGACTTACCCCCCGGAGGTGAGCCGTCAACCAGATTTTGCTCGGCTGTGACTGCATGAGTAGTGGTCATCAAGGCTTTTTGGATACCAAACCTTTCCCTCATGATCGCCATCACTGGAGAGATACAGTTGGTAGTACAAGAAGCATTATTGATTAGCTGCTCCCCCCGGTACTGAGCGTTGTTTACCCCAATAACGTAGGTTGGAATTCCCTGCCTGCCGGCAGGCAGGCCTTCACCTTTAGCCGGAGCAGATAAGATCACCTTTTTTGCCCCGGCTAAAAGATGCTGTTTCATCCCCTCTTCATCGGCAAACCTGCCAGTTGATTCCACCACTACATCCACATTTAAATCGCGCCAATGGAGGTTTACAGGAATTTTTTCAGCAAATACTGGGTACTTTTTTCCTTCAATTATAATATGACCTTCTGCCGGGTTTTCTGAAGGAAAATCGGCAAAAACTTCCTTTTCCCAACGTCCGTAGGCGCTGTCGTATTGCAGCAGATGGGCTAAAACATGGGGGTCGGTCAGGTCATTGATGGCCACAATTTCCAGTTCCTCGGGGAACCTTTCCAGTGCCACTTTAAAAGCAGCCCGGCCGATTCTCCCGAAACCATTAATGGCTACTCTGATCATATATTCAGACTAACACAAGACAATTAATACAAACAAGACTGTCTTCAGGGCTTATTGGTGTGCCATTTATCTATTTTGAGAACCATTAGGAAAAACCAGATGACAATCCCGGTTTGGATTAAAAAGAGGCCGCAATTCATCCCCCACCAGCTTAAAATAGCCGGGTCTTTAAAATATACCGGCAGTAAAACTACCAAAGAAACTATGGTGCCGCTGATATAATCTGTGGGCACTCCCCAAAGCCATTTTTTATGATGAAAATCCAGATGCTCTTTTTTAAACTGTTTTAAAGGGTAATGGGGGTTGAGGACAAACCACAAAAAATCCCAGAGGATACAAAAAATAAAATAAAAAGAGACTGTTTTAAGCAGGTTTTCCAGGGTTAAGGGCAAACCAAAAACATAGGGCAAACCAAAAATTAAAAAGACAAAGGAAAACATGGTCAGATGGTAGCCGGTCATCTCCTTGCCGCTCATCATTTTGGAGTAAAGTTTAACCCAAAAATTGTGGCTTTTTGGCCTCCAGGTGGGTAAATTTTTTACCCAACCGTGTTTACCCTCAATTTGAATCTCCAAAATGGCCAAAACCGCGGCCATGGCAAACAGGTAGATATTGGTAAAAAGAAGCTGCATTTTTTTTATTTTTCCACCTTGAGGAAAAAAGTGCAAGCAGGAGGCTTAGCTGACCCACCTGCAGATGTAAATGGAATTAGGGAATTTTCCATCTAAAAGGTTAATGTAGTCAGTAAATTTCTCTCTTTTTGGAATTAAATCTTTTCACTAACTTTTAAAAGAGGAAAATTGAGGAATTTAGTCCCTTTTAACCACTACAAGTTAAACCCTTTTAAAAAGAGCTGTTAAGCATACCAAACTACCCATATTTTTTTAACCAGTATCTAAAAGTTTTAAACTAACTCTTAATGATCTTTGGATACCTTCCCACCAGATCTTAAAGTATGACCTTTTCTTTTTAGGATGGGTTAGGGTGTAGAAAGTAATCTTAGCCAGCTTACCTAACTGGTAGCACCAGAAAGACAGCCAGAAACCAAGACAGATAAAGGCAAGTAAGGTTTTAAAACTAAGTCTTTTCTTAATGAAAAACTTCTTTAGCTTTGATACATATTTTAAATCTTTAAAGGTTTCTTCAATCTCAAACCTGTGATAGTAAATATCTAAGATTTGTTCTCTAGTGGAGGTTAAATCATTGGTTAAGATATACCACCTCTCTGCTTTCTTACCCTCTTTCTTAACAATCTGTTTTGGTGGAGGTGGAGAAATCACCAGCCTTAAAGTTCTCCCATAAAGCTTAATTGGAGTATCTTTAGTAAGTTTACCCAAAGCCTTAGCTGATTTGAATTTCCCTTCACTCTCCTCCAAAAGCTTTCCAGCTTTAATCCTTAAGTAGAAAGTGATCTCTTCTTCTAAGAAAAGCTTAATTAAATCTGGTATCCAAAATCCTCTGTCAAAGACAAACCTGGGGTAAAAACCCAGGGTCTGACCAAAGTCTTTAACCTCAGAGATTACAAAAGTATTCTGTGATCTCACCTCTTTGAGAGGATAAGTTAAACAGTTAGCCCAGACAGGAATAGCTCTACCCTCATCAGTCTGTAGCCCAAAGCTTAAAGTTTCAAATCCACAAAAGGTGGAGAAATCTATGTTCACCAAGGAGGTTCTGTTTACTAACTTAGAAGAAACCAATAGTTTGGGGAAATTATCCAATATCTTCTGATTGCTGACTAATCTGTATACTTTAGATGAAGCAGTATTGATATTCTCCACCACCATCCTGGCATTGGAATTTAAACTGCTAAAACCTGTTAAACTAAATGCACAAATACCAAACCTAAATAACTCTTGATGTTTAGGTGAAATATTTGGCAGAATATTAGTACCAATCAGCTTAACTGATTGTTTTAAGTAATTAATGGGCAGCTCACCTTCTCACTACAGGAGGTCCTGTCCATTAATTTTGCCCACAATATTACCTCTAAAAGCAAATTATTTAACTTAGAAGAAAAAGTGCAGGTGGGTCAGGGAGGCTTAGCCAAGATTAACAGAGGTTAAAAACCTGTGAATAGTATCAAGAAATGGATGGATAACCGGATAAGTGGCCGTGAGGTGGTCAATAAATTCTCTCGGATTTTCTTTAATACGATCAACAAGAGGCTGAGTAACTGCGGCAAGTGTAATCCCTCCTAAAATAGCACATAAAGGAACTACAGTGCGCGAACTATCACCAGAATTAGTTTCAGTTTGTTCTCCTAATGAAGGACTAGCTTCTGTATCTATAGCCATACTATAAGCTGTTATATTAGCATAAATTTGGCAAAAAATCAAATTCAGGAGCTAGTCTAAAGCTGTAATAGTTGGTAAAGTTTCATCAGTTAAAAATTTTAGCATTGCTCCGCCGCCGGTGGAGACAAAACCTTTACTTTCAAAATCCTCCAGCAATCCAACCTGCCCTAAAAACCCGACCGTATCCCCTCCTCCTACAATTACCTCTGCTTGGGATTGCAAAATAACCCTGGCTAACTCATAGGTCCCTCTGGAACTTCCCATCTCTTGTCCCTCCAGTTTTGAATTTTCCATCTTCCCCACCGGCCCGTTCCAGACCACCATCCGGGCATGGGCAATAATACTGTCCCATACCTGGATTGTTTGCGGGGTCATATCCAGCCCTTCGCTATTTAACTCCCCGACCGCCACTTTATGGCCAAATTCACCCGCTATCTCCGGCTTTTCCTTAAGTTCCAAGGCCAGTTTGCCGCCGACTAAAACAATATCGGCCAGTTTGGACATCATTTGGATAACCGGAAGCTTGTCCTCAATTTTGGCTCCGCCTAAAATGACCACCAACGGCCGTTTGGGGTTGTGCAAAACAGTGGTTAATTGGTCAATTTCTTGGGCAAAACACAAGCCGGCTGCATGAGGTAAAAGGGTGGGTAAAACTGTAGTTGAGGCCGCCGGATGATAAGAGGCAAAGGCTTCATTGATAAAAAAACCTGCCGGCCGGCAGGCAGGTCCCCCGGCAAACTGAGCCAACTCTTTAGCGTATTCCAAACTTACTTCTTCCTCTCCTTTTTCAAACCTTAAATTTTCTAAAATTTTTAGCTTTCCACTTTTTAAATAAGAACCAAAACCATGATCAAACAGCCAATCATAGATCGGCTCAACGGAAAGGTCGGCTACAAACTGACCTTCCGGCCGGCCCAGATGGCCCATGATAACCACCGACCGGGCATGTTCCAGACAAAGATTAAGTGTAGGTAATCCCGCCTTGAGTCTAAAGTCTTCTAAAACCACTTTTGAATTTTGAATTTTGAATTTTGAATTTCCTAAAGGCACATCAATATCCATTCTTAAAAGGACTTTTTTATCTTGGATCAGTCGTGGAGTAATTACTTGCACTAATTTATCTTAGCACAAAAATATTCTTTAGGAAGATTTGATAATCCCGGCATCGACTAATACTTTAAGCATTAAAGAATAATCTGCTGTGTTGACAACACCATCCCCATTTAAATCTACTGCCTGACCGTTTACTGACATATTCCACCTGGAAAGTAAAGTGCTTAAGTCCACCAAATCGACTTTCCCATCACCGTTAATATCACCCAATTTACCACTCATACACCAGGCAGCAGGGGCCTGGAATTTGAGGTTATAGATACCAGCAGGTAAATCGGCTCGTCCCCATCTTGCTCCCCAGGTTGGAGGATTAAAAAATGTAATATAACTAATAGCTGGATTAGGAGGTGTTCCGGAAGGCTTAAGAGCACCCGTACCTTCACCATCCAGACCGACATAAATATAATTACGGGGATCGGTGCTGCTGATAACCCGATTATGAATACCAGGGGCAAAGTTATCATTATGCCAAACCAGGTTACCAATCGGCCAAAGGGCATAAAATAGCCTTGTTTTTTGTACTGGCTTGATACCATTGGAGCAGACAGCTTCGGCATTAATCTGCCAGCTAAAAGGAGAAATAGTCGGCACTGGGCCGGAAGTCGGGGTTATAGTAATAGAAGGTAAAATCTGAAAAGAAACTTCTTTTTTCAAACCTAAAATATTTTCATTATCAGAATTTCGATAAATGGCTGAATCAGAATTAAAGGAAATTGTTGCCGTACCAGTCCTTTTAGTGACAAAAGTAATTTCCGCCATTAAAGTGTTACTTTCACCCGAATGGGTTTGAAGACCGGGGTTAGGCAACCCGCCAACCAGACTAACAGTACCCTCACTGTTATCAAAATCATCTTCAATCCAATTTTTTATAAAACTGCTGTCACTTTTCAGGTCAATCTTATTTACCTGTAATAGGTCGGCAGGAAACTTTAACTTGGCGGCAAAAAGGTTGGCGGCATCGGTATCGGATTTGACTGCTACTGTCACCTGGACCAGCTCACCAGAAGTATATTGCGACTTATCGGAAGTCAGGGAAAAAGAGGCAGAAGTTGAAGGTACCGGGGTCGGAATGGACGTTGGCAGTGGTGATGGATTTGGTGTCGAGGTCGGCAAAATACCGGTATTTATCCCCCAAGCTGGATCATCGTTTAAATTAATGCCCCAAACTTTATTCCAGGTATGGTCCTGGACAAAAAGGTTATCGGCACTGTCAAAAGTTATCTCTCCCGGAGTACCTAAGGGCAAATCAATATGTCCGTCGGGAATTTGCTTATTTAAAGGATCCTTATAAAACCAAAGCTGTCTTAGCTGTCTTGTTTGCATGTCCCCATAATAGCCGTCATTACCGACAACTAAATGGTTGTGGCTGTCAAAAGCCAAACTGACTGGAGATCCTGGTTGATTGACGGTAGAATAGGCACATGGCCCTTTCTCTGTCAAACTATTAGCCACCAGTACCTTCTTAGCTGAAAGCATCGGAAATAACCCTTGGGTATTTTTTAAATCTTCGGCCGAAAAGATGGAAATCCGATCATTACCATGACATTCGTAACCATTTTCAACGACAAAAAGATTACCCAAGCGGTCGAATTTCAGGTCATAAGGGGTGCACAAACCATCAGCTACTGGTGTAGTACTTCCATGGTTACACTGCAGACCGGCTTTATCCGGCTGGCCGATAACCATATCAACATACAATTTATCGGCGGTTTTGTCTAAAAACTCGTTGTAGTTTGTAATCCGCAAAATCCTATTATTTTGCCTGTCAGCTATATAGATAGCTTTATTTATTTTATCTACGGCCAACCCGGTTTCAAAAAGAGCCGGATTAACTGCCGCTCCCGTATCCTTCCAGTACAAATTTACATTATCCACCAAGGGGGTATCCCCGCCCTTAAACGGAAGCTGATAAGCCCGGATCCCTCCCCACTCGTTGTACATCCAAAGCCTGTTTTTTTCATCAATTGCATCACTAAATAAAATCCTACTCGGCATCCCGCCGGTTAAAACGATATCGGGGGTGCTATCCAAAGGTTTTTGCAGATAATCGTTCCAAATTTTTAATGAAGCTTCATCCTTAACTATCAGTTGATTGCCGTAGGTTACCATACCCACGGACTCCCCCAAATTATTATCACTCTTGGTATTGACACCGGTACCTTTAAACAACCCTCCATTGGGAAGCGGTAGACAGGTTTTACCACCTATTGTCCGGGTCTGATACGGAAGATTATATCTTGAGATACGGTTGAAAAATTCATCTGCCAGATAAATATTGTTTTCGCTGTCAAACCCTATCGTCCCTCCCGGCCACCACAAATAAAACTGGTTGGGGTCGTATATATTCCCGCATGCACCTCCATATTGAGCATCTCCTCCTCTGTTTTTATTATCCAGCGCCCCAATAATTTTAATTACCTTTCCGTCACCATCTGTAAGCACTGTTCTTTCCGTGGAATTTTCATTAATCCAAAGCTTACCGGCCGTATACTCCCCTTCCTTGTAAGGATTGAAAGTAAATCCGGTCGACTGGAAAATATAGTTGCCGTTCCACAAAGCTGGACCTTGATTGACCACAATACTTTTATAAGCCGACATACCAATGCTAAAAGGAGCCCGAAAAACCAAAATTCTGGCATGAAACTCACCTGGATATTCATCTAAGACATATAAATCTCCGGACTGCGGGTCGATCCGGGCCAAGGTTGGCGTACAAAAGCGGTTTAATGGCCCATTGGGAACACAACCTACAGAGGCAAAGTCCGGCTGTCCTAAAACCAAATCGGCGGTCTGAGAATCTTTGGGAAACCGCAAGACCCGGTTATTAAAAGTATCTGCTACCCAGACATTTCCCTGAGGGTCAGCCGAAACACCCCTGGTCGAAACATTATCGGCCGTGCCAAAGCCAAAGCTAATCCAAATAGACTTATTGGTAGGTGTCCTGGCGGAACTGTCGTAATAGGGACTGTGCTGATTGATTCCATTTGAAGTGAAATCATTTTGTCCCCAGACAAAATCAGCCACCGCATCTCCCTTACCACCGGTTTTATCCTGACTAAAAGGCTGGTTAAATTTTAGGATGCGGTTGTTCCAAAAATCCGGGACATAGAGATTGCCTTGATTATCTACCTCAATATTATCCCGCAGCCAGGACTCGGCAATATTATTAGCATAAGGATAGCCGGTAAGGCACAAGGTGCTGGCATCAGGATTTTTCGTAAACCCAAGGTTATCATCCCGATTACACGATCCTGAACTCAGATCCGCCTGGCCGAAAACAATATCCGCGTCTTTTGTCCCATCTACCCGGCAGGTATTCCCACTCCCGCAATCATTATCAATTGTGCATGATTGAGAAGATTTGTTTGAACAATAGCCAATGCCGTTAAATCCTAAAATACGGTTGTTCCCTGAATCGACGACATAGACCTTGTTCGGTTGACTGCTTATGTCCACAACTACGCTTGAGGCATGGTATATTTTATGACCAGTTATCTGATTCCTAGTAGTTTCACTGATACTTTTTTGGCCGAATAACTTTAAAAAATTAACCTTTTTTCCGTAAAAATCTATCTGCTGCTTATTCTCAGCCGCTCTTGACCTGAAAATCTGGGTTTTTTGAGAAAGATAGAGCCCCAAGGGAATAGTCAGGACAAAAAGAGCTAATACTACAAGGGAGACAACAGTTTTTTTGGAAAATTTGAAATTAGTTAGCTCTTCTTCCACACTATATCTAGTATTAGACCAGATACAAAAATTTTGCAATATCTTGAAATTTTAGCCACTATCCCCAATATTTCCAGGTGGCATATTTAGCCTGGAGCTGATTTGAGGTAACCCCCACCGGATCAAGTCCAAACTTAACAAAAGAGTTGTCTAAAAGTTCTCCAGCCCACAGGTCCCTTTCCAAAACACCCGGCGTTCCCAACAGCACCACCAAAACTTTGTGGCCGTCACGCTCAGAGGCCGCTACCGTGGTGTACCCCGCCCCGTCAGTGTTGCCGATTTTTAAGCCGTAAGTTCCGGGATAAACATCCAGTAAGCCGTTCCAATTATAAAGATCAAACTGTTTATGGTAGTTGTCAGCTGGTAAAAATTGGTAATCTTCCTTGGCAATTGAAGCAATTTCCGGATAGTTTTCCAAGGCGTAACGGGAAAGGATTGCCAAATCCTCGGCGCTGCTGTAATTGCCCGGATCATCAAATCCCTGAGGATTGCTAAAATGGGTATTTTTTAACCCCAAAATCTTAGCTTTTTCATTCATTGCCCGGACAAAAACATCTTGTCCCGACCCATCAGCTGGCGCTGAAGCATACTTTTGGTCAATTCCCTCCCGGATAACCTGCACCGAATCGTTGGCCGAAGTCATTAAAGTACCATGAAGCAACTCATCTAAAGTCATTGTCTGACTCGGCACTACCCCTATCTTAGTTGGCTGGATAGCCGCCGCTGTGGGAGAGACGGTAAAACGTTCATTGGGCGAGGCCAAATCCAAGGCCACCACCGCCGTCATAATCTTGGTCAGTGAGGCTATGGGAAGCCTGGTAGCAGAATTATTTGCCGCCAAAACTTCCCCACTGTCTGTATCTACGGCTATATAGGATTTAGACTGTCCGTAATCAGCCGAGGCATAGGCTGAAGGAATAAGACCCGACTCCTTCTTTAGTTGAAAAGAATTTTTCTTTTGCTCGAGTTTCGACTTAATGTTATCCCAAAAATTATTTTGGGTTGGCAAAGGATTGGCTAAAGTAGATGTATCGGCCTTAGTAAAACTTGGCAAAGACAAAAAACTTAGCTCTTTAGGAGCATGCAGCCCTGCATGTAAAACCACTGTCAACAACAATTGGGCTACCAAGCTGATTAAAAAAATCTTCCAGCGTCCTTCAAATAATGCAAAAAATTTGTTTAACATTTAACCTCCTTTCTGTTAATTTTCCTCATCTGCAATTGGCCTTCCGGCAAGTGAACTGTCGACCATCTTTAATCCAAACTTCTCCCGGATAAGCGACCACATCTCATTTTTGCCCTGGTCAAAGCCTAAAGCCCAAATACCGATACCTTCAAGATTTTTATTTTTAGCCAGGTCGTACTTTAAAGATAAAGATTTGGTATCATCTATAAAAAGCATTCTCCAACTACCGGTATTAGGATCATAATAAGCTTTCCAGCCCACCTCGCCCAAATTGTCCCAACCGGTTTGATAATTTAAAATTCCCGGCGCATCCGGTTTAAGATTGTCAGCGGCAGTGGCGTAGGTTTGCATGGTCGAACTGCTCCCCCAATAGGGAATCGTTGAAGCTTTTACCTGGGGACTGTAAACCAGGTAATCGTAGCCGTACCAAGGCACTCCTAAGATAAGTTTTTGGGGAGGCATCTGGGTCAGGAAATCATCAACGGCCGTAGAAACGTCATACCAATATTGCCCTTGTTTGTATCCGTATAGGGGTGCAGTAGGGATAGCATTGCCGGAGCTGGCATTGGCAAAGTCATAAGCCATCATAAAGACTCCGTCGGAGTTTTTCGCTAAGGCACCGACATCATAAATTTTCGGTTCTTTAACAGAGGCGGCATAAACAGAGACCGTAACTTTAGAATCCGGGTTTTGGTTGTGCATAGCCGTGGTTAAATTGGCAATAAACTGGCTGAATTTATCACGATAATCCTGACCCGGGTCACCGTTGTACTCAAAATCAACATTTACGCCGTCTATACCGCGCTTTTGGACTTCATCAACAGCTTGATTTATCATATTAGATTTGGCATCGGGATTATCCATCAAAGCCAGGATCGGACCATTGTTCATTTGGGTTAAGGTTAAAACAACCCGGGTTCCCGATTGATGGGCACGGCTAAAAAGTTCGGTTGCCTGATGGCTTTTAAAAGTTTGATAACCGACATCATCGCGAACTAAGTTGCCATTTCCGTCTACAGGAACACCAAAGTAAGCTAAGGTGGTTAAAGTATTAAAATCGATTCCATCCAGCTTACCGAAATTCCAATAAGGAGCAAAGCCAAAAACTTCCTTGTTGCTTTTACTTACCTCAATTGGACGCAAAGACTGTGTGGGCGAGATTAAAGATTGAGGGGCCCGGGGAACAAATAAGGTAGTATTTAAAACCGTGAGCGCCGCTACAAATATATTTAAGCTGACTAAGATCAAATGAGAGCGATTTTTAGGTTCAAAAAAATCCCCCCCTATACCCGACTCAAGGAAAAAAATTTTTAGGTTATTTAAGAAATATTTCCACCTATTTGCTAGCAAGCTAATTAGTATCCGCTTCTGAAAATCAACAGCAGTTAACCAAGTTTTAGCCTTGTTTCGCCAATAGGTGAACGTAGGCAAATAGCTTTCCATTTAAGGTATTAAATACTGAAAACAAAATATACATCAGACAGTAAATAGAACATAATGAAGTTTTACAGCAAGCTCAATTTAGAGCTTTTTTAAGCTGAGGTGCGTAATGTAACAGAAGTAAAGTCCAATGTCAAATTTTTTATGTAAAAATTGCAACTAAAAATGGTAAGAAAATTGTAAGGAATTACAAGCGTATCGAATAGAGTTTTACTAAACTTGTAAGAGATTTATTCAATAGGCCCGGTTAGAAGTTGGACGAGTTGATATGCAAAACTCCTGTCACTAAATATCTTTTGAAATATTTTGGTAAATGCCTGTTTCATAAAGACTGTTCCTTCAATCTTATCTAGGTAGACTACCCTACACTCTTCTGTAAGCCCTGCCTACGGCTAGAAATACCACACCACCAATAACTGCTACTAAAAATGAAGCGAGATTAAAACCTGCTCCTACCGGTACTCCAAAAATCCAGTCTCCGATAAACCCTCCTACCAATGATCCTACCACTCCTAATACCAGGGATCCGACTAACCCCTGTTGGGTTCGTGGAGATTCAGTCATATAGGCTATCCAGCCAACCACCAATCCAAAAACAATCCAAATTACAATATTCATGATAAGGGTATATTAATATCTAAAGTTAAGAGAACAACAAAAATAGAGTAAGAATTCGGCAAGATCAATCTTTTTGTGGCTAAAATTGACTTATAGATAGTTTTAATTCCGAGAGGCTAATTGGCCAAGTAAATAATCTCCCCATTGTCGCCAGTCTACTGGCCGATAAATCCCGGCTTGTTCCATCATCCTAAGATAATCTACAGCTTGCTTATAAAAATAGGTTGTCTCTACCTTAAAACCTGTATCTACTGATTGAAAAAAACCGTACCGCTTTTCTGGTAAATAAATTCCGTAATATTTTTTTGATCCGTCGATAATTGGTTCTTTAGTAGTATAACCATCTCCATATTCCAAACTTAATTCATAGATTAGATGCCTTCTAAAATAAGTCGAGATGTGAGCACACTCCAACAAATTCTCCATCTGTTCCATAAATTTCAAACAGGATCGAGAACTAAGCCGGTTTAACTGGCGTGACTGGTACCCTTCAGCTCCTAAATTCTGATCATCCAAAGGAACTATTAAAGCTTTTAATTGTAAATCAATAAATTCTTGGGCTAATTGTTCCGGCTCTTTTTCTGCCATATTGGAAGGTATTATACAATTTTAGGCAGAAAAATTCTGTGTTATTAAAATGTGGACTACCATTCCGTTCTTTCAAACCAAGTAATAAATCAATTTGTGGAAACTTTAAAGAAGTGGCAGATAATTTTTAAGCAGTATCCAATAAATGTTCAATCTGTTTCTTAAACTCAGGTAAGGTCTGTTTGGCTGTATCCCAAACTATCTTAAAATCCACACCGAAATAACCATGGATCAAAAGATTTCTCATTGCCATAGCTTTGTGCCATTCAATCTCGGAATGGTTTTCTTTATATTCATCTGGTAAATTTCTCACCGTCTCCCCAATGATTTCAAAACGTCTGACTACGGCATCCTGAATTGGGACATTCTTCAAAAATTCTTCTTCTGTTAGATCTTCAACTTCCTTTTCAATCCAGCCAATACTTTCTAGGATATGTTGTAAGAAAAATTTTGGAGTTTTGTCCATTTTACAGAATAGGAAATTGATTCTTTAGTATAGAATCTTTCAGCAAGGGGTTAATGGAGTTATATGTAATAACATCAACTTCTTGACCTAAAGCTTCTGCTAATTTTATTTGTAACCCTGCTAAGTCAAACAAACTCTTCCCTCTAGGCAAATCTACTAAAATATCAATATCGCTACCTTCTTTTGCTTCTCCTCTAACCACAGAGCCAAAAATGGCAGCTCGAGTAACTCCTTCTTCTTCCAGGATAGGCTGAGCCTTCTTTTTAATTTGATCAAGATTGAGTTTCATAAGCTTATTATACACCCATATTTTTTGAATCATGATATAATCAACTCAGGAATATGTCAGCAGAAACACCGAAACCACAAGACAAACACCAAGTCGTCTTTGACCAAAAGGAAAAGCCTCATTTCCAACTTACTCAGGATATTGCTGTTAAATGTGCGGGTTTAGGATATTCAGCCGACCAAACTCGTCAGTTCATACAATTTTTAGACGGTCGATTAGAATACACAGCTCGAACTGAAGGGTTAATAGCAATTGGCCTTTTAGGCAGACCTAGACAGGAAGGCGAATATATGGTGGATGGAGTAACATTATGGAGAAAGTCTAAATCAGACTGCGAATTGACCTACCACGGAACCTGCGCCAGAGATGACACAGTAGACGATTTTAACAATGAGTGGTATTTGGCTCTCGAGTTAAATGTGCGTGTATTAGATGGAGGAATACACGCACCTGTTTCATATGAAGAATATCCCACTGTAGAGGTTTTTCAATCTACATTAACAGGAAAAGGAAGAAATAGGTTTGCTCCAGGCGAATTTGTTACAGATGACCAATATGAATTTTGGGGATTAGTGACTCAGGAACAGTTAAAAAAAGAAATACTAACACTAACTTCTACACAAGAGCCAGAAAGAGGTTTTTAGATTTTCTCCCTTAGTTTTAGGTGGGCGCACTTGGGATCGAACCAACGACCTCGTCTTTAGAAGCAAAGCTTGCAATCAAAACGGTTATGGTGGGCGATGTTGGGATCGAACCAACGACCTCGTCTTTATCAGAGACGCGCTCTACCACTGAGCTAATCGCCCGTTTCGATTGTCAAAAACGCGCTCGCACTTTATCCGCCTTTGGCGGAACTGAGCTATGCGCCCGCACCTAGAGTATTTTAAAGTTTATGATCATAAAAGGCAAGGCTTCCCCCTTTGTCCTCAATCTATTTCATGGTAAGATATGCTTGTTTAAGGCGCGGTGGTGAAGCAGCAAACACGACTGTCTGCAAAACAGTTAATCGCGGGTGCAAGTCCCGCTCGCGCCTCTAAGTTCCTATCTTGAATTTCGTGTTTTATTTGGGTATATTAATTTCATGTACCCTACTGTCCATAAAGATTCCCGAGGTGGTCAGAACCGTGCCTCTATAAATCAAGTTTTCTTTAAGCGTTGGTCACCCTCTATGGCTTATATTTTAGGATTTATTTTTGCCGACGGAGCCATAGAGGATGTCCAAAAATCTTCCAGAACTTGCTATGTTCAATTTACCAGTAAAGACCTTTCCCTCTTAGAAAATATTAAAACGGTCCTTCAATCTACTCACAAAATCTCTACCCGACTACCTCGCATAAATACTTTTACAAATGGTCGACAGTATCGATGTAGCCAAGTATTTAATCTACGAGTTGGGAATAAACATATGTACAACGACTTATTAAAACTTGGCGTAACTCCCCGAAAATCACTCACTGCAGCGTTTCCCAAAATTCCCGCCTCCCACCTGTCATTTTTCCTTCGTGGTTATTTTGATGGTGATGGATGTCTTTATCTAAGGAAAGGGAAATACCCAAGAGTAACCTTTGTCTCTGGTAGCGAACAATTCCTTAGTAAATTATCTGCCAATCTAACACAGGCATTAGCCGTTCCATACAAAACACTTAACATCGCTTGGAAACGGGGCGGCAATCCTTGCTATCACTTACAATATGGGTCAAGAGCAGCATTAAAAATATTGAAATTTATGTACCAAAATTTAAACCAAGCTCCATATTTAGAAAGGAAATTTCTTATTTACCGAAAATATCTAAAATTAAAAAAGGCTGCTTAATAACCCATGTCCGACTCTGCGGAACCCTTCCACCAGGCCATATGAGTGATTTTAGCACAAAAGAAAGCTAGTCTCTAGCTTACAAACCACAAAAAATCCCCTACGTTAGGGGATTTTTTGGATTAATTCCAAAAAAGTGGTGGGGAAGGCTTTTTTAAGAAGGCCTTCAAACTTCTGCCACCTATACTCAACAAACTCATTCATCAAGTACCTAAAAGCACTTGCGCCGAGTTTACCGAGGCGTGAAAGGTGATCTGGATCAAACCGTGGCTACCTGCCTGCCGGCAGACAGGCCTTTCGACCTACTTACCAAACAGATTTAAGGAATCCTCCAGTTTAATCATATCTCCAGAAAGGAGGTGATCCATCCCCAGCTTCGGCTAGGGATACCTTGTTACGACTTAAGCTTCATCGCTGGTTTCGCCTTCTAACTACATAATAGCTATTCGGGCGCCCCCAACTTTGCTGCCTTGACGGGCGGTGTGTACAAGAGGCGAGAACGTATTCACCGCGACCTTCTGATTCGCGATTACTAGCAATTCCTCCTTCATGAGGTCGGGTTGCAGACCTCAATCTGAACTGAGGCGAAATTTCAGAGATTAGCTTACCGTTACCGGCTTGCAACTCGTTGTTTTTCGCCATTGTAGGGTGTGTGTTGCCCAGGACGTAAGAGCCGTGCTGACTTGACGTCATCCCCGCCTTCCTCCCGCCTAAGGCGGACTGTTCCGCATGAACAATTTAACATACGGTGGGGGTTGCGCTCGTTACCCGACTTAACGGTACAGCTCCAGAAATTGTTTTCAACAATTTTTAGACTATCCCACCACCCTCTCTTTCAAGTAGGGTGTCCGGCGTATAATGGAAGTTTTCCTCCAGATTATCTGGTACCTTCCATATTAGTCGTTACAGGGTCAAGGAAGTTTAAGATCGGCTTGCAGATCGCAAGCTTAGCTTATACAACATACTTTGATGTATATACGGTTTTACCAACTCGAAAAATTTGCTTAGACTAGAACTTCTAATTCTAATCTTGCCTTTGCCTCTAGGAATCGCTTCTATTCCAAAAGTTGCTAATTTGTTTATCAATTGTCCCCTACTTTCCAAATCAAATGACTCAGTCGATAAAGTACAATCAAATTTCTGATAACATCCATCATCCAC
>JAMDBX010000074.1 GCA_023487645.1 Patescibacteria group bacterium | reverse complement strand
TTAATTTCCGTCCCTGATCCCAATGTTATGGTAGTAAAAAATTGCCAGGTAATCCCAATTGAAATGGTGGTTCGCGGTTACATTACCGGCGTGACCGATACTTCGATTTGGGGATCATATGAAAAAAGGGAAAGGGTAATTTACGGCATTAAATTTCCGGAGGGTTTGCGAAAAAATCAAAAATTAGCAAGCCCGGTAATCACCCCAACCACCAAAGCGGAAAAAGGACATGATGAAAGGTTAACTGAAAAAGAAATTATCCAAAGAAAAATTGTGACTCCGGCAATTTGGAAACAAATGAAGAAGGTAGCTTTAGAACTTTTTGAAAAGGGACAAAAAGTTTGTGAAAAGGCGGGAATAATTTTGGTGGATACAAAGTATGAGTTTGGCTTGGATGAAAAGGGGAAACTAATTTTAGTTGATGAAATACATACTCCTGATTCTTCCAGGTACTGGGTTAAAAAAACTTATCAGGCAAGATTTAAAAAAGGGTTAGAGCCGGAAAGTTATGACAAAGAACCGTTAAGGATTTGGTTTAAAACTCATGGTTACACCGGCAAAGGAAAAATTCCTCAAATGCCCCCGGAGTTTATTGCCAAAATGAGCAGGCTTTATATGGGAATTTATGAAAAAATCACCGGCCAAAAGATTATCCCGGATACAACTAAAGATGCTGATAATAGAATCAAAAATAATCTGTTAAAATCTGAGTTTGCAAAAGATCGATAAGACAGATATAATTTAATATAAGCTTTATGGCAAGTAGCAACGGTTTTGTATTATTAACAGGAACTGCAAATTTAAAGCTGGCAAGAGATATTGCTAAAGCTTTAGGTAAAGATGCTGACGAAACCGTGACGGTTTTTTCTGACGGCGAAAAAAGAGTTATCATCCCCGAGAATTTACGTAAACGCGATGTTTTCATTATCCAACCAACCTGTCCGCCGGTTGATGCTAATATCGTCGAGCTTCTTTTAATCATTGATGCAGCCAAAAGGTCATCCGCCAATGAAGTTTCTGCAGTTATTCCTTATTTCGGTTATTCAAGACAAGACAGAAAAGACAGGCCTAGGGTCCCGATATCTGCATCTTTAATTGCCAGATTAATAGAATTTGCTGGTGCAGATCGGATTATTTCAGTTGATATCCATAGTGAACAAGAGCCGGGTTTTGTCGAAATCCCCTGGGATGTCTTATATGGAAGCTATGCACTTCTGCCGGAGCTAAAAAAGAATTTTCCTGATGGAGATTTAGTGATAGCATCACCGGATAAAGGCGGGGTTCCTAAGGCCACCTTTTATGCGGATTTACTTAAAGCGTCAGGCGTGGCCATTGTTTATAAGGAAAGAGATGTGATGAAAGCAAACGAGAGTCAGGTGATGGATATGATAGGTGATGTTAAGGGTAAAAATGTATTAATTGTTGATGACATGATTGATACAGCCGGCACTATTTGCAACGCTGCCCAACTAATTAGGGAAAGAGGAGCAAAAAGCGTATCTGCTGCAGCCACTCACGGGATTTTCTCCGGTTCGGCGCCCGAAAGAATCAAGGCTGCTGATTTTGATAAAATTTTTATCACTGATACTGTGCCAATCAGAAAAGAAATGATGGATAATCCGAAGTTGACGGCAGCCCAAACCGCTAATCTTTTAGCAGAAGCTATTAAACGTATTTATCAAGGTGATTCGCTTTCTGAAGAATTAATTCCCAAAGGCCATAAAGAAGAAAGAAACTGAAAATTCTGAGCAACGTCGAAGGATTAACGTAAATCCAAAGTTTCGCCCCCAAAGGTAATATTTTTTGACTTGATAACAACTTGTCTTTTTCCTTCTTCCAAATATCCAGCGTCCAAGCTTTCAAAACCATTTTCCTTGATAATTTCTTGAGCTTTTTCGACATCCTCAGTCGGTAAGAATATTGCATAATCTTGCCCCATGTTATAAGTGCCGTACATTTCCTCATCGGACAAATTGCTGTGTTTCTGAATAAAAGCAAATAATTCCGGGGCGGGATAAACCTTTTCTATCACGTAAACGAAATCTTGAGGCGCCCGCATAACTTTGCGAAGTCCATGGCCGGTTATATTGGAGATGTAATGGATATTCACCCATTGATCAAGTAAGCTCTGGATTAATTTGACATAAATATTAGTTTTGGAAAGAAGTGCTTCGCCGTACAATTGTCCGCTGGGAAGTTTGGTTGCGTATCCATCAGGTAATTCTTTAGCAACTGCTCTGGCCAGCGAAACTCCATTAGCATTAATGCCGTTGCTTTTTAAGAAAATAATTCTGTCTCCTTTTTGTAAATTCCCGGCTTTGATTAACCGGCCATTTTTAATGGTTCCTATGGCTGATCCGGCCAGATCAACAGTTCCTTCCTTAATAATTCCTTTAAGCGTAGGTGTTTCTCCGCCGCCCCAAGCTACTCCTGACTCATTACAAGCATTTTTCCAGCCTTGGATTAAATCTTTCATTCTTTCTTCGTCCTGCAGCCAGCTGTTATCCTCGATGGCCCAATAGGCATGCAACACAAACGGCTTAGCTCCTGAGGTAATAAGGTCGTTTATTATTGTAGCCACGGTATCATGGGCGATAATATCGTAATAAGTTTTCTTGGTGATTGTTCTCATCTCGTCCGCCACTAAGTTTTTTGTCCCCAATCCTTCAATTACCGAAGCCATGAAGGTTTTTTCATCAACTTGCCAAACAAAGGCTGATTCGCCCCGGCTGTCTGATATTTCTTTATAATTAATTGCTGCTAAATTTTTAGCGGTTTGGGCTGCCGCGGTTTGGGCTAATTTTTTAATCGGATCTTTGGTGCCGTAGTTGTCTCCGACTTGAGAATAAGTCAAGCTTGTCGCTGCGCGATAAGTGATAGATTGTTTATTACGAAGTGACAAACTTGTTTTATCTTGTGCCATTTGTGTGATTAATATACCATATTTATTACTCTCAATGAAATTGAAATTGTCCAAAGAAAATAAATTACGCTCCGCAAAACACCACACCCGTTTATTATTAATTTTTCTTCTGGCATGTTCAGTTTTACTTTTAGTTACAGTATTGGATTACCAAGAGCTAATCTATCCGCCTCCTCACGAGAATCAGGTTTCCCCTAAGCAATATATTAACGGTAAAGCGGAAGTAGTTGAGCATGGCCCCAGGGATAAAAAAAGAATAGCATTAACTTTTGATGCCGATATGACTCCGGGGATGTACCTACTTTTAGAAAAGGGGATTGTTAAATCTTGGTATAACAAGCCCATCAAAGAAACATTAGATCGCGAGCGGGTAAAAGCCACGGTATTTTTAGGAGGTCTTTGGACAAAAGCGTATCCCAAGGAAGCGTATAATTTGGCCCATGATTCACTGATAGAAATAGGAAACCATTCTTATAGCCATTATGCATTTACCAAAAACTGCTTTGGATTAAGTGTTTTGAAAGATGGGGGGCATACGGATGATGTAGGGGCTGCGCAAAGAGAAATTTTTAAGGCTACGGGGATTATCCCCAGGTACTTCCGTTTTCCCGGCGGTTGTTTTAATCAGGTTGATGTAGAAGCATTAGCTAAAAGAGGTTTGAAGGTGGTTCATTGGGATGTGATAGCCGGAGATGGATTTAATCAAAATGCCGATTCGATCGTGAGAAAAGTAGAAGGAAATGTGCAAAACGGGTCGATTGTAGTTTTCCATATCCATGATGGTCCTTATGCGCCCAAGACAAATGATGCTCTAATAAGAATTATCCCGGATTTAAAAAAAAGAGGTTTTGAATTTGTGACAATTTCTGAGATGATAGGAGATAGCTAAATGATAAATTGGCCATTAAATCCTTAGTTTACCCTGGCTTAATCACAGCAAACTTTGGTATAATTTTTTTTAAACCTAATGAGTAAACGTCATGTCCGTCATTTTCCCGTCTCCGTAATTTTAATCCTTTTATTTTTGTCGATCGTTTCAACTTTTAAAGCATCAAATTTCAAAAAATCTATTCCTGATGTTGTTGAAATGCCCAAAGACGTTAAGGAGTCGATTAAAAATACCAAACCGCAAAAAGTTTTATATGTACCGATTTTGATGTATCACTATGTTGAGTATGTTAAAGATCAGGGCGATACCATCAGGAAATCACTAAATATCATGCCATATACATTTGATTTAGAAATAAAGACTTTAAAAGATGCCGGTTTTCATTTTATTACTACTGCTGATTTGGCAGAGGCTTTAGATGATAAAAAAACCTTGCCTCCAAAATCTATAATTTTAACTTTTGATGACGGTTACCGGGATTTCTATACGGATGTATTTCCGATTTTGAAAAAATACCAAGCCAAGGCAGTGTCGTATGTCGTGCCCAACTTTTTAGATAAACCAAATAATTTAACAACTAGGCAGCTTAAAGAAATTGCTAAAAGCGGTTTGGTAGAAATCGGAGCGCATACAATGGATCATACTTATTTAGCCGGTTTGCCTTTGCATCGGGTGGAGTATGAAGTTGATCAAAGCAAAAAGACTCTTGAAAAATTATTAGGTATACCGGTGGTATCATTTGCTTATCCATATGGAGCGTTTGATAACCAGGCAATTGGTGTGGTGAAAAAAGCCGGTTTTAAATCTGCCGTCACCACTTTGCCCGGAATTTATACCTTGGATATTAACAGATTTTTCCTTTACCGGATTCGGCCGGGCGGCAGGATAGGAGAGATGCTTTTGGATTTATTTAAATCTGAATCTTTGAAAACAAGTAGCTCCCCAGCACAAATAAAATAGCAGTTAAAACACCTAAGACTGTTAAGTCTAAGGATAATCCAAAGTGAGATGACCCGGTCAAAGTCTGTCTGAGGCCGTCGATGCCAAAAGACAGCGGGTTAACTTTAGAGATCGTCTGCAAAAAAGGAGGAGCGGATTGAAGGGGAAACAGGGCCCCGGACAGGAAAAACAAGGGCATTACCAGAAAATTCATAATCAGTTGAAATCCCTGGAAGTCTTCGAGGGTAGAGGCAATGGCAGTGCCTAAAGCTGTAAAAAGCAGGGCAATTAAAAACATAATAAAAATTGCTCCCGGCACGGCCCATAAATTATTTGGCCTAAAGCCAACTAATAAAGTTAAAATTAAAACAATGACTCCCTGTATGGTAGCAATGGTAGCCCCGCCCAAAGTTCTGCCGATCATGATTTCCAATCTGGAAACCGGGGCAACTAACGTTTCTTTCAAAAATCCAAACTGCCGGTCCCAAATTAGCTCAATTCCGGAAAAGATGGCAGTAAAAAGAATACCTTGGGCAATGACTCCCGGGCCTAAAAATTCGATATAATTTCCGCCGCCGGCTTTTTGGAAAATCGGGCCGAATCCGAAACCAAGCGCCACTAGGAAAAGCAGAGGTTGTCCTAGTGATCCGATTATTCTGGATTTGGATCTAAGGTATCTTTTTATTTGTCTTAACCAAAGAATATAAATTGTTGACATTATCGTCTTCCTGTAAACATTCTTCTTCTCATTCTCAAACGGTCAACTCCGCTGACTTCTTCTTCCCGGATTTTGCGGCCGGTTAAGGATAGGAAGGCTTCTTCCAAAGAGTTGGTTTTGGTTTGTTTCTCAAGTTGATTTGATGTGCCTTGGGCAACAATTTTGCCGTGGTCAATAATGGCAATCCTTTGAGCTACTTTTTCTGCTTCTTCCATATAATGAGTGGTGAAAAAAATGGTAATTTGTTCTGATTTGTTTAAATTTTGGATATATGACCACATTTGATTTCTGGTTTGCGGATCCAAGCCGATGGTCGGTTCATCCAGAAAAAAAACTTTCGGGTGGTGAAGTAGGCCGCGGGCAATTTCCAGTCGTCTTTTCATGCCACCGGAGAAAGTTTTTACCAAATCATTCTTGCGGTCCCAAAGGTCAACTATCTCCAAAAGTTCTTTAATGCGGGATCTCCGTAAAGTACCGGAGACTTTATACAAAATGCCATGGAAATCCATGTTTTCGTATGCGGTTAACTCGTCGTCTAAACTTGGATCTTGGAAAACAATCCCAAAAGATTTTCTGGCTTGGTCTTGTTGGGTTTTTGGGTCAAAGCCATTGACCTCCATGCGGCCGCTGGTGGGAGACAGTAGAGTGGTCAGCATTTTAATGGTGGTGGATTTGCCAGCGCCGTTTGGTCCTAAAAAGGCAAAAATTTCTCCCTTTTTGACTTCAAAACTGATATTATCAACAGCGGTAAAATCGCCGAATTTTTTAGTGAGATCCTTAACTTCAATTGCTAAATCTGTCATTTTTTTTTGCAGAATTATCTTAATCTAATTTCTCTTGATTGGTCAACATAAATTTTTGTACAGTAAAACCACCAATGGTTTTTTGTTCAATCAATTTGCCATGATCTTGAGCCCAGGTTCTGCCTTTATTTTTAAAAACCTCGGGAATCCTGCCGGTTTCAGAAATCAATAAATAAAAGTACTTTTCTTTATTCGTGGCCTTGGGAAGCAAATCGTAGGGGTGGAGCTGGTCTCCGCCTAACCAGCCCGGCACATACCCAAAGTGATTTTTGCCGTACCAATTATACAAATAAGCCCACATGCCGTTATAGTAAAGAGGATAAGTAACGGCGTTGATGGCAAACGGTTCTCCGTTGGATTGTTGATAAGTAAAATCTATGACTTGTAACTGGGAATTAAGGTCTGTGGTTGAATCATAGACATTATCAAACAACTCGTAATTTTTATGGGATCTTGCAAGTATTAAATTAGTATTACCCCAGACAATCAACAAAAGAACCGGCAGGATTAAAATAAGTTTTTTGAGTCTATAAAGTGCATATCCGGTAATTAAGGCGATGGCTCCCGGTAAACCAATCAAAAACCAGGGTTTTTGGTGATATCCCAAAATGAGAGTGACCAGAGGGGAAAATAAATATAGCAATAAAAAATAAATGCCGCGCTTCTCCTCTTTTATTGTTTTGCGCTGAATTAGGGGATAGACAGAAAGGAGAATTACTGTGACTGCAAACAATAGGCCTAAATCCAATCTCTGGGGATAGAGATTTAAAGAAAACTGCTTGCCAAAATCATGAATGAAAAAATTCAAACGTTCCGGGTAAGTAAACCTGGCTTCCGGAGAATTGGCAGACAAAGTTAGAATGGTTTTAACTCCGGAAAAATTTAACTTAATCTCCGTTAAGATCATAGTAGAAACTGATAGAGTAAAAGCTATCAAGCTTAAAATAGTTAGTTTCAAACCGGGGATTTTGGGTTTGAAGATAAGCCAAAAGATTAAAGTTATGGGAATTAAGTAAATAAAAGATATAGAACTTTCTATAGATAATCCTAAGAAAATTGCCGAAAGTACCAACCCCCATTTTTTGTTTTTAAAGTAGCTCCATAAACCAAAATAAAACAAGGGCACCGTGGTAAAGGCTGTGGTTTCATTAAACAATAAACCAGCAAACTTGATGGCTTCAAATGAAACGGCAGCTAAGATAGCCGTTAAAAGGGCGGGAAGTTTTTTCCCAAAAATTGATTTTGATAGGAAAAATAAAATAACTGCAGAGAGTAAATTAAAAAAACTATTCCAGTAAGCGCTTGCTATCAGATCTCCGCCAGAGAAAAAGAAGGGGATAACATTGTAGTAAAAAAATAACACGCCGTGATGAAGTCTGGGATCACCATAGATAGCGCGCCCGATAATTGGCAGTTGGTGATCAACGGTGATCTTGTAGGTATAAAAGGCGTCCTCGATTTGATCAAAATCAAAAACTAAATTAAATCCCCGGATATTTTCGTATCTTAACCAACCACCTAAAGCTAAAAGGCTTAGTAGAATTAGAATGATTACTATTGTATGTTTTTTAAAACCGATTTTAAGCACAGAATTTATTATATACTTTTCTTAAAGGAGACTATAACTTATTTTGTTTCGAGGATCGCTTAGGGAAGATTAAAAAGAGATTAGCTTAATTAAGTTAGCTAGCAGGGATTGTTCTTGCGTTACTAAGTTACCTGATTCCGCTGAAACAAAAGCTGTGACCGGCGTGGAAATAGGTATAAACCCTAATACTTTATATTCTTTCTCACCATTTACTTTATAGACTACCGTTTGATCTTTTACCTCCAGTTTAATTGTTCCGTTGATATTTCCAAGTTTCGCAGATGGAGAGGCATTTGCTATTTGCCCTTGAATTTTGTTGATGATATTGGCGGAAAGAAGTGTTTGGATTGCTTGGTCAGGCAAAACTGTAACAGCTTTTTGACCGTTTGGCGTGGTCACGGTTAGTTGTCGGGTAGCGATATCAACTGATAAGGGAAAATCTATTTCGGCCTTGATATTATTTTTGGTAATTACTGGTTTACCGCTCTCCGTGGAGATTTTAATGCCTTCATTTTCCAACTTATTATCAATATCTTCTTGAGCTTTTTCCATTCCATCATCTTTTAATTCCACTTTTTTTCCATTCTTGTTTTCAGCGTCTATCTTAACTTGTCCGTTTTCTGATTCATATTTCAGTTTCAGCTTATCTTGTTCAATCTCTATCTTAGTTGCGCCATTATCCTCAACTTTGGTTTTTATTTTTTGGCCACTTAATGTTTCTGTTTCTGTTTCACTCTTTTGATTTGATTCTTTTTGTTGCTCCTGTTGTTTTTGTTGGGTTTCTTGCTGTTGTTCGGAGATTTTTTTAGCTGTTTCTTGGGCTTGTTCATTATTCTTATCTGTGTCTTCGCCTAGAACATATTGGGAGGTAGAAGTAGGGAATTGTTGTGTAGTAGTAATATTGGCTGAGGCAATAAGGCCTGTGGCCACTAAAACAGCTATTAAAAGCAGGATATGGCTAAATCCTTCTTCGTTTGAACAGTGGAGCGGTGATTTAGACATTAAAATAACATTAAAGTATTGGCCAATATTTGTCAATTGATTAATGCTAATTTGACAAGACAGCTTGGCAGTGGGATAGTAAAATTAATGAATCAAAAAGGCCTTGCCCCTATCTTTTTGATAGTTGCTGTTTTGGTTGTATCTGTAGTAGCTTTTTTGGGTTTATCAAAGTTTAATGGACAAAGATTTGGTCCCCCTCAAAACAATCCAGGTTGGGGCCAAAAGCCTGGAGGGGCCCAAGATTTTGGCGGGCCTCCTTCTACCATTCAAAAGCAGCGTTGGAACGGCCCAATTCCAAATCCTCCCAAAAATAAAATTACCTATTATAAAGGGCTTTGGGGAGCTGGCTGGTTTTATCCTGAAGAATTTACTGGTTTAAAATTTGATCCCCAAAAATATGAAAAATGGGGAGTAAACATTGTTATGCTTCAGCCTGGTTTTGAGATCAACAGTAATGGTGATGTGCGATATCCTCCTGACTTTCCCACCTATGTAGATATGGATGCCAGGATTGGGGAGCTAGCAACAAAGTTTTATCAGGCAAATGTACATATAGGCTTAACTCTGATTCTTACTTATAAAAAGGAATTTTCAAATGGAGGACAAGGAGATATGTGGGCCGGAGAACCGCAACCTTTTCCCAAGGAAATTGTGGAAAAACCCGGCTACTTTGATAAATTTAACAAGGTGGTTGAGGATATGGCTAAGATTGCCGAAAAATACCATGTTTATATGTTTGCTCCCATGGGAGAAGCGGATGGAATTTTTGGTATGAAGGTGGCACCCTTCCTGACCCAGCAAATGGTACCTTTGGTCAGAAAATATTATACAGGCAAGCTGTATTATAAAGGGGATTTACATAATGGCGAGGGAGATAAGATGAATTTTAAAGGTTATGATGTATTAGGATTTGTCATAGGTCCTTCTGACCGTATTACTAATACAGAAGACTTAAGAAAGTTTTTTGATTCTAGTATGGACAGGGCTGTAGCTTGGGCAAAACGCGACAATATTCCGGAGGTGGTCGTTTCCGAACATGGATATATAGGGAATAATCAAATGGCATCCGCAGAAAATATCGGGTTAGCCTTAGAAGAAGGCAATAAAAAATTAAATGGCGTATTTTTGACAGAACCAATCCCTGATGTTTTTAAAACAGCCCAAGGGGATGAAATAGTAGAGCAAATGAAAAAGTGGTTTTTAGCCAACTAACTTATTAATTTCCCTCGGTACACTTTTGGCTTATTGTTGTATAATAGCTCATTCAAACTAAAGGGAGGTGAGGAGATGTTAAATCGAAGAGTAATTATTCCGGTAGTGGCAGCTGCGGTCGTTACAGCAACTATTATTTTCGGTATTACCCATTCAAGAGTCAAAAATAGTCATCTGTTGTCTGGACTAGTTGGTATGGTAACTCAGCAGTATCATAAATAGTAACCGGTTTGGTATGATGGATAATAAAACTAACGGATGAGTAGAAAATACCACAAAGTCACCCTCTTCCTGCCAATTGCCTATTTTGTAATTGTCAGCATCTTTTTAATCCGGCATGGAACTTGGCTTTCTCCTGACCTTTTTTTCTTAGTTGCGCTTTTTATTACTCTCATTCTGGGCAGAACTAAGCAATTTATACATGATTGGTCTATCCCGATATTACTTTTGCTTAGTTATGATTATCTTCGGGGGTTGGCGCCAAAGCTGACGCAGGCGGCCAATATTTATCCGATGATTAATTTCGACAAAGCGCTTTTTGGAAGCCTGCCGACAAATAGCTTGCAAAGTGCATTATTTTCTGACGGTTTAGTTCACTGGTATGACTATTTAGGAACGGCTTTATATATGTCGCATTTTATAGCCCCCATGATAATCGGTTTCATTTTTTGGTTAAAAGATAAAGAATACTTTCGCCGATTTTTTCTGGCGTTACTGCTACTTTCCTATGCTGCTTTTTTTACTTATGTAATTTTTCCGGCCACGCCGCCCTGGATGGCAGCTCAGCAAGGATTAATTCCGCCGGTTCACAAGGTGATGGATCAGGTGTTTGTTAATCTTCCGCATTCAATTAATCTGCCTTCAGTTTATAAATTTATCGGCGTTAATTTGGTAGCTGCAGTTCCCTCGCTTCATGCAGCTTATCCGTTTCTTATTCTGCTCTTTTTAGTCCGGAAATATAAAGCTAAAGGGTTGTTATTCTTGCCGTATATGCTAGGCGTTTGGTTTTCAATTGTCTATTTTGGGGAACATTATGTTTTTGATATTGTAGTAGGGGTTATATATGCCGTAGTAATTTTTAGTTTAGTAATAAATGCAGAAAAACTTTGGCAAAGATTGATGATGCCATTTTACAAAATTAATTTCAGGTATAATGAGAAAATATGGAATTTGATCCGGAGAAGGATTTAGAAATCTTCAGGCCAGTATTTGGTAAACGGCCGGAAGTGTCCAAAGAAGTTTTGAAGCAGGATTTGAACAGATATTATCTGCCGTACATTCAAAAGTTAATTGAGGTCAAACAAAAAAAAGGCAATTCAATTGGTTTGATCGTTGGTGTTTCTGCCATCCAGGGTACCGGTAAAACTACCCAAGGCGAGATTTTGGAAATTTTACTTAAGCACCTGGGCCATTCTTCAATTTCTTTATCGATTGATGATCATTACCTGACTCATGCCGAATTAAATGAACTTCGCCAAAAAGACCCCCGTTATATTAGACGCGGTGTTACTCATGATATTACTTTAGCCATCCAAAACTTAAAGGACCTGCAAGTTATGCAGAATGGAATGGAAGTAAAGATACCAATATATGACAAAGGGGCAGAGAGCGGAGATGGGGACAGGGTGGGTTGGAAAAGTGTTACCCAAAAACCGGATTTTATTTTTTATGACGGCTGGATGCTGGGGGCCAGGCGGGTGGAAGATGAATCAGTATTTGAGAGTGGTTTACCTGCTTTAGATACTCCGGAGCATATCCAGTTTGCCAAAGATATTAATAAAAAGTTGGATGAATATTTGTCTTTGTGGGATTTGATTGAATTTATGAATGTTTTATATGTGCCGAATTATCAAATTTCTTTAGAATGGAGGGATCAGGCTGAAGAGGTGTTGCGAAAGCAGGGAAAGGGTATGAGCAAAGAGGAAATCCGGGAATTTGTTTACTATTTTTGGCGGTCTGTCCACCCTGCCATCCAGATTAAAAATTTAGCTCATGATTCTGCCCATGCCCAGCAAGTCACTGTTATCAATGATGACCATTCGATAAAAGAGGTTCGGAATTGATGAATAAACTTTTTTCCTCAGAAAACAACAAACTTATCTTTATCCTGGTTACCATGTTTTTAAACTTTCTGGGGTTTAGCATTCTTTTTCCCATCCTGCCGTTTATGGTGGAACAATATGTCCCAAATCCACACGAAATTGCTTTATATGTCGGATTACTTTTGTCTGTATATGCCTTTTGCCAATTTTTTGCTGCACCGGGTTTAGGGGCGCTAAGCGACAGATTCGGCAGAAAGCCAATTCTTTTGATTAGTTTATTTGGTTCAGCCATCGGTTATATTTTGTTGGGGATAGGCGGAGCATTGTGGGTATTATTTTTAGGCCGGATTATTGATGGGTTAACGGGCGGGAATATCAGCACTATTTTTCCCAGGGGTTTTTAATCAATAAATTATTGCCAAAACTCGGTGAAATAAGAGTGGCGATATTGGGATTAGTGTTGACTTTTGTTGGATTTGTAATTGTAGCATCAACTGCTTTTTTTGCTTCTGTAATCTTGATTTATTTGGGTTTAATTATTCTCAATATCGGTGATGGTTTGTTTGAACCGGCAGAGGCTAGTTTAATTTCTGCCGCAGTCGGTCCCCAGATGCAGGGTAGGGTTTCGGGAGCAAATCAGGGCATGCAGTCAGTTGCCAGGATCATTGGTCCGTTTTTTGCCGCCTACATTTACCGTTACTTTAGGGGTTTGCCCTATATGTCGGAAGCAGTGCTGGTGAGCTTATCTTTATTGGTATTTATTTTTTCTTTCTCCGTAATTCGAAGGAAAGCTTAAAGAAAACAAAAACAATACTTTATTAATTGAAATAAATTAGGCTACAATAAGATTAGGTATGTCTGAGGGTTACATCAAACACTTTGAAGAGATTGATATTGGTGATGTTCCTGAGGTGGGAGGGAAAAATGCTTCTTTAGGGGAAATGATTCAGAGCTTTAAGGGGACGGATATTAATATTCCGGGCGGATTTGTGGTTACAGCGACTGCTTATAAACACTTCTTGTCGCAAACCGGACTCGCTGATTATATTAAAGAACAACTAAAGGACTTAAATACCAAGAATTTAGAAAACCTGCAAAACCGGGGCAAAAATATCCGGGAAAAAATTAAAAGTACTAATTTACCGGAAGATTTAAAACAAGCCATCAAAGTTGCTTTCGAAAAAGCTGAAAAACAGTACGGTAAGAATACTGCTTTTGCGGTTCGGTCATCTGCTACGGCTGAAGATTTGCCGGAAGCTTCCTTTGCCGGAGAGCAGGAAACCTTCTTAAATATTAGGGGGGTGGAAAATATTATGGAAGGGATTCGGGCTTGTATGGCTTCTTTGTTTACGGACCGGGCAATTTCCTACCGGGTTGATAAGGGGTTTGATCATCTGAAGGTTTATTTATCGGTTGGGGTGCAAAAAATGGTCCGTTCGGATTTGGCTTGTTCCGGAGTGATGTTTACGCTTGATACTGAAACAGGTTTTCCTAATGTGGTTTTGATCAATGGTTCCTGGGGGTTGGGGGAAATGATTGTTCAAGGGGAAGTTATCCCAGATGAGTTTTTGGTCTTTAAAAAAACCTCCTCCATCATCGAGAAAAAGCTGGGAACCAAAATGAGAAAGATGGTTTATGGCCAGGACAGGCCGACTAAAATAGTGGAAACTTCGGATAAAGAAAAAGAATCATTTACTTTAACCGATGCGGAAATTTTAAAGTTGGCTAGTTGGGGGATGAAAATTGAAGAGCATTACAGCAAGAAAAAAGGCAAATGGACGCCAATGGATACCGAGTGGGCTAAAGACGGAGTGGACAGCAAGCTTTACATGATTCAGGCCAGGCCGGAAACAGTGCATGCGGTTAGGGATTTTTCGAAAATCCGCGAATATGTGTTAATAGGTAGCGGTGAAAAAATAGTCAGCGGGTCATCAGTTGGTAATAAAATAGCCAGTGGCCAAGCCAAAGTTATTTTGGATCCCAAAGATATTGAGTCGTTTAAAGAGGGGGAGGTGTTGGTAACAAAGATGACTGACCCCGATTGGGAGCCGATTATGAAAATTGCCTCAGCGATTGTGACTGATCAAGGCGGACGGACTTCTCATGCGGCGATAGTTTCCCGGGAGTTGGGGATTCCGGCAGTTGTTGGCTGTGTTCACGCTACAACGAAAATCAAAAGCGGTGAGGAGATTACAGTTGATTGTTCCGGTACTGAAGGAGTAGTTTATCAAGGGAAATTGCATTTTAAGGTGGTGGAGCACGATGCCTCAAAAATTCCGGAAACTAAAACTCATATTATGATTAACATTGCTACTCCGGAAACCGCTTTTGAAAAATCCTTTCTGCCCAATAAAGGAGTGGGGCTGGCCCGTGAAGAATTTATTATTGCGTCTAATATCGGCATTCATCCGCTAACTTTAATTAATTATGAGAAACTGCCGCCAAAAGTTAAAGCTGCAGTTAATAAAAAAACTGAAGGATATCCTGATAAGAAAAAATTTTATGTTGAAAAACTGGCTTACGGCATTGCCAAAATTTCCGCGAGTTTTTATCCCAACCCGGTGATTGTTCGTTTTTCTGATTTTAAAACTAATGAATACAGGTCTTTGTTAGGCGGATATTTATTTGAACCGGTTGAAGAAAATCCGATGATTGGTTGGAGGGGGGCATCCCGCTATTATTCACCCGAGTTTGCCCGAGCTTTCGTTTTGGAAATTGGAGCGATCAAAAAGGTGATCGGGGAAATGGGTTTAAATAATACCATGGTGATGGTGCCGTTTTGTCGGACTGCGGAAGAAGGTAGAAAAGTTATCAAATTAATGGAAGACAATGGTTTGACTAAGAATAAGTTCCCCAAACTTAAAGTTTATGTAATGTGTGAGATTCCGGCCAACGTAATACTGGCTGATAAATTTTTGGATGTGTTTGACGGGATGAGTATCGGCAGCAATGATTTGACTCAACTAACTTTAGGAATTGACCGGGACGGTAATGAAAAAATTAAAGGTATTGCCAATGAAAATGATGAAAGTGTAAAAGGTTTGATTACTCAAGTAATAAAAAAATGTAAAGCCCGGGGCAAATACATTGGCATTTGCGGTCAAGCGCCATCTGATTACCCTGATTTTGTGGAATTTTTAGTCAAAGCCGGTATTGACAGTATTTCCTTAAACCCTGATACTCTTATCCAAACTACTCTCGCTGTCCACAAATTAGAACGAAGTTGAGATGAAGATTGGTCAAGTTAATCTAAAGATAATAAACGACTCCCGTAAAGAGCCAACGCTGGAAGCGGAATTGGTGGTGGATGGAGTACAGGGTGCTGCCAGTGTACCATCGGGCAAAAGCAAAGGTTCTAATGAGGTATTTGTTTTAGATCCTCAAGCAGTCATCCAAAAATTGGATGAGATAAAACCTAAGTTAATTCGGGATTTTAATTCATTGGAAGAATTTGACCAATTTTTGATTCAATTGGATGGAACTCCAAAGAAAGAAAATTTAGGTGGTAATTTAATTTTAGCCCTAAGTATTGCTTTTGTTAGGGCTTGGGCTAAACTGCAAAATCTGGAAACTTTTCAACTGATTTCCAAAATTTCTAAACAAGAGACAAAATTGCCCTTATGTTTTTTTAATTTAATAGAAGGCGGGGTGCATGCTGAAAACTCCTTGCCCTTTCAGGAATACTTATTTATTCCCCAAACAAATTCACCAAAGGAAAGTTTAAATATGGTTGGGGAATTTATTAAAGCATTGGCAGAATATGAACATGAAGAATTTGGCAAATTAAAAATGGGAGATGAGGGTGGATTTACTGTGCCTTCTAAAGATCCGGAAATTGGCCTAAGAATTTTGCAGGAAGTGATGGGCAAAATAACTGGAAATGCAAAATCAGGGCTTGATATTGCTGCTTCAACTTTTTTGGAAAATGATTCATATAATGTTAGCGGAAAGATTATGGATAGAGATGACTTAATCTCTTACTACCAGCTACTTGCTGTTAACTACCAACTACTTTCCATAGAGGATCCTTTCGCGGAAAATGACTGGGAAGGGTTTGAAAAAATCATGACCAATTTAGGTGAAAAAGTTTGGATTGTGGGCGATGATTTAACAACAACTAACGTAGAAAGTATTAAGCTGGCCTATGAGAGAAATGCTGTTAATGCCGTAATTATTAAACCCAATCAAATTGGTTCGGTAACAGAAGCGATCAATGCGGCAGTTTTGGCTAAAAGTTATGGTTGGAAAATTATTGTCTCTCATCGGTCCGGAGAAACTATGGATAATTTTATTGCCGATTTCGCAGCGGGGTTAGGGGCAGACGGATTAAAATCCGGCTGCCCTTTACAGCAGGAAAGGTTAGTTAAATATCGAAGACTGGAGGAGATTGAAAAAATATGGCGTATCTAATTTTGGCAAGACATGGAATAACTGAGTGGAATGCAGCTGGTAAGTGGCAAGGATTAACGGATATTCCCTTAAGCGAAGAAGGCAAAAGGCAGGCCAAAGAAATGGCAGGGTCTTTAAAAGGAATAAGAATTGATTTAGTTTATACCTCTGAGCTTAGCAGGGTTAAGCAGACCTCTGAAGAGATTTGTAATAGTTTAGGTTTGATTTGTCCGGTTGCAGCCAATCCGGCTTTAAATGAACGGGATTATGGAATATATACGGGTAAGAATAAATGGGAGATGGAAAATGAATTGGGACAGGAAAGGTTTACCCGCTTAAGGAGAGGTTGGGATTTTCCGGTGCCGGAGGGTGAAACCTTAAAGGATGTTTATAACAGGGTAGTGCCTTTTTACAGGGAAAAAATCTTGCCGGATTTACAAAAAGGCAAAAATGTTTTAGCGGTGGCGCATGGAAATTCTTTGCGGGCATTGGTTAAATTTCTGGAAAATATTTCCGATGAAAATATTGCTAAACTGGAAATCCCGATCGGCCAAATTTTAGTTTATTCAGTTGATAATAGTGGGAAAATTATTGATAAACAGATTTTAAACTCCTGACTACTTTAAATATTTATCAAAAAAAGATATTGCTTGTGACATGACCTGGGAAAGACTGGGAGTTAAGTTGTGATCAGCGCCGGGGTACTCAATATAATCAACATTTTTGCTGGAGCTTTTCAGTTTGCCACTCAATGATGAGGAAAAGTTGGGTGGCACCGTATCATCAGCAGAGCCTACTTGGATCTGAATAGGAGTTGTAATATCGGTAATGAATTGGGTCGG
>JAMDBX010000005.1 GCA_023487645.1 Patescibacteria group bacterium | reverse complement strand
GTATATTATTTTAGGAAAATTAGGGTTAATGTGGGCTACACCGATAACTACATATTTTACTGCCTTGGTGCTTAAATTTTTACCTTTGACGGAGGTAAATATCCGATTGTCTACAGTTTTAGTGGGAGTAGGGAATATCTTTTTGCTTTGGCTGATTGCTAAAAAGTTTTTTTCCAGCCAAAAGTGGGCCTATGTTGCCGCCATAATTTTAGCCCTGTCTCCAGCACATTTTATCAACAGCCGGTTGCTTTTGGATAATCTCTACAGCACTCCTTTCCTTTTAGGCTGGTTGTATTGTCTGCAACTTTTTTTAGAAAAGCAGCACTTAAAATACCTTCTTTGGGGAGGATTAATTTTAGGTTTAGGAGTTCACAGTTATCATGCTGCCAAAATCACCATGCCTATTTATTTACTGATGACCTTGGTGGTGGCTGTTTATTATCTGAAGAAAAGATGGTGGCAGGGGGGAGGAATAATTTTGGCTTTTTTGCTACCCTTAATCCCTCTATTTTTCTGGCTGAAAATTTATCCGGATACCCTTTCCGATCAGGTTCGCTATACTAATTTGTATAGCACTCAACTCTCTGCCACCCAAGGGATTTTGACCCTTCTTACTCCCAGCAGTTTACTCTCCCGGGCCCAAGTTTTCCTTAATTATTTTCATCCTGGATTTTTATTCTTTCGCGGGGATAACAGTTTGATTCATTCTACTCATCAAGTTGGAGTTTTTTTATGGCCGTTACTGATATTTTTACCTTTTGGCCTCTATCAATTAAGGAAAAAAGCCACTGCTGTCCACAAAATTATTCTTCTGGGTTTTTTTAGTGCTCCTTTGGCAGCCACAATAGCCGGGGATAATTTTCGTATCTCCCGGATTTTGGTGATGCTGCCCTTTGCTGCTTTAGCTGCTACTTTGGGGTTTAAAACTTTATGGTCAAAAAAGGGGCTTTGGCGATTGCTTTGCCTAGGTTTGGTCATTTGCGGATTAATCCAATTTACCTTTTTCTTGAATGATTATTTTAGAAACTATCCTCTGCGCAGTTATAAAGATTTCCGTTACAATATTCCCGGTGCCTTGGAGTCAGTAATTAAACAGGAAGGGAATTTTTCAGGACAGACTATTTATTTAGACAAAAGAGTGGAATTTATTGATCGCTATTGGAAATTTTATCTGTTAAAACACCATCGGTTAGATTTACTTCCCCAAACTGTCTATCTTTTGCCGGATCTGATAGATACAGATAAATTAAACAGTAACTCCATACTTCTTCTCAATTACAACAATGTTGATGGATTAAAAGAGAATTTGGGTTCTTTTAGAAAAATTAATACTATTTTAGAACCAGATAAAACTTCCAGTTTTTACATTTATACCAACTGATAGTGATCAAGGTTACTGCGAAATCCTCGTGTTGTAGGTATGATGATCCTGGTGTATGAGTGATCAGATAAATGTTTATCCGGCGGTAACTTTAACCAAAGCAATTGTTTTTCCTACAGAGAAAATCTCCTTGGTTTTAGAAGGAGAAGACGTTCCTCGGGCAGTGGATCAGGCTCATAAAAGTAACCACCTGGTAACTATCCTTTTTAAGAAAAATGGCAGCAAAAGTGAAATTGGGGTAGTAGCTTTGATTGATGAGCATTGGTCACTAGGACCAACCATCACCGGTCTTTTAGTGGAAGGGTTACGTCGGGTAAAAGTTATCAATGAGTTTCAAAAAAATGGAGTGACGATTGCTGAGGTGGAAGAATTTCCCTCAGAGGTCATTGCCGAGGAAGAAAATATGGAGTTGGAAGCTTTATCCCGGACTGCTTTGGATCGCTTAAAAAAGATTTTGCAAATGGAAGGCCAAATTCCTTTAATGTTGATGGAGGATCTGCAAAAAGAGCGTCTGTCTCCGGAAAAAGCCAGTGATTTAATTTCCTGGGTATTGAAGATGGATTTTCCGGAAAAATTGACTCTTTTGGAGACGCTCGATGTCCATAAACGTTTGGAAATTTTGGTCGCTAAACTTTCGGGAGAGTTAAATATTGCTCAGGCGGAGCAACGGATTCAAAATGAGGTGGAAAAGGATGTTGAAGAAACTCAAAAAGAATTTTTATTGCGTGAAAGGTTAAAAGCGATTGAAAAAGAGTTAGGGATTTTTGAAGAACAAAAAGAGTACGATGTGTTAGAACAAAAGCTTCTCCAAGCAGGGATACCCAAAGATTCAGAAGGTAAGGTTTTAGATGAGTTACGGCGGCTGAAACATATGCCTGCCAGCAGTGCAGAAGCTCCTTATATTCGGACATATTTAGAATGGATTGCTGATCTTCCTTGGAGTAAGAGTAGCAGTAGTAATATGGATTTAAAAAAAGCCCGGGAGGTTTTGGATAAAGATCATTATGGTTTAAAAAAGGCTAAAGAACGGGTTTTGGAATATTTGGCTGTCCAAAAACTTACCGGAGGTAAAAGCCGGGGTAATATCTTGGTTTTTGTGGGGCCTCCGGGGACGGGTAAAACTTCTGTAGGTCAATCGATTGCCAAGGCGTTAGGTCGACATTTTGTGCGCATCTCTTTAGGAGGTATTCGGGATGAGGCGGAGATTCGTGGCCATCGACGGACTTATGTGGGGGCGCTTCCAGGAAGAATTATCCAAGGAATGCGCACTGCTGGCAGTAAAAACCCGGTTTTTATGATGGATGAAGTCGATAAAATCGGCGCAGATTTTCGGGGTGATCCGGCTTCAGCTCTACTTGAAGTTTTAGATCCAGCTCAAAACAACTCTTTTTCTGATCATTATATTGAAATTCCTTTTGATCTATCCCAAGTCTTTTTTATCACTACCGCCAATATTTTAGATCCTATTCCACCGGCTTTGCGTGACCGGTTAGAGATTATTGAGTTTCCCGGCTATACTGATGAAGAAAAATTTCACATCGCCCGGCGATTTTTAATGCCTCGGGTGCTTTCTGCTCACGGATTAAATGAGGATAAATTGAAAGTGGAAGATGAGATGATCCGGAAAATTATCAACCGTTATACCCGGGAGGCGGGAGTCAGAGAGCTAGAGAGAAAATTGGCGGAAATTTCTCGGAAAATAGCCTTGGCTCAGGCTGAAGGCCAAAATAACGGTTTAATTACCATCACTGAATCTAATGTGGCTGATTATTTAGGGCCGGAGGAATTTGAGCCGACTGCCAAAGAGGAACAAAATGAAGTGGGAGTGGCTACTGGTTTGGCTTGGACACCAGTGGGAGGGGAGACAATTTTTATTGAGTCTGCCTTAACTCCCGGTAAGGGAAATTTAACTATTACCGGGCAGTTAGGTGAGGTGATGCAAGAATCAGCCAGAGCTGCTTTATCTTATGTCCGCTCCCGCTCCCGGAATTTAGGTTTTGCCGATAATTTTTATTATAAATCAGATATCCATGTCCATGTGCCCTCGGGAGCGATCCCTAAAGACGGTCCCTCTTCTGGTATTGCCATTGCCACCTCTTTGGCTTCGACGCTGACTAAAAGAAAGGTTAAAAAAGATTTGGCTTTAACGGGGGAGGTAACTCTTTCCGGTAAAGTTTTAAAAGTTGGAGGTATCAAGGAAAAAGTGTTGGCGGTAGTGATAAAAAAG
>JAMDBX010000068.1 GCA_023487645.1 Patescibacteria group bacterium | reverse complement strand
AAAGGGAACGAGAAAAACCTAATTGATGTACCTGAGGAAATCAAAAAAGAATTGAAGTTTAAATTTATGGAACATGCCGATGAAATATTGGACTATATCTTAATTCCTAAGGAAAAGACCGCCAAAAAATACCATCCCAAGACTCATGACGGGCAAGGGTTCCTGGCCGGTCAACAGTTGTAATTTAAATTACTGTAAATTTTTTAAAGGGAGGCTATGATGGCTTTTGCTTTAAGATGGCATACGATAAGGATGATTATGAAAAGAAAGAATATTACGGTAAACGGCCGTTATGGCAATGGATCGTTATTTACTTAATAATCGGAGCGATTATTTACGGATTAATTTATTTTTTGATTCTGGCTCCCCGTTATTAGTTAAAAAGATTGAATTAATAAATATTTTTTGTTATACTCCGCTCACTTCATATGAGTAACCCTTGTATTAATTGCGGTAAGGAAAGGGTAGATGGTAAAACTTGGGAGGAAAAAATTGGCGCAACGGTAGTAATTCATACTCAAACTGTTTGCCCGGATTCCGAGTGTCAGAAATTGGTTGATAAGGCTATTGCTGAAAGAAAATCCAAAACTGCCTCCTTGCTTAAAGCAAAAGCAGCAGCTAAAGCCAAAGCAAAATTACTTGCGACTTAAATTATCTATTTTTTCTAAGATTTTGGAGATTGACTGTTGTTGATTTTCCAAATGGAGCAAAATTGTCTCAACTTCCTTTTCAGCTTTAATATTGACTTGATACTCATGTCCGGCCCGAAGCTCGGCGTGACGGCCTTGTAAGTTTTGTCCTACCATAATCAAAGGCATAAATAAAATCTGCAGGATATTATTGATAAAAAGCAAGATTAAAAAGCTAAAAGCCGGATCAAACACTAAGTCTTTAGGGGCCCAGGTATTCCAGGCAATCCAGCTAAGATTAAAGGCCAAAATAAAGAAGAAAAACCCCATGCTGCCAATTTTCTCCGTCACAAATAAAGCTAATTTATCCAGGGTGGTTAATTGATTGTGATGTATAATATTGATGTTTTTAATGGGGCTGAAGCTTTCCCTGAGTTCTTTGATGGTAGCGATCTTTGGATTGTCCATGATTAAAAGTGTATCATAACTTCGGTGTAATTCCATAAATATGGCAGAGATTCTATCGGTAAGCAAAATTGTTAAAGTTTGTCAAAACGCTAAAAAAACGGGTAAGGCTGTAGTGTTGGCAGGCGGATGTTTTGACATTTTGCACCCGGGGCATACCGTTTTTTTGGAGAAGGCCAAACAGGTCGGGGATATGCTGATAGTTTTTTTGGAAAGTGATCAAAAAGTTAAACAATTAAAAGGTTCTGACCGGCCTGTTCACACTCAAAAGGAGCGGGCCCAAGTTTTATCCGCTCTGGGTACAGTTGATTTTGTGGTGATGTTGCCTTTTATCAAATCCAATGCTGGTTATGATAAATTGATAAGTCAAATCAAGCCTGATGTGATTGCCATAACTTCAAAAGATGCCGGTAATGTTCATCATCAAAGAACGGCTGAATTGGTCGGAGCCAAACTGCAGTTGGTGACTAAGTCTATCGGTAATTATTCCAGCAGTAAGCTGTCCAGCAGTAAGCTGTTGGGCCGTTAAGTTAAATTAGTGTATAATTAAAATATTGCTTATTTATTAGTCTTGTCTTGTGCCTTTGGAGATTCCATCCTTAAATGAAAGCTAAATTATTCCTGCTGACCGCAGTTTTTACTGTATTTTTTACCTATTTTTCCTATACGGTGGCCAAAGAACGCTGGCAAAAAATTGATTTTGATACCACGGTTAAACTGCAGGATCATATTTCCCGTCGCTTTGACGGTATTTTTTCCTATTTTAGTTTATTAGGTAGCGCTGAGGTGACGGTGGGTTTTTGTATGATTCTGGCGACTTTGGCTTTAATCCGGGGTAGGTGGTTGGCAATATTAGGATGGTTAATGATTGTTCCGGCTTCAATGGGAGAGGTGTTTGGTAAACTGGTGGTTTTTCATCCCGGTCCGCCGCTTTTCTTTCACCGCAGTGTTTTACCCACTAATTTACCTACCTTTTATATCCACACTAATTTTTCCTATCCTTCAGGACACATGACCCGGACAATTTTTATTATTACAGTTTTTGTAGTCATATTGGTTTTTTCTTCCAAAAAATCACTCTTTAGGCTTACTGTCTTATCGTCTCTTGTACTGTTGGCTTTTCTGATGGGATTAACCCGGGTGTATTTGGGCGAGCATTGGTTATCAGATGTGTTAGGTGGGGGACTTTTGGGGGCGGCAGTAGGATTTCTTGCTTCTGTATTGATTTTGCGAAAGCAAAAGGTTTAAGATAGAAGCGCTTGCCCAGAGGAGGTGAGTTTGTGAGCAGAAATGTTTCAATTGTAGTGATATTGTTGATATTGGTAGTGATTGCAGGGTATTTGATATGGCTTAGAAGTCGGGTTCAGTCGTCTATCGCTCCGAGGATAGAACAACAGGTTCAGGTTACACCTACACCTATTGCTACTGCAACAGCCAGTCCGTCTGCTACTCCTAAAGAGGCAAGCGGTTCGGTTAAACAAAAGACGGCTACCCCTAGTGTAAGAAGAAGGTAAAAGCTTAATTTTCAAGCAAAAATGGAAAAAACTGAGAAACTGATCATTATCGGTTCCGGACCGGCCGGTTTGACAGCCGCAATTTATGCTGCCAGAGGCAATTTAAACCCGTTGGTTATTACCGGTAGTGAGGCAGGCGGACAATTAATGCTAACTACAGATGTGGACGATTTTCCCGGTTTTCCGGAAGGCATTCAGGGGCCGGAGCTGATGGCAAAAATGCGCAAACAGGCCGAACGGTTTAATGTCCGGTTTGCAAGCGAGAATGTGGTTTCGGTTAACTTTAAAACCAAACCATTGGTTGTTAAAACCGAGAGCTCCGAATTTAGAACTCAGTCAGTAATTATTGCGACCGGTGCTTCAGCCCGCTGGTTAGGACTGGAGTCAGAACAAAAATTGCGGGGAAAAGGCGTATCTGCCTGTGCAGTCTGCGACGGTTTTTTCTTCAAGGGTAAAAAAGTGGCCATCGTGGGAGGAGGGGATACGGCTTTACGGGAGGCAAACTATTTGTCTAAACTTTGTCAGCAAGTTACCATCATTCATAGAAGAGATGCGCTGCGGGCGCAACCGGCCTTACAAGAATTGGTTAAAAGCAAGCCAAATATTGATTTTATTTTTAATTCGGTAGTTGAAGAAGTATTGGGCGAAGAGAAAGTGACCGGAGTCAGATTAAAGAATATTCATAATGAAAAAACTAGCGAAATTCAGCTTGAGGGAGTATTTGTTGCTATTGGACACAAGCCGAATACTGATTTTTTAAAGGGTCAACTGGAGTTGGATGAAAAGGGCTATATAGTTGTTACTCCGGAAGGTCGTACTCACATTGCCGGAGTTTTTGTGGCTGGTGATGTATCTGATCATAAATACCGGCAGGCAGTTACTGCAGCCGGGGCCGGTTGTAAAGCTGCCTTTGATGTGGAGGAATATTTGGAGCACATGCATTTGCCGACCGAAGGAAACGGTGGTTAAATCGATGGGGCTTTGCGAAAAAAATTACTGAAAAACTAAAATTAAGTTGTTATATTAAAATAATGAATTTTGTTAAATCTTTGATTAAAGAGTGAT
>JAMDBX010000026.1 GCA_023487645.1 Patescibacteria group bacterium | reverse complement strand
AAGCTTCCTCCATCCAGTCAATTTTGGACCAGCCAAATGCCGCCACTTCATACTTTGGGTTATGGGTAGGATCGCAAGTTGAATCTTCACAAACCACAAATAGCTGCTCAGTTATATCCAAAGGAACTTGTTTTGGCTTATGACCATATAAATCCAGATAATATTGATAAGCTGAATCATAATTACTTTTGGCAATTAAAGCAAAATTAAAATCCTTACCTTCAGCTTTATCAATTACAAATTTAGCCACATCTTGTGTCCTTCTTAATTGATTGTTGGGAGGGCTTAAAAACGGGTTCCTTTGCAGATTAACTACTGTCAAAATAATCAAAAGAATCGTAATACCCCCATAGAATAGCCATTTCATTTTATTAGGAATACTGGAGACAAAAAGGGTAATTGATCCGAAAAGCAAAAACGGTACCGGATTTAAAAAATTCAAATAATGGTCATAGATACTTTGCTGATAAAAAGTCAGGCCGAATAATCCCACTATTAACCAAATAGCCAGAGCCATTTTGTGCCAACTGCGATAGGAGAACTTGTAAATTAACGCTGCAAGAACCAGTATTGAGATTAAAATAACTAAATAAAGATTTTCTGCACCAATATATCTACCAATTAAATTATTAGAATAAAGGCCAGGGATTCTTGCAATATTTGCCGCAATATCACTCTTAACTTCGCCTCCGCCGCCAAATAATTCTGTTAATGCCCGGTAATTTAAAAAATTATGTCTAAAGTCAAACCAAACTAAAGGAGACATAATCGTCAAAAAAGCTACAATTCCTCCGGCTATACCGCTAAAAATATTTTTAAAGCGAACACTACCCGCGGAAACAAAAATACCTAATAACCAAATAATTAAAGCTATCGGTAAAAGAATTAAAGCCAGATAATGCATTTGTATTGCCGCAGCCAAAGCGGTTCCGGTTAAAATTAACCATAAGAAGTTACCTGTTTTATATACTTTGTACAAACTAAAAATACCCAGCAGAGCAAAGAAAGGAGTTGGGTTAGGATTCCAGGAAGACCGGGAATAAATAATTGTCACCGGCGAAATGGCATATAAATAAGCTGCTATCAACCCAGCCGATCTGTTAAACCAAGTTTTGCCAAAAAAATAAATTAAAATTACCGTCAAAACTCCCAAAAAAGCATCTAAACCGGCAGCCGCCACTGGGTTAAGCCAAAAAAGAGCCATCGGGATTGCCATCAGATAGTAGTAAAGCGGGCCTAAATAAATATTTCCTACCGACATTGGCGGACCGATCAAGGGTATGTGGTGATCTACTAAAATTCTTTTTACTACAATTGCATCCCGCCCTTCATCTCCCAAAAAGGTCATATACCCTGAAAGTTCGTAAAATCTTAAGAAGGTAGCTAGTGCTACAATTCCCAAAAGAATAAAAAACAGACCTTTTTGATTTTTCAGCTTCCACCAAAGCTTTAGTAAATCTACATAAGATTTAATTATCACCCGCAAATTAGCTCCCGTGGGCTTGCCGGATAAACGGGGATAATGATTTACCCCCACCTGACCAACCTTAAAACCGAATTTACTGGCCTTAATTGCCAATTCCGCATTAATCATCGCCCCTCTTTGCGACTCCAGATGAGGAATCTTTTCCAAAACCTTTTTTGAAACCATCTTAAAACCGCAATCAACATCTTTAAGTCTTAAACCAAAAATGGTCAAAAGGGTCATCCTCCACCCTTTCCCGAATAACTTTCGCAGAACCGAGTCTTGCCGCTTAATTCTATATCCAATTACTAAATCATAGTCTTCTATCTTTTCCAAAAATTTAGTTACCTCTGAAAAATCAAACTGGCCATCCCCGTCTGTATAAACGATGGTGTCATAACGGGCATTATAAAAACCGGATTTTAATGCCTCACCATAACCTAAATTTTTCGGGTGATGGATTGCTTTAATTTTTTTGTTTTTCTTAGCTAAATCATCCAAAACTTTTGCTGTCTTATCTGTAGATCCGTCATTAACTACAATGATTTCATACTCCAGTTTTAGTTTCTCTAAAACTTGGATGGCCTTATTTACTGTTTGCTCGACATTACCCTCTTCATTAAAAACCGGGAAAAAAGCCGAAAGTTTATTGATCATTTATAGTTAAAGTATATAATAGACGTTGACTATTATATCGAATATAATAACCTAGTGGGCTCCAAATTCAAAGATTTAAGTATTCTAGCAGGTCTGACAATTGCCATTACTTTTTTCATCTGGTTGCCGCATTTTCTAGCCATTCCTAATTTTTGGGGATTAAATTTTAGCAACGGCTTTTATACTATCTACCGCAATTTTGACGGCCTGGAATATGTCATTATTGCCAAAACATTTTATAACCCAAATTTAATCGTCGGACTACATCAATCCCTACCAGCAAACTATTTCGCTTCCCACTTCCCCGGTTATGCAATTTTAATTACCGCTTTCGCACCATTCCTGGGTTTTCTTAAATCCATGCTTTTTACTTCGCTGCTCTCTACCATCCTTGCCTCATGGTCTTTCTATTTTTTAGTCAGAGATTTTAAACTTAGTACCCACCCGCTCTTCCTCAGTTTACTTTTCCTGCTTTTGCCGGCCCGCTGGATAATTGTGCACAGCGTCGGATCATCGGAACCAACTTTTATTTTATTTATTATCGCAGCCATTTACTTTTTCATGAAGTTCGAGCAGTCAAATGGATTTTTGAATATAGTTGCCGCAGCAGTTTTTGGCTTACTGGCTCAAATTACCAGACCTCCCGGAATCTTACTTTTTATTGCGCTTTTTTTGTATGTACATTACAAATTCTATCTGCTAAACAAAGTAATTGGCTTCCAAAAAACCTGGCTTAATCACCTAAAATATTTTCCCTTGATTTTAATTCCCTTGGGACTCTTGGGGATATTTTATTTTTACGGTCAAGCTTACGGTGACTTTTGGGCTTATTTTCATAGCGGCGACAACATTCATTTAACTTTCCCTCCTTTCCAGGTATTTAACAAACATCAATTTTGGGTGGGGGATATTTGGCTGGAGGATATTATCTACATATTTATATTGGGATTTTTGGGAGGAGTAATGCTGATAAAACAAAAACTCTATCCTCTGGCTTTTTTTGTTCTAACTTATCTGGCCGCATCCACCTTTGTCATTCACCGTGACATCAGCCGCTACTTACTACCTGTTGCCCCATTTGTTTTAATTGCTTTTGAAAAAGTCTTAACTAGCCGCGAGTTCAAAATAATTCTGCCGATTGTCCTACTGGCCATTTATCTCTATGCCCAAAATTTTATCTTACAAAATACCGCTCCAATTCCCAATTTATCGCTATTTAATTAAGTCCTCTTAAATTTCAATCGGGTGATCCAAATCAGCTTTACCGCTAAAATCTTTTTTGCTTTCTTTTACAAATAATGCCGCTACCCCACCAATTAGCAGAAAGAGTGTGGCTGTCTTAAATACAGACGAAAAAGCCAAAATATTGGCTTTGGTAATCATCAATGGAACTACCTGTCTGAATACATTTGGATCTACTGTATTAACTACTGAATGCTGCTGGATAGCCAGCAAGTGTGAAGTAGTGCTATTTGACAAAACAGTGGCAAAAATGGCGATCCCAAAAGCTCCGGCCACATTTCGGGCCAAGGCCAAAACCGAGGAGGCAATTCCCACTTCCGCCAAAGGAACTGAGGAGGTAGCTGCATTGGTCAAAGGCGACAATCCTAAACCTAAACCGGCT
>JAMDBX010000027.1 GCA_023487645.1 Patescibacteria group bacterium | reverse complement strand
TTGCCATGCTTGCCTCAATTATATATATATATATATACCTCAGCTGCTATTTGGATTCGGGCACCTTTTTGAGCTCTGCGCAGTCTTTGCTGTGTTGCTTATTGTTTTAATTCCGAATATCCTGCGGATGCACTGGTTTACATTGGGTAGGAGTAATCCCAAACCGCCTTTCTCGCTTTATCTTACTGAACTTAAAACTCTGGTCCTCCATGCTTTCACACAACTACAGATTAGAAAATGTAAAGAGAAAGGCCTCTGGGGTTTTTGGTTAAAGCACTTGTTTGTTGTTAGCGGGTATCTACTCACTATGATCCTAACGGTGTTTGCAGGATGGTTTAAGACTTATTCTTATTCGGCTTATCACCCATTCAAGCTAGTAATGATTGTAATTCCCGCTGTTTTACTTGTCTTTACAGCGATACTAATTACTGACCGTTTCAAGAAACGAGAAGTAATGCAAAAGTTTGCTCAATTTAGTGACTGGATGTTTCCAATATGGTTATTCACGATGATTTTTACGTTCTTCCTCGCCTATATCTCTTTATCCTTGGGACTTAAACAGGTTGGTTATGTTATTTATGCCATCCATTTAGTAGTACTTAGCCAATGGGCACTCATCATTGTGCCCTTTAGCAAGTGGACCCACTTTCTTTATCGCCCGCTGGCGATGTACTTTAACGCAGTCAAAGAAGAGACAATCCGAATGAAACTGCCCAAAGAAAGCAAGTCGCTTTTAGAGGGGGTGAAATAAAGTGTCTGATAAAGTTGGGGCGGTAATGATTGTTGGTAGCGGCATAAGTGGAATGCAAGCCGCATTGGATTTAGCCGATTCCGGACTCAAGGTTTATTTGGTTGACAATAAGTCCTCCATTGGTGGAGCGATGGTTAAACTGGATAAGACTTTCCCCACTATGGATTGTGCCATGTGCACTATTGCCCCGAGGTTGGTCACTATTAGCCGGCACCCGAACGTAGAGATTATCACCAATGCTGAGGTTGACAAAGTTAATGGCTCTGCGGGGAACTTCAAGGTTACTGTTAAAAAGAAGGCGCGTTATATTGATGAAGAAAAATGTACGGGATGCGGGGAATGTGCTCAGGCATGCCCTGTTGAGCTGCCAAATGAGTTTGATGAAAATCTTGGAAAGCGTAAGGCAATATACCGCTTATTTCCTCAGGCTGTGCCTAATAAATTCGCAATCGATAAAAGAAACCTCTCTCCCTGCAGGAGTGCATGTCCTGCAGGTTGTGATAATCAAGCCTATATTGCATTAATCTCTCAAGGGAAATTTAAAGAGGCTTTAGAAGTAATTAGAGAAAGAATTCCACTTCCTGCAATTTGCGGTAGAACTTGTAATGCTCCATGTGAAGATATTTGTAACCGGAAAGAAGTAGATGAATCGTTGTCTATTAGGGCGCTTAAAAGATTTGCAGCAGATTATGAAATGTATAATTGGTATAAAGAAAAAGAAACAGAAAAAGAAATTGAAAAAAACCTTACAGAAAAAGTAGTACAAATTCCCAGAAAAAATAAGAAAGTAGCTGTAATTGGTTCTGGACCAGCAGGGCTTACTGTTTCATATGATCTGGCTAAAATGGGATATCAGGTGGTAATCTTTGAAGCTTCGTCAGTGGCTGGTGGAATGCTTCGATTGGGTATACCTAAATTCCGTCTACCTCCTGAGGTTATAGATTATGAGATTGACGTCATCAAAGAGGCTGGAGTAGAAATTCTCACCAATACCGCAATTGGTCCAGATTTAACTTTAAATGATCTTTTTAACAGAGGATACGAGTCTATTTTTATTGCAATTGGAACCCATAAGAGCCTGACTTTAAATATTGAAGGCGAAAATTTAGATGGAGTTATTCATGGTGTTGGCTTCCTTCAAAGTGTACGTCCAGGTAGAGAGGTTGATTTTAAAGATAAGATGGTAGCAGTTATTGGTGGGGGTAATATAGCCATAGATTCTGTAAGGACAGCATTGCACCTGGGAGCGAAAGAAGCATTTATTATCTATCGCCGTTCTGAAAACGAACTTCCAATAAAGAGAGAGGAACTTGTAGAGGCAAAAAATGAGGGTATAAAAATCCATACTCTTCTTGCTCCAACAAGGATTTTAGGGGATGTAGAGGGTAGGGTTGTAGGCGTGGAATGTATGCCTATGAAGCTGGGTCCGCTTGATGATTCAGGCCGTCCAAGTCCAATTCCTGATGAGAGCAAGGAAAAAGTAATAATTAAAGCTGATATAGCTATTCCAGCCATTGGACAATTCCCTGACCTGGCAACTCTGGGAATAGGTATTAAACCTGAAGTAGCTGCTGAAGAAATGCCTGCAAGATGGCATATAATGCCTCTTGAAGGTGGGAATTTGGAAGGGGTTTCAGGCTTTACTGATTTTTTACAGGCAGTTAGTCTTGGTAAGAAGGTAAAAGTTGGAGAGAAAATATTGGTTGTTGGTGGTGGAAATGTAGCACTGGATGTAGCTCGAACTGCCTTACGTTTGGGAGGAAAGGAAGTATCTATTGTTTGCTTGGAGAAAAAAGAAGATATGCCTGCCCATAAAATTGAAATAAAAGAAGCTGGAGAGGAAGGGATAAAAGTTCTTGACTCTTTAGGGCTAAAAAGGATTATTGGTGATAATGGAAAGGCAATTGGTCTTGAAACGCTGGATTGTATAAGAGTATTTGATGGAAAAGGTAAGTTTAATCCCTTATTAAAACAGGGAACAGAAAAATTTATTGGAGCTGATACTATTATAGTAGCAATCGGACAGGTAGTTGAATATTCTTTATTAAAGGCTGCAGATGGGGTATTACTTACGGAGAGGGGGCTGCTTAAAGTTGATAAAATTACATTTGAAACCAATATTCCGGGGGTTTTTGCTGGTGGTGATGTAGTAAGTGGACCAGGGTTTGTAGTTGATGCAATAGCTCAGGGTCATGAAGCAGCTATATCTATTGACCGTTATTTAAGAGGAGAAGACCTTAAAAAGGGTAGAGAAAAGTTAGAAAAAAAATTAGCCACACTTCCAGAAAGAAAGATAGAACATAAACCAAGAGTTGAAGTACCAAAGCTCTCTTCAGAGAAGAGAATTTTGGGTTTTGATGAAATAGAATTGGGGTATAATGAGGAGCAGGCTATAGCTGAAGCAAAACGTTGTTTAAGTTGTGGTGGATGCTCAGAATGCCTGCAGTGTGTGGAAGTTTGTAAACTTGAGGCTATCTGTCATGATATGCCTGCTGAAGAGCTGATTGAAATAGATGTCGGAGCGATTGTTCTGGCACCTGGCTATGAAATTTTTGATGCAGCTAAAAAGCCGGAGCTTGGTTATGGGCGCTTTCCAAATGTTGTAAATGCCATTGAATTTGAAAGAATATTATCTGCTTCAGGACCTTATTCAGGGGAGGTCAGAAAGCCTTCAGATGGTTCAACTCCTAAGAGAATTGCCTTTATACAATGTGTCGGGTCGCGTGATTTCGAGAGGGATTACTGCTCTGCCGTTTGCTGCATGTATGCCACAAAGGAAGCAATCCTTGCCAAGGAACACGTGGAAGAAGGCTTAAAATGCGACATATTTTACATAGATATGCGGGCATTCAGTAAAGGGTTTGAAGAATACTACAATCGAGCAAAATCGCTAGGCGTAAATTACATAAGGTGTCGCCCACCCACGATTACCGAAGTGCCGGAAACAAAAAATCTCAGGATTGAATATCTGACTGAACATGATAGGAAATTATCTGGAGAATACGAACTGGTTGTTTTATCCACTGGCCTGATATCCCCGCGATACGCCAGTGAAATCGCAGAAAAATTTGGTCTTGAGCTAAATAAATACGGCTTTTGTCTGACCCAGCCGTTTGCCCCGGTTAGTTCTCCAAAGGAAGGGATTTTCGTCGCTGGAGCTTTCACTGGGCCAA